>JBCDAS010000106.1:0-12586 GCA_039185235.1 Pseudomonadota bacterium
CAGCCGGGTTTTCCTTTTGCGAGATCTGAATTAGGTTAAGCTCCGGTTAACGGAGTTGACGATGCAGCGTGTGATGATCGTTGGTGGCCCTGGGTCCGGCAAGACGACGCTCGCCAAGGCAATGGCGGAGCGGGTGCCACTGCCGCTCTGGCATATCGATCAGATCATCTGGGAGCCCAACTGGGTCGAACGCGATGAAACCGAGCGGATGCGCGAGCTGTTCCGAATCCAGATGTATCAACGCTGGATCATCGAAGGCTGCTATGCGCCGACAATGACCGAGCGCGTTGCGCGGGCTGATACGTTGATTTTCCTCGATTTATCGGTCTGGCAGAGGATCGCCCGGGTGAGCTGGCGCGTCCTGCAACATGGTGGCAAGCCGCGACCGGAGATGCCGGACGGCTGTGTCGAGCGGTTCGATCGCAACTATGTTGAGTTTCTGGACTACATCTGGCGCACGCGGGACGGCCTGCGTGAAAAGATGGCGCGCTTCATCGAAGAACCGCCTGCCCATCTCACCGTCCACCATTTGCAGAGCGCGGGAGAGGTACGACGGTTCCTCGCCGATCTTGAGCAGCCGAATCAGGTCGCCATCGGCGCGGTGAGAAGCGCGTAGCCGAGCGCCAGTTGGCATCCCACGCCGCCGGCAAAGAGCAGCGTGCGGATCACCGGTATGCCCGCCAAATGAACAACCCACATCGCAAGGCGGATCCAGAAGTAGGCCATGGCGGCCAGCGCCGTCATCTCGTTGCCAATGCCCGCTACATGTACGCAAATGGCCAAGGGGGCGAAGATCGCCAGGTTCTCCAACGCATTCATATGCGCCCGTTGTGCCCGTTTGGCCCAGGCTGCCTCGCCCGGGTCATCTCCAGCCCGGCTCACGAGTGCGGTGACAACACCCATCTGGGCGAGGATGTTGAGAATGTAGGGGACCCACATCAGGGCCGTCATGACCGCGGTGGCGGTTAGCCAGAAAAGCTCAGGCGACATCTTCGCTCCATTGGTTCTTGGCAGAGATATCTCTGGCTAGCGCGCTCAGGCCTTGGCGGCAATCGCGATCAGCGTCACGTGCGCGTGAGATCAGTGGCAGCAGCCCTTGCCGAGCGCCTTGAGGCGCCAGTAGTTATAGGGAAGCGGCGTGATGAACCCGGCCAGCAGCATGATCGGCACGACCCACCAAGTCAGCTTTGCACCCCCGGTCAGGAGATAATCGGTAAGGTTCATTGCAACTTCCATCGACACCATCGAGATCAGCGACATGCCGATTGCGGTGTGGAAGGCCGCCTTCAGCGCCATTTGGCGCGATAGGATATATGTCTCGAGTGCGATCGACGTCAGAATGCCATTGACGATCGCCAGCGCCATGATGGCCAGTGTCGGCCAGGGAATACCGCTCAGTTGGAAGAACAGGATCGTGCCCATATCGCCGATGGAACAGCCGAGCAGACACCAAAGCGTGTTGATAGATGCCTGACGCCAAGTGGAGAGATCCCACCAATTTGTGCCCGTGATCTGTGCGGCCAATGCCATGAGACGCCCCTTCTACGCGGTTTCGGGGATATAGGGTCTCCAGCAAGGGGAGAGTCAATTCATGGTTTCGATTTCAGTACCAAGTCGACCCGGCGGTTCTGGGCGCGGCCTTCCTCGGTGGCGTTGGTGGCGATCGGCGCGAGGAACCCGAGACCTTCGGCCGACATTTGGCTGGTGATCACACCGCGGTTTTCAAGCGCGGCCACAACAGCCTGGGCGCGGCGCAGCGACAGGTCTCGATTGGCCCCCAGCGTCCCTTCATTGTCGGAATGGCCAACGATAACCACATCGATTTCATTGCGATTGAGCAGACGGGCGAGAAGGTCCAACCCCTGCTCCGACCCAGGCGAAAGGACGGCGCCACCTGGTTCGAAAACAAGCCCCTCGATCTCGATCCGGCCATCTGCGATCAGCCGATCGTAGAGGGTTTTCTCATCGCGCGGCAGGATCACCGTCTCGGGCGCGGTCGCGATGCTGGAGGCCGGGACCAGGGCCACATCCGGCTCTGCCGGGCTGACCAGAACCGTCTGCACGTAGGCCGCATTCAGAACCCGGCTGATCAGAACCGAAGCATGGGCGCCATCCTCGGCCCTGCGCCAGGACATTTGGCGAAAATCATCGACATCGATCAGCATACCCGGCGCAGGCAGGAGGGCCGCTTCAAACCCAAAATCAAAACCGCCGCACTCGGTCGTGCGGCAGCTAAAGGCCTCGACAAATCCGATCTCGGTCAAGTGGTGGCGATAGGCATCCGCGAGGGCTGCGGTCGACACGCCGCTATCGACCCGGAAGGCCGCCCATATCACGCGGCCGACAAGCTCCTTGGTCGCGGGCTCTGACTGGCCAAACGGGCCGATCGGCAGGGGATAGCTGTCATAGGCCTGATCCGAGAAAGCGGTTTGCACCCCGCCATCGGGCGCGCGCAGATCGAGCGCGGGCGGCAGATCGGCCGCCAAGGCTGGGGTCGCAAACATCAAGATCGCCAGCAGCCGCTGCATCAGGATCCTTTCGCCGGAATGCGATAGTGATAGTGGCCCACAACCTCCATGCCCAGCTTTTGATAAAGCGCATTCGCGGGACCGTTTGCCTCGGTCACTGCTAGGGCGAGGAACGTGGCGCCCTGCTCACCAGCCCAGCGTGCAGCACCGCGGAGCAGGCGGGCGCCAGCACCCTGGCGGCGCAGGTCCTGGCGCACTTCGATGGCGTGGATCATCGCGATCTCCTGATCGACCGCGACAAAGGCACAGCCCGAGAGATGATCGCCCGCGCGGCTGAGCAGCGTCGTCTTTGGCAGAACGCACCGCGCCATGATCGCGCGGCGGTCAGGGCCGATCCCACCGGCGCTCCAGATCTCATCGACCAGGGCCAAGGGGCTTTGGCAGCGCAACAGCATTGCGGTCTCATCGCCTCCGCTCCACAGACGCGCGACCGGAGCGATATAGAGCGCAACAGGGTCGTGGCAGATGTATCCCCGCGCCTCCAGCATCTCCGCCAACTCAGCCTCAGCCGGGGTGAGCGAGAAGATCGGATCCTGTCCCCATGTGCGCATCATGGCCTCGGCCAGAGCTGGATCGCCCATGCCGCGCGCGGCCGAGACCCGCTGGCCGCCACCCGCACCGCGACGCAGGATCCAGCCGCCTTCGGCCCGCATCTCAGCCGCAGGCCAGGTCGCGTCAATGGCAGCCATCAGGCGCTCGGTCTCCGGTATCTCGGCGCCTGGCATCTCGGCCATGTCGCTTTCCTTCTGTTCCAGGGCCCTCGCATCGCTTATGCTGCGCCTTGTCCGGCCCCGCAAGGGTCGGGCGCGTTCTCAGGGCGGGGTGGAATTCCCCACCGGCGGTAACGGGAGCAATCCCGAAGCCCGCGAGCGCCTCTTGGGCCCGCCCAGGAGGGTCAGCAGATCCGGTGCGACTCCGGAGCCGACGGTCACAGTCCGGATGGAAGAGAACGGCGTCAAAGGTTAACAGCGCGCCTGCTATTGGGCGCGCCGTCCCTTTTGCGTCAGCCCTGGGATTCGGTGTCTGACAGAGAAAGGATGTGACCTATGACCGAGTCCCTCAAACCAATCGCGCTCATCAAAGCCCGCTGGCATGCGGATATCGTTGATGAGGCGGAAACTGGTCTTCTGGCCGAACTGAAACGCCACCATGGCGCCCCGTTTGTCGAGGTCTTCAATGTGCCGGGCGCTTTTGAAATCCCGCTCCTCGCCCAACGGCTGGCCCAATCGGGCTGCTATAGCGGCATCATCGGCGCGGCTTTCGTGGTCGATGGCGGGATCTACCGCCATGACTTCGTCGCCGCAACCGTGGTGGATGCGCTGATGCAGGTGCAGTTGAAAACTGATGTGCCGGTTTTCTCCGTCGTGCTCACGCCACATACCTATCAGGAGACAGAAGCCCATAACGCCTTTTTCCGCGAGCATTTTGTAGTGAAAGGCGAAGAGGCGGCGCGGGCTGCGATCGCCACCCTGACCCTGCCACGGATCGCCGCCTAAAGCGTGGGCGCCCCCCCGGGCGCCCCCTATCCCCGCTCGCGCATCAGCCGGGCCTTGTCGCGCTGCCAATCGCGCTTCTTCTCGGTATCGCGCTTGTCGGCCAGTTTCTTGCCCTTCGCGAGGCCGATTTCCAGCTTCGCACGGCCCTTGTCGTTGAAGTAGAGCTTGAGCGGCACCAGGGTCATGCCCTCGCGCCCGATCCCTTGCCAGAGCCGCGCAATCTCGCGCTTCGAGGCCAAAAGCTTCCGCCGCCGCCGTTCCTGATGACCAAAAGCGTCGTTTTTTGCCTGCGCATAGGGCGGGATATAGGCGTTCACCAGCCACAACTCGCCCGCCTCGACTGTCGCATAGCTCTCGGCGATGTTCGCTTGGCCGGCCCGAAGGGATTTGACCTCAGACCCCATCAACACAATCCCGGCCTCCATCGAGTCCTCAATGAAGTAGTTATGCCGCGCCTTTCGGTTCTCGGCGGCCAGTTTCACGCTCGGTGTCTTCGCTTTTGCCATGTCTTTCACGTAAGGCTTCAAGCAGCGGTTCTGCAAGGCACAGTTCTCGGGCCCTGGCGCTGAGGCCATCTGCGCGGCTTGTCCGCGCAGAGAGGGGGGCCTGCCCCCCTCAGCCCAAAGGGCATGGCCGGATTTGGAGCGAAGGCCTCAGATCAAGCCTGCATGCGCCATCGCGGCGCGGATCTGAGCTTCGGTTTCCGGCAAGCACTCGGTCAGGGGGGAGCGCACCTCGCGGCTGCATTGGTTCAAGATCGACAAGCCGGTCTTTGCCCCGACCAATCCTGGCTCGACAAAAATCGCCCTGTGCAATGGCAAGAGCTTGTCCTGCAGCTCCAGAGCGGTCGCGTAATCCCCAGCCAAAGTCGCCTCTTGGAATTGCGCACAGAGCCCAGGCGCCACATTGGCCGTCACCGAGATGCATCCAACCCCACCATGGGCATTGAAGCCCAGCGCCGAGGCATCTTCGCCAGAGAGCTGCACGAAACTGGCGCCACAGGCCTCCCGTGTCTCGGAGACCCGGACGACATCACCCGTGGCATCTTTCACGCCGATGATATTCTTATGACTTGCAAGCTCGGCCATGGTCGCCACCGACATATCGATGACCGAGCGTCCGGGAATGTTGTAGATGATGATCGGGATCTCGGCGCATTCAGCCAAAGCCAAATAGTGCTGTACCAGTCCCCGCTGGGTCGGCTTGTTGTAGTAAGGCGTCACCACCAAAGCCGCATCGGCGCCGACCTTTTCGGCGAACTGCACGAAGCGGATCGCCTCGGTGGTGTTGTTCGAGCCTGCGCCTGCGACCACAGGCACGCGCCCATTGGCCTGAGCGACAACAGCCTCAATCACCGCCTCATGCTCCTCATGGCTCAGGGTCGGGCTCTCGCCCGTCGTTCCCACAGGCACCAGGCCATGGCTGCCCTCGGCGATCTGCCAGTCCACGATCCGTTTGAGCGCATCGAAATCCACCGATCCGTTGGTAAACGGTGTGACGAGCGCGGGCATCGATCCTTTGAACATAGCGTGATCCGGATTGTTAACTTCTGTCGGTCAGGGCTTCTAGGCGGAAAGCCGGGCCGAGGCAAGCATCGCCGCCAACTCACAAAAAGGTGTCGCGCAGTGCGCGATTTCGCGCGTGCGAGAGAACAAGCCATGATAAGCTGTTGCAGTCGATCCTCTTCCTGGAGTTGTGCATGAAACCGTTTGGTCTCGCCTTGTGTGTTTGTTTCAGCCTCCTCTGTCTGCTCCCGGGAGCGCATGCGCTCGATATGAGTGAGGCGGAGCGCAGCAGCGTCGTGGTTCGCGAGGCCTTGGCGCTGGGGCGCAAGGGGAATTGGGACGCCGCCGAGGCGCGAGTTGCCGATGCGGATCCCTTGATCCGCGATATCATTTTGTGGCGAAAGCTCCGGGCTGATGCGGGCACATTGGCGGAATACAACGCCTATATCGCGCGCCGCCCGGACTGGCCCGGCCAGACACAGCTCAAGTCGATTTATGCGCCGGGAACCATTCCCTTCGAGCGCGAAGAGATGAGCGAGTTCGCGCGGGAGAACCTCAACAGTTTCAACGATCTCTATTCCAAACGCGACTATGAGGCGGCCGCACTTCTTTTGGCTGGGATCACAACGGAACTTGCACCTTTGGGTCAGCCAGAGCGTTGGTCGGACCGGCGCCGCAGGCTCGCGCGGCGAGAGGCGCGGTTTGGCAATGGGCGCAGGGCCTATACTTTGGCGGCGTTCCACTTCTTGCGCGCCGATGCGGGTTATGCCTACGCAGATCTGGAGTGGATTGCTGGGTGGACAGCGCTCACGATGTTGGGTGAGCCGGGCCGGGCGGCCGGGCACTTCGAGCGCTTTGCCGCCGCTGTTCAGACGCCGATCAGCCTGGGGCGGGCCGGATATTGGGCGGGACGGGCCTATGAAGCGCTGGGCGATCAGGCAGCGGCCGAGCGCTGGTATCGCTCAGGGGCGAATTATCAGACATCCTTCTACGGCCAGCTAGCGGCGGCCAAGGTAGACGCAGCCCCGGATGTGCGGCTCGCAAGATCCGCCGCTGGGTCCTGGCGCAGCCATCCTTTGGCAGATGACGAAGACCTGCGTTTAGCAGCAATCCTGCACCATGCCGGGCAGGAGCGGCTTGCTTTTGCCGTGCTCGCCGGGAAGGCAAAGCGGGTTGAAAGCGCGTCTGCCTTCGAGGCCCTGGGTGCTTTGGGGCTCGAGCTTGGCAGACCGGATTATGCTGTTCGGATCGGTAAAGCTGCAGCGCTTGAGGGGATCGTGCTGCCCGGGATCTACTATCCGCTGCATGAACTGGCCGAATATGCCAACAGGGTGGAACCCGCCTTTGCCATGTCCGTCGCGCGGCAGGAGACGGAACTGAACCCCGAGGCGATCAGCCCTGCGGGCGCACGCGGCTTGATGCAGCTGATGCCGGGCACGGCCAAGAAAGTCGCGGGCTGGATTGATGAGCCCTACTCTCGGGCGCGGCTGACGAAAGACTGGCAGTACAATGCGCGGCTGGGCCAGACTTATCTGGCGCGTCGGACAGATCAGTTTTCAGGCAGCTATGTTTTGGCGGCCGCGGCCTATAATGCAGGCGCCCATCGGGTCGATCAGTGGATCGAGGCCTATGGCAATCCGCTGGGGCCTGGGAGCTCGGTCGAGGGCATGATCAATTGGATGGAGAGGATCCCGTTCCGCGAGACCCGCAACTATGTGCAGCGGGTTATGGAGGGGCTCTATGTGTATCGCACCCGGCTCTCTGGCTCGGCGGAACCGATGACGATTGAGCGCGATCTTTCCCGAGGAATGCGATGAGCCAAGCGGAATGCGCGACAAGCGCGCATACGCCTTTGCATCAGCCCCCTCCTAACCTCCCCCGTATCCGGGGGAGGAACGTGGTTGGAGAGGGTTACTCCCAGTCTAGGACGACTTTGGCGGCACTGCCGTCACGCATGGCGGTGAAGCCTGCTTCGAAGTCATCGATCGGGAGGCGATGGGTGATCAGGGGTGTGAGATCCATCCCGCCTTGGACAAACGCAATCATTTTGTACCAAGTCTCGAAAATCTCGCGGCCATAGATGCCTTTAAGCGTCAGCATCTTGAAGATCACCTTGTTCCAGTCGATCTCAAACGCCGTTGGCGCGATGCCTAAGATTGCGACTTTGCCGCCATTGTTCATCGCATCGATCATATCGCGGAAGGCAGGGGCGGCGCCCGACATCTCGAGGCCGACATCGAACCCCTCGGTGAGGCCCATGCGGGGCATGGCTTGGGCGATGCTCTCCTCGCGAACATTGACCGTGTAGTCGATGCCGAGTTGGCGGGCCAGGGCCAGGCGGGTCTCGTTCAGATCGGTGATCGCGACTTTGCGCGCGCCCGCGCGTTTGGCGACCATGGCGGACATGATGCCGATGGGGCCAGCACCCGTGACGAGCACATCCTCGCCAACGCAGTCGAAGCTGAGAGCGGTGTGTACCGCATTGCCGAAGGGATCAAAGATGGCGGCGATCTCATCCGGCACATCGTCGGGGATTGGCACGATGTTGGCCTCGGGGACGGAAATGAACTCGGCGAAGCTGCCCGGATGGTTGACCCCAATGCCAAGCGTGTTGCGGCAGAGATGGGCATCGCCTGCACGGCAGTTGCGGCAGACGCCGCAGGTGATGTGACCCTCGGCCGAGACCCGTTGGCCGATGGCGATTTTCGTGACAGAGGCGCCGATCTCCGCCACCTTACCGCAGAACTCGTGCCCGGTTGTCAGGCCGATGGGAACCGTTGCCGCCGACCATTCGTCCCAGTTCCAGATATGGACATCCGTGCCGCAGATGGCGGATTTCTTCACCTTGATCAGCACATCTGTGGGGCCGGGCTCGGGGACCGGGACATGCTGCATCCAGAGGCCGGGTTCAGGCCGGGCTTTGACCAGGGCGCGCATCATGTTGGTCATTGGATCACACCCAGATCGCGGCCCGTCTCCGCGAAAGCCGTGACGGCGCGATCGATATCTTGTGCTGTGTGGGCCGCGGACATCTGGGTTCGGATGCGCGCTTGGCCTTGAGGCACAACCGGGTAGGAGAAGCCGATCACATAGACGCCTTTCTCCAGCATTTGGGCCGCCATCTTGCCCGCAAGCGCCGCGTCGCCCAGCATCACGGGGATGATCGGATGCCCTTCGCCCGCCAGGGTAAAGCCCAGCGTCGTCATCTCGCGGCGGAACTGTTCGGTATTGGCGTTGAGGCGCGCGCGCAGGGCGTCGCCCTCTTCGACCAGATCGAAGACCTTGAGCGAGGTCGCTGCGATCACCGGTGCCAGCGTGTTCGAAAAGAGGTAGGGCCGGGAGCGTTGGCGCAACCAGTCCACCATCTCGCGCTTGCCCGAGGTATAGCCGCCGGACGCCCCGCCCAGCGCTTTGCCCAAAGTGCCAGTTAGGATGTCGATCCGCCCCTCCACGCCGCAATACTCCGGGCTGCCGCGCCCATGGGGGCCCAGAAACCCGGTCGCGTGGCAGTCATCCACCATCACCATGGCGTCGTATTTTTCCGCCAGATCGCAGATCCCCGCGAGGTTGGCAATAATCCCGTCCATCGAGAACACGCCATCGGTGGCGATCAGGCGGAAGCGGGCCTCCTGTGCCTCGCGCAGCTTTGCCTCCAGATCCGCCATGTCGTTATTGGCATAGCGGTAGCGCCGGGCTTTCGACAGACGGATCCCGTCGATGATCGAGGCATGGTTTAAAGCATCCGAGATCACCGCATCCTCGGGCCCCAAAATCGTCTCGAAAAGCCCGCCATTGGCATCAAAACAGGAGGGGTAGAGGATCGTATCCTCCATCCCCAAGAACGCGCTGATCCGGTCCTCCAGGGCTTTGTGCTCCTCTTGCGTGCCGCAGATGAAACGGACCGAGGCCATGCCGAACCCATAGCGATCAAGTGCCTGTTTCGCCGCTTCGGCCAAGTCGGGATTATCCGCAAGGCCCAAATAGTTGTTGGCACAGAAGTTGAGTACCTGCTGGCCACCAGCGACTTCGATCAGTCCGGCTTGTTTCGAGGTGATCACCCGCTCGGTCTTGTAGAGACCTCCGGCTTTCAATCCAGCAAGTTCCTGGCCTAGATGCGCAGTGAACGTCTTGGTCATAGCGGGCACCCTCCATGGTTCACACCGCTATACGCTTGGCGTATGCGCCAAGGCGACCTGTTTTCGACGTTAAGCGGTGAAACCCCGACCGGGTCGTTAGATCAACCCGTTCTGGATGGCAATCGCAACTGCGTGAGGTGTTGACTTGGCAGCCAGCTTCTGGCGGAGCGCAACGATCTGATTGCGCACCGTGGGCTCAGCTGTTCCGCGCTGCTGGGCGATCTGGGCCGGGCGAAGACCTTGCGAGATCTTCAATAGGATCTCGCGCTCGCTTTGGGTCAGCGCTTGCTGGGATTGGGCCAATATGAAACTGCGGGCAGGATGCGCAGCAGCGGCGGCTGCGATTCGCAGAGTGGGATGCAGATCTCCCGCCCGTGCCTCAAAGGCCAACGCGTCCTCTTCAGGCCAGGCGACCACGCAGAGCGTGGTCATCCATCCCCCACCGATCGGCGACATAACGCTGATGCCGTCCTGCTCAGATTCGGCCCAGAGCTCCCGCGCCCGCTCACTCTCGGCTTTGCGACCATCGACAAAGGGCAACCAGAGAGTTGGCAATCCTTTGACAAAGACTTCATCGACCATCGGATCGGAGCGCGGGAAGGTGCGGCGTCCCTCATCTGGGAGAGCCTTCTCACCCGTCGTACAGCGCACGGATCCTACAACCTCGAAGACATCGGGCCGGGGGGCTACAATCGCTAAACGGCAGCGCTCAAGCCGCATCTCCTCCAAGAGCTGCGAGAGAAATGGGACAGTCGCTTCTAACGTATTGCACCCAGCGATCCCTTCAATAGCGGCCAATTGGCGAGCTGCAATACGGTCGTCACGAGTGTCAGATGGCTTAGAGATTTGTGCGTTTCCAGTAAAAAATTGTTGCGATGAACCTTACTTCGGAGCTTTTGGCGCAAAGGCCTGTCAAGCAGAAACAGGCAAGCAGAGCATGCCAATGAGATCTTAATTCTTTGAATAGAGACCGAAAGAATTCGGTATAGTCTATAGTCAAATTTGACCAGCGACGCAAAGTAAAGGTCTAGTTTCTTCAAAGCGCCAAGGAACTGGCCGCCTCAAGGCTCTGTCGAAGCGAAGCGCCGGGCCGCGCGGGTGGGTGGGCGTACATGGCGCCTGCCATCTTGGGGCTGATCCCGCCGGGGAGCGCGGCCCGGTGCTGCGCCTCAGCGCGGTTGCATGCGGATGGCCCCGTCCAAGCGGATCACTTCGCCGTTCAGCATGGTATTCTCGACGATATGACACACCAGAGCGGCAAATTCCGATGGATCACCTAGGCGAGAGGGGAAGGGCACTTGGCGGCCCAGGCTCTCCTGCACCTCCTCAGGCAGCCCGCGCAGCATCGGCGTCCCAAAGAGCCCAGGCGCGATCGCCACAACCCGCACGCCTTCGCGCGCCAGATCCCGCGCCATGGGCAAGGTCATCCCGGCAACCCCGCCTTTCGACGCCGCATAGGCCACTTGCCCAATCTGCCCCTCGAAAGCTGCGACCGAAGCGGTATTCACAACCACGCCCCGCTCACCATCACCGGCGAGCGGCGCCGCTGTCACCATCCCTGCAGCCGATTGCGAGGCGAGATTGAACGTTCCGATCAAGTTGACGCCAATTGTTTTGGCAAAGACAGCCGGATCATGCGCTCCGTCGCGCCCCACCGTCTTGCCCGCAGGTGCGATCCCCGCACAGTTCACGGCGATCCGCTCCTGCCCATGGGCCGCCCGCGCCGCCGCCAGACCGGCGGCAACGCTATCGGGATCGCTGACATCGACCTTTTGGAACGCCCCGCCGATTGCCTCGGCCACCTCTGGCCCGCGCGTCTCATCGAGATCAAACAGCGTCACCCTCACAGCCTTCGCCGCCAAGGCCCGCGCCGTCGCCTCGCCGAGACCCGAGGCGCCGCCGGTGACGACCGCGGCAATCTCACTCGATAGCTGCATCGCTCAGACCCGCTCGATCGCTACAGCGGTGCCCTCGCCGCCGCCGATGCATAGGGAGGCGACGCCCTTCTTGGCATCCCGGCGCTCCATCTCGTGCAACAGCGTCACCAAGATCCGCGCGCCCGAGGCGCCGATCGGATGGCCAAGGGCACAGGCACCGCCATTCACGTTCAGCCGATCGCGCGGGATGCCCATCTCTCGCATCGCCGCCATGGGCACGACAGCGAAAGCTTCGTTGATCTCCCAAAGATCTACATCACCGACAGCCCAGCCTGCGTTCTCCAGCACGCGGTTCATCGCAGGGATCGGTGCGGTGGTGAACCAGCCCGGCTCCTGCGCGTTGGAGGCATGGCCGAGGATCTTGGCCCGGATCGGCAGACCCTGCGCCTCGGCCTCGGATTGACGCATCATCACCAGTGCCGCCGCCCCGTCGGAGATCGAGGAGGCATTGGCGGGGGTAACCGTCCCATCGGCCTTGAACGCAGGCTTTAGGGTCGGGATCTTGTCGGGGCGCGCGTTGCGCGGTTGCTCATCGGTCTCGATCAAATGCTCACCTTTGCGGGTCTTGATCGCGACCGGCGCAATCTCGGCGGCGAAGTAGCCATCGGTCTGCGCCGTCAGCGCACCGTCGAGCGAGGCGAGCGCATAGGCGTCCTGCTCCTCACGTGTGAACTGATACTTCTCCGCGCAATCCTCGGCGAAAGAGCCCATCAGGCGGCCTTCCTCATAGGCATCCTCGAGCCCGTCGAGGAACATGTGGTCCTTCATTTCGGCATGACCGATCCGCGCGCCCTGGCGCATCTTGGGCACCACATAAGGCGCGTTGGTCATGCTCTCCATCCCGCCCGCAACAACGACTTTGCCATTGCCTGCGGCGAGTTGATCATAGGCCACCATCACCGTTTTCATGCCAGAGCCGCACATTTTGTTCAGCGTGGTCGCGGGCACTTCCTTGGGCAGGCCCGCGCCAAAGCCCGCTTGGCG
>JBCDAS010000107.1:0-12464 GCA_039185235.1 Pseudomonadota bacterium
CGTGGATACGACCGCGCTGATTGTGGGGGATTTCTCCAACGGCAATGACGCGGTGATCCTGAAGGGTGCTGGCGATTTGGCGGCGCTGAAGGGCAAGCCGGTGAACCTGGTGGAGCTCTCGGTCTCGCATTACCTGCTGGCCCGTGGGCTCGACAGTGTGGGCCTGGCGGAGAAGGATCTGGGCGGGGTGATCAACACCTCGGACGCGGATATGATCGCGGCTTTTGCGACCGATGATGTCGAGGCGGTGGTGACCTGGAACCCGCTGGTCTCGACGATCCTGGAGGATCCGGGGGCGACCAAGCTGTTCGATAGCTCGGACATCCCGGGCGAGATCATCGATATGATGGTGGTCAACACCGAGACGCTGGCTGCAAACCCGGCCTTTGGCAAGGCGTTGGTGGGGGCTTGGTATGAGCTGATGGCGATCATGGAGGCGGGTGACGAAGCGGCGCTTACAGCGATGGCCGAGGCCTCGGGCACGGATCTCGCGGGCTATAAGGCGCAACTGGCCTCGACCGAGATGTTCTGGGACGCGGCTGATGCGGTGGCTTTCGTCGAAAGCCCGGAATTGCCGAAGACCATGGTCAACGTCGCGGAGTTTCTGTTCGACAAGGGCATCCTGGGCGAAGGGGCGCCGAGCGCGGATTATGTGGGTGTGTCCTATCCCGATGGCTCGATCACCGGGGACGCGGGGAATGTTCAGCTGCGCTATGACGTGACTTACATGAAAATGGCGGCCGAGGGCGCGCTGTAAGCGACAGGCGAGCAGGAGCTGGCGATGCGGCTGATCAATCGCAAGCCTGGGCGTCTGCTCGCGCTCTTTCTTCTGGTGCTGCCGTTTTTGGCAGTGCTGGCAGCCTATGGCATCGGGTCCGAGATCCGGCTGGCGGAGAACCCGAAAGACAAGCTCCTCCCGGCCCCCAGCCAAATTATCAGTACGGCAGAGCGCCTGGTGAGCGAGCCCGATCGCCGCTCGGACCGCATCCTCTTTTGGAACGACACGCGGGTGAGCCTGGAGCGGTTGTTCTTTGGCGTCGGCATCGCCGCCTCGATCGGGCTGGTCTTTGGGCTGATGATCGGGCTTTTGCCATATATGCGGTCGACATTTGCGGGGTTTGTCGCGGTCCTCTCCATGGTGCCGCCGCTGGCGATCCTGCCCATTCTGTTCATCGTTTTCGGGCTGGGGGAGACCTCGAAGATCGCGCTGATTGCGATTGGGATCACACCCTTTCTGATCCGCGACCTCAGCCAACGAGTGCTTGAGATACCGTTGGAACAGACGGTGAAGGCGCAGACCTTGGGCGCCTCCTCCCTGGTGATCGCCTTGCGGGTCGCGATGCCCCAGATCCTGCCGCGCTTGGTGCAGGCGGTGCGTCTCTCGCTGGGGCCCGCCTGGCTCTTCCTGATCGCGGCGGAGGCGATCGCGTCCGATGCGGGGCTGGGGTATCGGATCTTCCTGGTGCGCCGCTACCTGGCGATGGATGTGATCCTGACCTACGTGATCTGGATCACCGTGCTGGCGTTCTTGATGGACTACCTGCTCAAGAAACTCAGCGAGCGGGCCTTCCCCTGGTTTGGGGAGGATGGGCTGTGAGCTTCGTGACGGCGCGGAATATCTTTCAAAGCTATGATGGCCGTCCGATCCTGGAGCGGGTCAATCTCGACGTGGATGAGGGGGAGTTCATCTCGATCGTCGGTGCGTCGGGCTGTGGGAAGTCGACCTTTCTCAGGCTGCTCCTCGCGCAAGAAGTCCCCACCAAAGGCGAGATCCGGGTGGCGGGCGCCCCGCCTGCGGTGGAACCCGGGCAGGATCGGGGGATCGTGTTCCAGCGTTACTCGGTCTTCCCGCATATGACCGTGCGGGACAATCTGGTGGCGGCGGAGGCGTTCTCGGCCAGCCGCACGGGCTGGATCTGGGGGGCGGCGAAGCGCGCCTCGCAGGCCCGGGCGGAGGAGACGTTGGAGCGGATTGGGCTCGGCCATATGGGCCAAGCCTATCCCAAGGCGTTGTCGGGGGGCATGCAGCAGCGGTTGGCCATTGCCCAAGCGCTGATGGCCAAGCCCCGGATCCTGCTGCTGGATGAGCCCTTTGGCGCGCTCGATCCGGGCACCCGCCTCTCGATGCATGACTTCTTGCAGGAGCTTCGGGCCGAGACCGGCATGACCGTTTTCATGGTCACCCATGATCTGGAAGAAGGCTTCAAACTGGGCGACCGGGTTCTGGTCTTTGACAAACCGCGCTGGGACCCGCATGACCCTCAGGCCTTTGGCGCGACCATCACATACGACTTCGATGCCCGCGATGGCGGCATCCCCTATCAGACGATCAAGGAGGAAACCCATGCTCTGGAGCCCAGCCGGCAGGACCCGGTCCCATCATCCGCGGCATCAGAAACCGGACGCGCGGCGGTTCCACCATCCTGACCTCTCCAAGCTGCAGGGCTGGAAGGCCGCGCGGGCCGAGGCGGATATCCCGGATGCGGAGTGGGAGAAGGAGAAGGCCTGGGCGTTGCGCATGGGTCTGACGGCAGCAGATAGCATCGAAGACCGGTCGATCCCGACTTTCGCGCGCGGAGAGCTGCCCCATTACGCAGGGATCAACACGTTCCTGAAGGCGCCCTATGCCGAGGATGTCACTGAGGTCGGGCTCTATGACGCGACCATTCTGGGGGCGCCGTTCGATGGCGGCACGACCTATCGCCCGGGCACGCGGTTTGGGCCTCAAGGGGTGCGCAAGATCTCGGCGCTTTACACGCCCTATAACTACGAGATGGGGATCGATCTGCGCGAGCAGATGAGCCTCTGCGATGCGGGGGATATCTTCACCATCCCGGCGAATATCGAGAAGACATTTGATCAGATTTCTCGCGCGGTCAGCCACGTGTTCTCGTCCGGCTCGCTTCCGATCATCATCGGGGGCGACCACTCGATCGGGTTTCCTTGCGTGCGCGGGATTGCGGAGTGCACCTCGAAAACCATCGGCATCGTCCATTTCGACCGGCATGCGGATATCCAGGAGAAGGATCTGGACGAGCGGATGCACACAACGCCCTGGTTCCACTCGACCAACCTGCCGAATGTGCCGGCGAAGAACCTGGTGCAGGTCGGCATCGGCGGCTGGCAAGTCCCGCGCGGAGCGGTCGAGGTTGCGCGCGAGCGGGAGACCAACATCATCACCATGAGCGATATGGAGAAGATGGGCATCGACAAGACCGCCGAGATGGCGCTGGAGATGGCCTGGGACGGGGCGGACATGGTCTATATGTCCTTCGATATCGACAGCATCGATTGCGGCTTTGTCCCCGGCACTGGCTGGCCCGAGCCGGGCGGCTTCCTGCCGCGTGAGGCGCTGGCGCTGGCCTCGAAGGTCGCTGCCGAGGGGATCTGCGGGATGGAGCTGGTCGAGGTCTCGCCGCCCTATGACACCTCGGACATCACCGCGCTGATGGGCACGCGGGTGATTGTGGATGTGCTGGGCTCGATGGTCTCGGCGGGCAAGATGGGGGCGCATAAGCCGTTGATCGACAAGCCGGTGGCGCTGCCGAAGGGCGATTACGATCCTGAAATCCATGGCCGTCGCTGGTCGACGCCTGCAAAGCAGGGGTGAGCCATGCCGCATGATCATACGCATAACCACGCGCACGCCGAGCATCTCCACTCCCATATGACGCCGGAGGATGAGGCCGCCGATCTGCAGGTTCTCTGCGATCAGTTCATTGATGGGTTTCAGTCGGCCAAGGACAAGCAAGCTTTTCTGCGTCTGGCCGGTATTGCGTTGGAGATCGAAGACCCAGAGGGCGGGCCGGGGATGAAACTGGTTGATGTCCAACTGACCACCGAATGGCAGGTCGGCACCGCCGCACCGGCCTTTGGCTCGAAAGAGCTCAGTTACCTGCCGTTTCCGGGCGAGATGATCTCGGAGCGCAGCAATCTCGGCTTTGTCTATGTCTCAACCCAACGCAAGCTCGTGGTCGATTTGCGCCACCATCTGAGCAGCAATTAGTCCGAGGAACGCTTCGACTGGGCTTTTTCAAAGGCGGTGCTGCAGGCCTGGGAAAGCTGGGATTGGTTCTCTTTCAGGCAGGCGCCGATTGCCTTGCGGTTTCGCTCGACCGAGGCGCAATGGGTTTGGACATCTGCCCGGCAGGCTGCTCTGACACCGCTTTTGCGACGCTCCTTTGCGGCGCTGAGCGCGCTGGTGCAGCCCTCGGTCAGGGTCGACTGGTTCTCGCGCAGACAAGCGCCGAGGGCGCGTTTGTTCTGATCGGCGGAGGCGCAATGGGTCTGGATATCCGCCCGGCAGGCCTCGCGCACTTTGGCGTTCACGGCCAGGGGCAGAGCAAGCAGTGGGATCACGGCAAGCAGGGCGGTCTTTGCAAGGGTCATCTGGAGGTCCTCAGTTAGACGGAGTGAAACAGGCCCTCGGCTGGCCGGATTGCTCGGCTGGAGGGGAAAACATGATCCTCGACAATGCCGGGCGCGAGGCCGAGGCGCTCGATCAGGGCCGCTTTGAAGAGGCTTTCGTAATCGGTGGTGGGCAGAACATCGCGGCCCTCGTAAAGCGCGGCGCCAGTCAGGCCCGGCCAGTCGCCGCCGATCCGCCCGCCCTTCACGGCGCCGCCCAACAGCATCGCGAGGCCGCCAACGCCGTGATCGGTGCCTTGGCTGCCATTCTCTGCCGCCGTGCGGCCGAATTCCGAAACAACGATGATGGTGGTCTGATCCCACACGGGTCCCAGGCCGGTTTTCAGCTCCATCACACCCGCTGCAAGCTCTTCGAGCAGGGTCGCCAAGCGCCAGCGTTGCCCGAAATGCGTGTCCCAACCGCGAGAATCCATGACCGCAATTCGGGGGCCGTCGGAGCGGGCGAGGAGTTGGGCTGCGGTCTTGGCGGCGCGTTCGAACTCCTCGCCGCGTTTGACCCGACCCTCGGGCGCCAGCATGGCCGAGAAGCTGCCATTGGCCTCCTCCAGCGTTTCGGCGAAGGTCGGATCTTCCTGATACATCAGGGCGAGGCGGAACATGAAATCCTCGTCCGGCTTGGGCAGCGGACTGTCGGCCCAGGTTGCGATCTTGGCCTGGCCTTGCATGACCAGGGGCAGGGTCGGGCCGAAGGAGAGCCCGAGGCGCCGGTCGCTCCCAAGGCTGGCAATGGCGCGGTTCAACCAACCGTCGCGGGCGCCAAAGGGGATGCCGCTGCCATTCTCCAACAGGTTCTGGCCATCGAAATGCGACCGGTCGCGATAGCGAGTCGTGGCGGCGGGGATGAGCAGCAGATCCCCTTGCTGATAAAGCGCGTGCATGGGGGCAAGCGCGGGATGCAGGCCGAAATAGCCGTCGAGATCCAGCACGCCTTTCTCGCTCCCGGGTTTGTCCAATGCCAAACGGGGGCGGAGGCGCTGATAGGCGGGATCGGCATAGGGCGCCAGCGCGTGCAGACCGTCGAGCCCGCCGCGTAGGATCACGAAGACCATCCGGCTATCGGTTGCGGCATTGGCGAAAGCAACCCGGGGGATGGCTGAGCAAATTCCGCTTGCGCAGGACATTCTGAGGAAGAGGCGGCGGTCCATCGCGGTCATCTCCTTTGGAACTCAGCGGAGGCCAGGACAAGGGCTGTGGCGGCATCAGCCGAGGGGGCGCCATCGATCATCGCCCGGGTGGTGTCGGAGGCCACGGGGCCGATCACCCGTTCGAGCAACTGGACGGGGGGCTCGGTGACCGGCAGGCGGGCGGAGATCGCCCGGATCCACTCGATCCGGCGCAACAGCGCCTCGGGCGCCAGCCAGTGATCAGCCTGATCGGGCCAACCTTGCGGCGAAGGGGCGTTGAACGGCTCCTGCGCCAGGGTCTTGAGCGGGAGGGTCAACATCCGCCGGTTGAGCGTTTTTGCGCCGAGCGCCCGGAAGGTCGAGATCACCAGCTCATAGGGGGTTTTCACCTTGGGCATGGGCTCGGCCCAGACCGTGTCGAGTTCGATCAAGGCACGCGAGAGGGCAGCAAGATCGCCGCGCTTGTTCTGGAAGACCCGCGCCAAGTGATCAACCGCGCCCTGAGGCGGGGTGTCGGCGATGAAATGGCGGGCGAGCTTGGTCGCGATATGGCGGGCTGTGGCCGGGTGGCGGGCGAGATCTTTGAGGATCGCAAGCCCCTCCTTCATCCCATCTTCGCGATAGGTCTTGCCCAGGACGGTTTTTGGCCCGGGCTCGTGCATCACTTCGCGAAATTCGAACGCGCCCGAGCGGATGGTTTTCTGCTTTTTCGGCACCGTCCCGCCATGGGTCCAGCCGGTCAGGGCGCGGGCGAACTCGCGCACATCGTCTTGGGTGTAACCGCCATCGACGCCCAGAGTGTGAAGCTCGAGGATCTCGCGGGCCAGGTTCTCGTTCAAGCCCCGGCCGCGCCTGCCAGCCTGGGAATTCGGCCCGATTGAGACATTGTTGTCGAGATAGCCAAGCATCGAGGGATGGCTTGTGACCGCGATCAGCATATCCTCGAAGCGTTTGAAGATATGTGGACGGATCGCCTCGCGTTCAAAGGCGGGCAGGGTCGGCGCGATGATGCCTTTGCTGCGCGACACGGTGAAATGGTTCGACCAGAACAAAACCATCCGCTCGGCAAAGGGGGTGGGGGTGGCGATCTGATATTCGGCGCGGGCGAGCAGTTCGGCGGTGGCGCTCTCGCGGAGCTTGCGGCGGATTTTCTTCTTCTGCTCTCGCGAGTCGGAGATCCGGGCGGTGTGGATCTGTTGGTTGATCTCGGCGGCCTCGGGAAACCGGGCCAGGGCTCGCGGGACGGTTTGGAAGGGCCGGATCTGCGCGGCCACCCATCCTTTCGGGTCTTGGCCAGTCGCCTCCAGATCCCTGGGCCCGACGCCAAGGCCAAAGCGGTTCAACGCAATGAAGCTCGCGATGTCCTGCATTCCTTTGGCTCTCCCGCGCCGATCGGGCAAACCATGCCACCGACATGTTGCTAGAGTTTGTCTGGGAACTGGAAATCTGTCATGGGCGGTCGCAGGCGCGGGCTTTGCGACAGAGAGTTACATTTCTCTTTGAGCGTGAAGGCGCTGCGCTGGTACACAGCGCTGAGTGGAGGAGAGGCGCATCGACGCGGCACCGCATATCCTGGTCGTCGACGATCATCGCGACATTCGCGAGACCCTGGCAAAGTATCTCCGCCAGAACGGTCTGCGCGCCAGCATCGCGTCCAACAGTGCTGAGGCGCGCAAGCTGATCGAGAGCTCCGCGTTTGATCTGGTTGTTCTTGATGTGATGATGCCGGGCGAGGATGGGCTGTCGCTTTGCCGCGATCTGGCGGTGCAGGGCACGCTGCCGGTGGTGCTCTTGACCGCGATGGCGGAGGAGACGGACCGGATCGTCGGCCTTGAGATCGGGGCGGATGACTATGTCACCAAGCCGTTCAACCCGCGCGAGCTTCTGGCCCGGATCAAGGCGGTCTTGCGCAGGGCGCAGAGCCTGCCTGCCGCCAAAGAGGTCGATCTGGGGGTCAGATACCGGTTTGACCGGTGGATCTTTGACGCGGATCGGCGCGAATTGATCGACCCGCGCGAGGTTGTCACGCCGCTCTCGACTGGGGAGTTCGAGCTGCTCCTGACCTTGGTGCGCCATGCCGGCCGCGTCTTGAGCCGCGATCAGCTTTTGGATCTGACCCGGGGGCGGGCGGCGAAGATGTTCGACCGGGCGATCGACAACCAGATCCTGCGGCTCAGGAAGAAGGTCGAGGTGGATCCGAAGACCCCCGTGCTGATCCAAACCGTGCGCGGTGGAGGCTATCGGCTGGCCTGCCCGGTCGAGACGCTTTGATGCGCCTGGTGCCGCAGAGTCTGGCGGGCCAATTGATCCTGTTCCTGCTGGCGGCCCTGGTGATCACCCAGGTTGCCAGTTTCGTGGTCTTCTCGATCGAGCGTCAAAGCTCCATGCGCGAGGTTCGGAGCGAGATGGTGGCCAACCGGCTGGTGACGGTCGCACGCCTGCTCGGCGATGTGCCGGACGAGAACCAGGCGCGGATGCTGCGCCGGGTCAGCAATCGCAGGATGGCATTTGATCTGACGGCTGACCCCGGGCTGCCGGCTGAGGCAGGATCGGACGCAGATGCCGGTTTGGCCGAACGAGTGGCCGCGCGTCTGGGCGCGCGGGTCCGCGAAGTGAGGGTGCGATCGACCGAGGAGGCGGTCGAGCGCCGCGGCGGTCCCTTGGCGCAATTGGCCGATAATCTGTTGATCGGTGTGCCCAAGATCCGCTTGCGCCATCAGATCTCGGTCCATCTCGTCTCGGGCGATTGGCTGAACCTGCGGGCGATCACGCCGATCTCGGGCGCGGCCTGGATCCAGCCGGTTCTGATCTCGATGGCGCTGATGGGCCTGGCCATGATTGTCATCGTTGTTGTGGTGATCCGGCGGCTGACCCGGCCCCTGCGCGAGCTCTCGGAGGCGGCGGAGCGGTTTGGCCGGGGGGAGAGCGTTGCAGCGATCCCCGAAACCGGACCGCGGGAGATCCGGACCGCAACCGAGACCTTCAACCGGATGTCGGCCCGCCTCTCGCGATTTGTCCAAGACAGGATGCAGATTTTGGCCGCTGTCAGCCACGATCTGCGCACCCCGATCGCCAGCCTGCGTCTGCAAGCGGAACTGGTGGAGGATGAGGAGACGCGGGATCGCTTGATCGCCACGCTGGATGAGATGCAGCGGATTGCCGAAGCCACCCTGGATCTGGCGCGCGAGGATGCCGCCCGCGAGGATACGCGCCGGGTTGATCTGGCGCTTTTGGTCGAGGCGGTTTGCCATGATCTGAGCGATCTTGGCCATGAGGTCGAGATCAGCGAGATGGCCGAGACGCTCTGCCATTGCCGGGTGGTCGCGCTGCGCCGGGCCTTGCGCAACCTGATCGAGAACGCAGTGACCTATGGCTCTCGCGCCCGTGTTGGCCTGACAACCCATGCGGGCCAGGCGGTGATCTCGATCGAGGATGACGGCCCCGGCATCCCCGAGGCGGATCTGGAGGAGGTGTTTGGCCCCCTCGTCCGGCTCGAAGCCTCTCGTGCGGCAGAAACCGGGGGCGTGGGTCTTGGCCTGGCGATTGCCCGGTCGATCGCACGCGGGCATGGCGGCGATATTGATCTGAGGAACCTGGCGCCGGGGCTTCGTGCCGAGCTGAGGATCCCGCTGATCTGACGCCTGCGCTCTCGACGCCTGCTCGACGATATCGTGCTAGACTATGGCGCCACGATCGGGTTCAATGATGCGGCGCAGCATGGCTCGAAAGGGGACAAGATGCTCGATGATGCAATCGTTGACGTCAAAAATCTGAAGGTCGAGTTCTGGCGCAAGGAAGGCTCGATCATCGGCGTCGAGGATGTCTCATTCGATGTCCGCCCCGGGGAGACGCTGTGCATTGTGGGCGAGTCGGGCTCTGGCAAATCCGTTTCCTCGCTGTCGCTGATGCGCCTGATCGAGTTCGGTGGTGGCGAGATCAGCCAGGGCAAGATCCTGTTTGACCGAGGCGAGAAGGGCGAGACCAATGTGGTCGAAGCCTCGCAAGACATCATGCGCGATATTCGCGGCAACGAGATCAGTATGATCTTTCAAGAGCCGATGACCGCGCTCAACCCGGTCTTCACCGTTGGCAGGCAATTGGTCGAGGCGCTCCGCGTTCATGGCGCGGTGACGCAATCGCAGGCCGAGGCCAGGGCGCTGCAGCTTTTGGGTGAGGTGAAGATCCCGGACCCGCCGCGCAACATAAAACGCTATCCCCATGAGCTGTCGGGCGGGATGCGTCAGCGCGTGATGATCGCCATGGCGATGGCGTGTCGGCCGCGCCTCCTGATCGCCGATGAGCCGACGACCGCGCTCGATGTCACCATCCAGGCCGAGATCCTGGCGCTGATCGACCGGTTGAAGCGCGAGACGAAGACCGCCGTGATGTTCATCACCCATGACATGGCGGTCGTGGCCCAAATGGCAGATCGCGTGGTGGTCATGTATCGCGGCCACAAGGTCGAAGAGGGCCCCGTCGAGGCGATCTTCAAAGACCCTCAGCACGCCTATACCAAGGCGCTGCTCGCCGCCGTGCCTCGTTTGGGTGAGATGAAGGGCAAACCGCTGCCCGAGCCGATGAAATTGATGTCTGGCGCCGAGAGTGGGCCATCGGAACCGATTGCCGGGACCAACACGGTGCTGTTGGATGTCAAAGGTCTGACCACGCGGTTCCCGGTGCGTGAGGGCATCCTGCGGCGCACGGTTGCCCAGGTCCATGCGGTTGAGGATGTCTCCTTCAGCCTCAATCTCGGTCAGACGCTGAGCCTGGTGGGCGAATCCGGATGCGGCAAATCCACTTGCGCCCGCTCGATCCTGCGCCTGGTAGATCCGATTGCGGGCGAGGTTCGGCTCGGCGATGTCAACCTTCTAGAGCTGTCGCAATCGGATCTGCGCGCCATGCGATCCGAGATGCAGATGGTGTTCCAAGACCCGTTCGGCTCGCTGAACCCAAAGATGAAGCTCGCCGATCAGGTGGCGGAACCGTTGCACAATTACGGCGTGCTGAAGGGCAAGGAGGTCTATGATCGGGCGGCTGAGCTGTTCGATCGTGTCCGGCTCGATCGCAGCATTCTGAACCGCTATCCGCACCAGATCTCGGGGGGTCAGCGCCAGCGCGTCGCAATTGCCCGCGCGCTGGCACTCAGGCCCAAGCTGATCGTTGCGGATGAGGCAGTCTCGGCGCTTGATGTCTCGGTCCAGGCCGAGGTTTTGAACCTGATGATGGAGCTCCAGGCGGATCTGGGCCTGTCCTTCCTGTTCATCTCCCACGACATGGCTGTGGTGGAGCGGGTCAGCCACAATGTCGGTGTGATGTACATGGGCCGGATCGTCGAGCTTGGACCGCGTCAGGCGGTGTTCGAGAACCCGAGCCATCCCTATACGCAAAGCCTGCTCTCGGCCATTCCGGTCGCCGATCCGACCCGGCGCGATAGCGGGGCAGAGCGCCAGTTCCGACCGATCACCTCGCCGATCTACCCGTCCAGTTACGTGCCTAAACCCAGCCAATACCAAGAGATCTCGCCGGGGCATATGATCCTGGAGGAGGGCATCCAGTAGCGCCGCGCGAGGTTACCTCTCGGCAAGTTCTGCCAGGAAAGCCTCGATCTCGGGCTTATAGGCGGCCGCGTCCGGCCCGGCCCCGTCACATAGCTCCAGACCGCTTTGCAAAAGGGCGCGGCACTTGTCCCGATCGCCTGCCGAGAGGTAAACATCCGCAGCGAAATAATTGACCATCGGCTGCTCGAAGAAGTTCTGGGTGACGATGTTATAGTGATGCAGAGCGGCCTCGAGACCATCAACATACCAGATCGCAGTCCCTGCCAGGACGTAGGGATGGGGCACTTCGGGATAGAGCATGCAAAGCGCTGAGGCCGAGGCTTTGGCATCTTCCAGATGTTTGTCATCCAAGAGCGCCCGACAGGTCTCGATCAACGCGGGCATGGCTGTTGCCAAAGCATCAGGGTCGGGCGCGTCGGCCGCGGGTGGGGGATCGAGCGGACGTGCCACAGCGGCTTGCAATTTATCGAGCACCGCCGCGGTCTCAGGCAGTGCATGCTCGGCCAGAACTGCGAGGCCGCGCTTTAGAACGTCATAGGCTTCGGTAAGCGCTTTCTCGATCAGTTTCGATTCTCGCCGATGGCGCATCTCGAGGCTTTCGAGTTCCGATGGCAGGAACTCGGCGGCCGCCAGCCGGGCCTCAATCAAACCTTCGAGATACCCGTCCTTGAACCGCTGCAGCTTAGCCTCGATTGCGAGAGCGTTCTGCTCAGCCCCAGACATGGCCTGATGCTGGGTTAAAGGGATGTTGGTTATGCGGCATGATCGGCGTTTCAGGAGGCAGATTGGTCATGCTGAGGCCTGCCTTGTAGCTTGTTTCGGTATCGATGCCTTCTTCCTGCTTTGGCTCTTGCCCTTTGTCTGCGCCTTCTGAGGAGGAGATATGGTCTGCGAGCTTTGCCCCTTTGAGGGCGGCTTCCATACTGCCCTCAACCGCTTTTCCAGCGACATAGGCGCCGGCGATGTCACCAGCGTTGTAGCCGCCGCCGCTTCCGCTTCCGCCGCCATCGAAGGCATCGCTGACCACTGCGTACATCACCGCGAGATAGCCGAGAAAAGAGGCCGAGACAGCCAGTTGGGCGAAGCCCTTAGCGATGTCCCAGGCGACTGCTTCTTTTGGGTTCTCGTTATTGGCCTCGGCGGTTTGCGCGGCTTCATGCGCCGAGACCGCCTGGCTGGCGCCGTAAAGGCCGAGGCCTGCGACGATCATGAAGGCGCCAACCCCGGCGCCCGCCCCTGTCAGCGAGGCTACGATGCCAAGCCCGATCGCGACACCTGCGGCGACCTTCGCGCCCCAATGGCCCAAGGCGCTCTTCTCGACCAGTTCCGCTTTTCCGTCGCTGTCGAGTTTGAA
>JBCDAS010000108.1:0-12412 GCA_039185235.1 Pseudomonadota bacterium
ACCGTCACGTCGAGCGCAGTGGTGGGTTCGTCCAGCAGCAGAAGTTGGGGCTTGGACAGGAGCGCCATGGAGATCACCACACGCTGCTGCTGCCCGCCTGAGAGCTGGTGCGGATAGGCGCCCAGGATCCGGTCAGGATCGGGCAGGCGCACCGCGTCCACCATCTCCGCCGCTCGCGACAGCGCGTCCTCCTCAGAGATGCCTTCATGGACGGTCAGAACCTCGGCCAGTTGCTTGCCGATCTTCATGGCCGGGTTTAGCGAGGCCATAGGCTCCTGATAAACCATGGAGATTTTGGAGCCGCGAAGTTCCCTGAGCCGCTCATCGCTCATCGAGCCCATATCTTCGCCCATGAACTTGATGGATCCGGATTTGATGCGCCCGTTATTGCCGAGATATTGCATGATCCCAAGCGAGACGGTGGATTTGCCGCAGCCGGACTCCCCCACCAGGCCCATGGTCTCCCCCGGCATCACGGTCATGGAGAAGTCCATCACCGCCGGGATCTCTCCGGCCCGTGTGTAGAACGAGATGTTGAGGTCTTCGATATCAAGGATTGGTTGGGTCACATTCCTACTCCATTTCCTTAGTCTTTGAGCGACTCCTCCCGAAGTCCGTCAGCCAGAAGGTTGAGCCCGAGAACAAGCGTCATGAGGGCTACCGCTGGGAAGAGCGAGAGGTGCACTGTCGAGGAAAGCCTGACGAAAGCACGACCATGGTTGATCATCGATCCCCAGTCCGGGCTCTCTGGGCTGAGGCCGAGGCCGAAGAAACCCAGTGTTCCCAGAAGGATGGTCGTGTAGCCGATACGGAGACAGAAATCGACGATCAGCGGGCCACGGGCGTTGGGCAGGATCTCCCAAAGCATGATGTACCAGGGCCGCTCTCCACGGGTCTGGGCCGCGGCCACATAGTCGCGGGTCTTGATGTCCATGGTCAGGCCTCGGACGATCCGGAAGACGCCCGGTGAGGAGCCCAAGATCACAGCCGCGAACACGTTCAACTCATTCGGTGCCATGCCCACGATCCCCAAAGGATCCGAGTTAAACGCGAGGCCCGAATAGAGCCAGAGGCCGACCACCAGCGTAACTCCGGTATACATGGCCAGCTTCTGCGGGTTCTTCTCGTACTTCGTATACCACATGGTGCAGAGGAAGATGATCGGGAAGAGGAAGAAGAAAGCCGCCATCCCGATGGGCAAGGACCAGGGTAGATCAAAGAGGCCCAACGGGATCATCTTCACCTCGTTCACCTCTGGCGTGACCAGAAGGTAGAACAGCAGGATGACCGGGAAGGCGAGAACCAGATTGGCGAGGAAGGACATCAGCGTGTCCATCCATCCGAGGTAGTAGCCCGCCGGCAGGCCCAGCGTAGAGCCGACCATATACGCGATCAGGGTCGCGGTCGGTGCGATGATCAGAACGACCTGGCTGCCATAGACAACCCGGCTGAAGATGTCCCGCGCGAGGTTATCTCCACCCCAAAGATAGTAGACGGCGACCTGAGTGCCATCCTCGAGATCCTTCATAAAGCCTGTGCCCGGGGCCGACTTTTTCATGCCCGGCGCAAAGGACTGCTCCAATGCCGGTTGGATCGCGATCAGGTCTGCAAAGACCGCTGTGAAGATCCAAAACAAGACCAGGAAGACGCCCCAAAGACCGATGGGTGAGCCATATAGTCGTCCAACTACCCCCAGTTTGTCGCGGATGAAGTAGCAGCCGATCATCGTCACGCCGATGGCGGCCCAAGTTGGCCAGAACCGGATGATGGTCTGGACGATAATCTCTACAATCGAGAGCGGTTCCATTCTCTTCTCCCCCCTCTACGGCTTACTTCACACGGATCCGCGGGTTCAGATACGCATAGCCGATATCGGATATCAGCTGCGTAGCCAGAACCACGATCACAGCGACCCAGGAAATCGCGAGCAGCATGTTGATGTCATTGTTGCCCGCAGCCTGAACCAGCGCCCAACCAAAGCCCTTAAAGTTGAACATGGTCTCCACGATCACGACCCCGGTGAGGAGCCAGGGGAACTGAAGCATGATCACCGTAAACGGCGCGATCAACGCGTTTCGGAGCGCGTGTTTGAGGACGACCGAGCGGAAGTTCAGCCCTTTCAGCCGCGCCGTGCGAATGTATTGCGATGTCATCACCTCAGCCATCGAGGCGCGGGTCATTCGTGCGATATATCCCATCCCATATATCGCCATGGTCATCACAGGCAGGGTGAAGTTCTCTACCGTGATGGAACGGGTCGAGGCGATCCCTTTCAAGATCCCCAGCGAACTTGCGAAAATCACTGTGAAGATGATCCCGGTCACATATTCAGGCGCAGATGTTGAAGTGATAGAGCCAACAGACAGACTTCGATCGAGGATCGAGCCCTCTCGCATTCCAGCCAGCACGCCCACAATCAGTGCGCCGGGGACCATCACCATCATCACCCAAAACATCAGGATGCCGGTGTAGCCGAGACGTTGGCCGACGACCTCAGAAACTGGCTTTCGGAAGACGCGACTGTAGCCCATATCGCCTTGCAGCGTGTTGCCAAGCCATTCTCCATAGCGCACCAGGAAGGGCCGTTTGAAACCCTCTTTTTCGAGCCAGGCATCCACCTGCTCGTCCGTCATGCGCATATTGCCTTCGGTCTTCGCCAGCTTCTCCAAGTTCCCCGGAAGGTTCACCAAATAGAAGACGATGAACGTCAGGGCGACCATGGTTATGAACATGGTTCCCAGACGCCGCAGAATGAACATTAGCATTGTTGAGCTTCCCCGTCGGCTACGCACGATTGGTCGTGCTGATTTAGCCTTATGGTATCAGGTACTTGTGACCCGTACATCAGTTGGCCCCAGAGGTGGGGCCAACCGTTTCTTGGAGATGTGTCTTAGCTGTCCAGCCAGTAGAGGTCAGCGAACTGGAACTGAGCCTGGTGCATCTCGTATCCGTTTACACCCTCACGGTAGGACCGGAAGATCGAGCGCCAATAAGGCTGAATGATCACGCCCGAGTCGCGCAGGATGGTTTCGACTTCGACCATTAGCTTCCGGCGGGCTTCCACATCCGGGGTCGCCAGCGCTTGATCAAGCTTGGCGTCGAACTCGGGGTTCGCATATGCCGTCTCATTCCATGCTTCGCCCGACTTGTAGGCAAGAGCCAGAACCTGCACGCCCAGCGGACGACCGTTCCAGTTGGTGGACGAGAATGGATACTTCGACCAGTCGTTCCAGAAGGTCGAGCCCGGGATCACCGTCCGCTTCACATTGAGGCCAGCGTCCCGCATTTGGGCTGCAACAGCATCGGTTGTGTTGCGGCGCCAGTCATCGTCGATCGAGATGATCTCGAACTCGAAGTCTGACTGACCAGCTTCGGCAAGAAGCTTCTTCGCCTTCTCGACGTCACGCGTGTGCGGGCCAATATCCGCATACTCGATATGCATCGGACCAACATGGTGGTTGGCGGCAGCGATACCCGTGCCGTTGATGCCGAGTTGCAAGATAACCTCGTTGTCGACCGACGCTTGGACAGCCTGGCGGACGCGCTGGTCGTCATAGGGCTTGTTGTCCATGTTCATCCGAATGACGATGGTCGAACCGGTTGCCTTGTCCGAGGTGGTGATGCCAACGGAGTCCAACTGCTCGATCGCGTCGGGCGGTGTGAGGTAATTGGCGTCGATCTCCTCGGCCTCGAATGCCGAGATCATCGCGGTCGGATCGGTGCCGTGGTCATAGTACTCGATCCCGTCGAGCCAGAAGTCACCGCCCCACCAGTCGCTGTCTTTGCGCTTCAGCACCATGCTGTCGCCCACATCATAGCTGACCAGCTCCAAAGCCCCGGTCGAGATTGACATGGCCTCGAACGGATCGTTGGTGCCCTCATAGGACCGGTGCACAACCATTGCCGGATAGTCGGACATACCCGCGATGATCGAGATGTCTGGACGCAGAAGGTTCAGCTTAACCGTCGTGTCATCGACTTTCTCGATCGCACCGTCGGCGGCTTTGTTCGTCTCTGGATCGATCAGCGCGGCCATCCGACCGGCCATCGAGTTGCCTTCGACGTCTTTTTCGCACCAGCGCGAAATGTTGTGGATGATATCATCAGCGTTGAAGTCATCGCCATTCGACCACTTTACACCTGAGCGTGCTTTCAGTGTGTAGGTCTTTGCGTCATCCGAGGTCTCCCAGCTGTCGAGCAGCCATGGCGAGAAGCTGAAGTCGGCATTCCAGCGCACGAGGTATTCGCATACCGAGGCGAGGCCGGCACCCATTTCAGTCCAGTCAAAGGTCCGTGGGTCTTTGAACGCTTTGATCTGCATCGAGATCTTCATCACACCGCCTTTTTTCGGCGTTGCGGCGCTCGCCGGGGTCGGCGTGAGGCCACCCAGCGCAAAGGCACCCGCGGCGCTTACGCCGAAGGCAGCCATCGTCGCGAAATACTCACGACGGTTCATCTTGCCAGCCTTGAACTGCTCGGCGGTCTTCTCCGCCATCGGATGCAGCTCACGGCTGGTGAGCATGTATTTGGTCATTTATCTCTCCCTGAACCCAAGCGGGTCACTTGCTTAAGGCGTTCGAATGCTAAACATGCGAAATCCGACGCGCCAAGAGCAATTTTTAGTGACTTCCCGAGATTTGGAGAAAATTTTGTAATCAACGTCGGATGCGTGGTCCGCATAGGTTGATTTGAGTTCGCGACAAGAATCGTCGGAAACAGATCGAGGTCATCCAAATGGCCAGGGCAGTTCGATCACTTCCTGAAACAAGCCCGGTGGGAAATCCCGGTTCAGAACGCCCGCCATGAAGAGGATGAAGCCGAGGCCGGCCGCCGACAGGATCAAGATCTGTGTCCAGGCGATCTGAGCGCGCATCCTCAGGAAAGCGACAAAGAAGATTGCCAATGCCAGGACAAAACCCACGAGCGCCGTTAATCCGAGAAGGCCAACGAACCAAGCGAGGGTCGCCCAAAGACCATGGGGGGCTTCCGCATCCTCGCCGGAGGCCTCGCGATCTGCAAAAACCGCGTCCCCCTCGCTCGCCGTGATCATTCGCAACACGATAAGCGCCGAGGCGACGAGGCCGATCCCCGACACGATCGCTGGGAAGATCTTGTCGTTGAATGCATCGATCGTAAGTGCATCGACAAAGGCCAGCGCCAGAAACCCAGTTAGGAAAAGACCAAAGAGCAGGGGTGCGGTTTTGCCGCCAGTGCCACCAGCACCCTCGGGCAGAATCTGTTTGGCTTGGCGTGCGCCGAGCCAGACCGAGACGATTGTTATGATCAGGAGCACGATCACAATCGGCGAGAAGATATACTCCATCATCTCACCCACCCCCTTGCGCAGTCTCAGATCTGCAAAACGGGCGACTTGGTAAGTGTAAGTCTCGGCTTGGCTCGAAAGGACGAAGCCGATCAGGAAGGCCGGACGCGACCAGTCGAACCGGCGCATGAAGATGCCGAGCAGGCCGATGGCGACGAGGGCCACCAGGTCGCCCAGGGATTGGCGCGATTGGAATGCCGCGAACGCGATCAGCATGAAAAGGAAAGGGGCCAGTAGCGTGAACCGGATCGTGGTCAGCCGTGCGATCCCGCCCGAGAGAGCAATGCAGAGCCCGGCGCCCAGGACGTTCGCCAAAGCCAAAGACCAAACGATCGTATAGGTGATGCCGAGATCATTGGTGATCATCTGCGGCCCGGCTTCGTAGCCGAGCAGGATCATGCCGCCGATGAAAACGGCCATCGAGCCTGAACCGGGGATCCCAAAGAGCAGAGTTGGAACCAATCCCCCGCCCTCCTTGGCGTTGTTCGAGCTCTCGGGCCCGATCACGCCGCGGATGTCGCCAGACCCGAACTTCGATTTGTCTTTTGCGAACTGCACCGTGTGACCATAGGCGATCCAATCGACCACTGATCCGCCGAGGCCCGGGATCACGCCCACGATCACGCCGATCACCGAGCAACGGATCGACAGGAAGATGTTCTTGAACCAATCGCGGATGCCGTCGAACCAGCCAGCACCCAGTTTCGCCTCGCGGGAGATCGAGCGGTCTTGGCGCAGAAGCGCAATGATTTCTGGCACCGCGAAGATGCCGAGGCCCACAATGACCAGGCGCAGGCCGTCATAGAGATAAGGCCAATCCTCGAAGCTCAGTCGGGCGGAGCCTTGTGCGGGAGCTTCGCCGATGGTGCCCACAATTAGGCCCAGACCCGCGGCGACGATCCCTTTCAGCGGAATGCGTCCGGCAAGCGTTCCAACCATCGACAAGCCAAGGATCGTGACCATCAAAAGCTCGGGCGTCTTGAAGGCCAAAACGAGCGGCCGGGCAATCAAGATGAAAAAGGTCAGCACCAACGCGCCGAGCAATCCGCCGAAGAGCGAGGAGATAAATGCCGCCGCCAGTGCCCGCGCCGCTTGCCCGCGTTTGGCCAACGGGAATCCGTCAAGAACCGTTGCCTGGCTCGCAGAAGATCCAGGTATCCCCATGAGAACACTGGCAAATGTGTCCGAGGTCGGAATAACTGCAACGAGGCCGACCATCAGGGCAAGTCCCGAAACGGGGTCCATGCCGTAGATAAAGGGGAGAACCAGGCTCAGCCCCGCGATCCCGCCAAGCCCGGGAAAGACCCCAACACTCAGCCCAAGCACAACCCCGATTGACAAGAAGAGCAATTGCTGCGGCTGCAGGATCAGCCCGAACGCCTCAGAAAGCGCGGGCAGGGCGGTCGCGGCGAAGTCCATTGATATCCCCCCAGAAAAAAGGGCGCTCGATGAGCGCCCCGGTCTGGATCAGTTCAGTTCGACGCCGTAGCGTTCGTTGAGCCAAGTCTTGACCCAAGTCTTGGCGCTATCGGCCACGTCAGTGCCCTGCTTCAGCTTGACCTGGGCTGCTTCGCCCGTTGACTGGGGATAGACACCAAGACGCTTCTTCGAAGTCTCGGCAAAATCGGGCCGCGAGATCACGGCGTTGAAAGCCGCAGTATAGGTATCGATGATCTCCTGCGACGTTCCATTTGGCAGGAAAACCATCTTTTGCGCCGGGAACCCGGCCACGAAGAAGGCTTTCCAAGCCTCCCAATCATCGCCCGAAGGTTCTTGCCCCTTCATATCGGTATAGACTTCCTTGAAGGTTGGAATGTCCGGGAAAGTCGGATCGCGGACGATATTGCCCGCCTCATCCAATGCACCCCAAGTCATCATTGGGACGGCCTGGCCCGATTCCACCAGAGGCGTGACTTTGCCCAGAAAGCCCGAGGAGGTTTGATAGTCGATATTGACCTCACCGCGTTCGAACATCAGGCGGCCTTCCCCGCGGCCTTTGATGCCGAAGATCGGCTCGACATTCATGCCCAGCATCTCCCACGCGAGCAGGGGCACGAGATCGAGACGCGTTGCCCCTTGGCTGCCATAGATGAAGTCTTCTTCAAGAATCGACGTCTTATCGGCTGCCCATTTCTCAGCAATATCGGGCGGAAGGTACGCTACCCCGCCTGTGGCAGTTGCGAGCACGATGTTCCAGTCCTTATACTCGTATTTCACCCGAGGATCGCCAAGCAAATAAGGAAACTGGGTCGAACCTGATGTCCCAAAGATCGTCAGACCATCGGGCTTTGCGTTCTTGGCAAACCAGTTGGCGCCTTTGGTGGAGCCGGCTCCTGGCATGTTCTTGACGACCACATTCGGGTTGCCTGGCAACGCTTCGCTGAGGAGTGGTGCATAGAACCGCGACCATTTATCCGATCCGCCCCCCTCTTTGAATGGAATGATCCACTCAATTGTCTGGCCAGAGAAGTCGGTGGCCGCCGCTGGCAGCGCCAAACTCGTTGCAGCGGCTGCCGTGATGCCAAGCATCACGCGGCGACTGAATGCGCGCATCTTCATCATCAGTATCCTCCCTTGGGTGCCCGCGCTCAAAGGGCGGGCTTTTGATCTTCTGATGCAACGATGCGGGTCAATTGCGGGAAAATCAACCAGAAGGAGCACTTTGCCCTCCGGCTTGTTGGGCCAAAGCAACCGAAATGTAACCCATTTCAGCGAACCCTGAGCACGCGCCGTGATGGACCCGGTTTCTTATAGGTCCGGAAAAGACTAGGAATCGGGCTGTTTAGACGAATGAGTGAAAGTCTCTTCGCCAGCTTTAGAGATACTTTGCTGAGGCGCCCGTCGCCTGAAGACTTTCGGGCTGTTCTTCTGGCCGGTCCGTTGGGTGCGTTTGTCACGGCAACGCTGGCCATTGTTTTCGCTGCGATTTATGGCAGTTCGGGCAATGGGATAGTCATCTATCTTTGGGCTGGCGCGACCACCTTACTGAGCTTGTTCGCCTATCTCAGGGGCCGCCGGGCGGCTCGACGACGGGTCGACTATGTCTCACAGTCCGGTGCGGTTCGGATCGTAACCTTCTCACTGCTGCTCGCCGTGCCATGGGCAGCACTTGCCTTGTTGGTTCTCGGGCGCGCAGATCCTCCACAGCAGATGATCGCTCTGATGATCTGCGCTGGGATGAGCGCGGGAGGTGCCTTTGCCCTGCACCGCGCTCTGATAGCGGCGATCGCCTATATTGGGCTTGTTCTCAGCTCCGTCGCGCTTGCGTTTTTGCTCCGTGAGCATGGCGAAATGTGGCCTGTCGCCGCCTACACGCTTCTCTATGCGCTCTCGCTGGGCGCATTTACCTTCCTAGCCTCCAAGATTGTGAAGGCGCAGGAGGCGTCTAACCAGGAACTCACACAACTCGTCGATGACCTTCATGCGGCTCATGAAGAAATCTCGCTGATGGCGTTTGTCGACTCCACGACGGATCTGCCGAACCGTTCCGTCTTTGGTCGCCAGATCCATGACTTTATCGCTGAATCCGAGGCCGATACGGAGTTCGTCGTCCTGCTTCTCGATCTGGACGGTTTCAAAAACGTAAATGATGGGATTGGCTATCATGCCGGTGATGAACTCCTTCAGATTGTCGCTCAGCGTTTGCGTGAATGCCTGCGACCTGAAGATGCGGTTGCAAGACTATGGGCCGACGAGTTTGCGCTTGTTCTCAGGGGCTTGTCAGTAGATCTTGCAATGGAACGCGCGCGGGAGATCATCACTGCGGTGAGCGAGCCAACGGTGATCGATGGCCGCGCTATCTATCCCAATGCGTCGGTTGGCGGTGCCGTCTTCCCCCGCGATGCGGAGAGTGAAAATGAACTCATCCGCAAGGCGACGATCGCCCTTCATCGGGCGAAGGAGACCGGTCGCGGGCGGTCCATGATGTACGATGGTGCGATGAGCGCGCGCATCGCCGAAGTGGATCGGTTGGAGCACGATCTCCATATCGCTCTCCTCGAGCGCCAGATTGAGATCTTCTATCAACCGAAGATCGATCTCGCGACCGGGGCGCCGCTTGGGGCAGAGGCATTGGTCCGCTGGCGCCATCCAGAGAGTGGATTGCTCACCCCGGACCAGTTCTTACCCGTAGCAGCAGATCGGGGCATGATGCTGGATGTCAGCGCCCATATCTTTGAAGTGATCGCAGCCGACCTCGTATCTTGGCGCGAATCCGGGCGCAGCTTTGGCAAGATCGCGATCAACATCCATCCACTGGATCTCGTCTCGCCAAAAGGCTTGATGGAGAACCTTCGTCAGATGATCAACATTGGCGTGCAACAGGGCGAAGTCGGCCTTGAGATCACCGAGGGCTGCTTTGTCGGTCGAGACACTGACGAGGCGGCTTTGGCACTCGATGCGATCCACGACATGGGTTTCGAGTTGTCCCTTGATGATTTTGGCACCGGCCACGCATCGCTCTCACATCTTCGCAACTTGCCAATCCAGGAAATCAAGATCGATCGTGCTTTCGTCAATGGGATTTGTACAAACCAACACGACTTGGCGATCGTTTCAGCAACGATTGAGATCGCCCGCTGCTTGAACTTGCGCACGGTTGCCGAGGGCGTTGAGACGGTTGACCAGATCGAAGCGCTTCGCGCGGTCGGTGCGGATATCGGACAAGGATACCACTGGTGCCGACCAGTCCCGGCTGAAGAATATTTGACGTTCTTTTCGGCACAGCAAGCCCGGTGGGGCAAATCGACTGAGCAAAGGGTCTCAGGCTAAAGCTTCACCCGATAACGGCATATCGTAGGCAAAGATGGCCGGACTGCCCCCGGTGTGCAGAAACAGCACGCTCTGATCGGGGTGAAGATTGCCTGCGATATTCAGCGCCCCTGCCATGCATTTGCCAGAGTAGACTGGATCAAGAATCATCGCCTCGGAGCGGGCAGATAGGCTGATCGCGCGTTCGGTCGGCAGATTGAGTTGCCCATATCCCGGAAGCAAAAAGCGGTCATTGACGACCACATCGGTTTCGGTGACCGGATTGGGCATCTCCAAAAGCGCAGCAATCTCGGCACAGCGCATGATGAGACGTGGCTTCTGGAGCTCTGCTGATCGCCGGACACAATAGCCTGTGACCGGGATCTGACACCCGAGCGCTCGGAGCCCAAAAAGGAAACCCGCATGGGTCGCACCGCTGCCGGAAGGCACAGCGATATGCTCGAAGGTCACATCAAGACGGCCCATCTGCTCCAACAGCTCTCTCGCACAGGCGACATAGCCAAGCGCGCCGATGGGAGGATGGCCTGGGCCGAGATGGATCACATAAGGCCTGTGGCCCGCGGCGCGATAGGTCTCAGCAAGCCGCTCCAACTCGGCGTCGGCACCCGCTTCGTCCTCGCCATGGGGGTAGCTCGACATCGAGGCGCCGAGGAGGCGTGAGACCAAGACATTGCCAGAGCTTTTGTACCCCGGATGACGACTGGCAACGCGGTTCTCTTGCTGGATATGGCAATGCATACCCAGTTTTGCGGCATAGGCTGCCGCGGTTCGGCAATAGTTCGATTGAACAGCGCCCGTGATCAGAACGGTGTCAGCCCCAGCCGCTTGCGCAGCACCCATGTAATAGGCGACTTGGCGGACTTTGTTGCCGCCGAATGCCAGGCTTTGGGCATCGTCCCGCTTCGCCCAGATCTGTGCCCCGCGATTGGCCTTGCTCAAACGCGGCAATGGTTCGAGTGGGGTGGGCTGGTCCAAGAAACTGACCGATGGAAAATCGTCAAACCGGCCCAGCGTCATTGGTCTCTCCAACTCAGATCTAGGCCGTCTTTAGCACAGCATCAGCCAAAGAGGCCAAGTGCTTCGAGTTTCAGGATGACTTGATGGGCGCAGTGATCCGGATCTACCGATTCTGTATCGAGCCGGAGTTCTGGGGCATCAGGCGCCTCATAGGGGTCCGATATCCCAGTGAACTCCTTAATCTTGCCCTCACGCGCGAGCTTGTAGAGCCCCTTGCGGTCACGCCGTTCGCATTCTTCGAGGCTGGTTGCCACATGGACTTCGACGAATGCGCCGTAGCTCTCGATCATCTCGCGTACTTTGCGCCTTGTGGCCGTGTAAGGCGCAATCGGGGCGCAGATTGCGATCCCACCATTCTTGGTGATCTCCGAGGCGACATAACCGATGCGTTCGATGTTGATGTTCCGGTGCTCTTTCGAGAAGCCAAGCTCGGACGAGAGGTGTTTGCGCACGATGTCCCCGTCCAAAAGTGTCACCGGTCGCCCGCCAGCTTCCATCAGCTTGACCATCAGCGCATTGGCAATGGTCGACTTGCCCGAGCCTGATAGTCCGGTGAAGAACACCGTGAACCCTTGCTGCGAACGCGGCGGCCTGGTCTTGCGCAATTCCTCGACGACTTCGGGGAAGGAGAACCATTCCGGGATCTCCAAACCCTCCGAAAGGCGGCGGCGAAGCTCTGTGCCTGAGAGATTGAGAACAGTTGCCCCTTCTTCGACCTCATCGGCGGGCTGATACTCGGCGCGCTCTTGGACATAGACCATCATTTTGAAGGGCACCATTTCGATACCCATCTCTGCCTCGTGTTCTTGGAACATCTCTTGGGCGTCATAGGGGCCGTAGAAGTCTTCACCTTTCGAGTCTTTGCCCGGGCCAGCGTGATCACGCCCAACGATGAAGTGAGAGCATCCGTGGTTTTTGCGGATCAATCCGTGCCAGACAGCCTCACGTGGGCCGGCCATCCGCATCGCCAGGTTCAACAGGCTCATATGGGTGGTGGCCGCCGGATACTTATCCAGCACCGCCTCATAGCACCGCACGCGGGTGAAGTGGTCGATATCGCCGGGTTTCGTCATGCCAACAATTGGATGGATCACCAGGTTTGCTTGCGCTTCCTTCGCCGCACGGAAAGTCAGCTCTTGATGCGCCCGGTGGAGCGGATTGCGGGTCTGGAACGCCACGACGCGGCGCCAGCCCATCTTGCGGAAAAACGCGCGCAGTTCATTTGGCGTGTCCCGGCGGGACTTATAGTCGTAGTGGACCGGCTGCTGGATACCTGTGATCGGACCGCCCAGATAGACCGGA
>JBCDAS010000109.1:0-12412 GCA_039185235.1 Pseudomonadota bacterium
ATCGACCATCAGCCGAATCGGCTCCCCCATCCCGCGCCCGCCAGGCAAGCGGTCGCCCGCCAATGTGTAGAACCGGCCATTGGAGGCGAAGGCGAGGATTTTGTCCGTGGTCTCGGCATGGAAAAGGAACTGCCCGCTGTCACCGTCTTTGTATTTGACCTCTGAGTCCAGCGCGATGTGGCCTTTCATGGCACGGACCCAGCCCTGGGCGGAGCAGACAATGGTGATGGGTTCACGCTCGACCAGCGCATCGATGGGCACTTCATCGAAGGCCGGCGCCTCGCCGAGGCCCGTGCGCCGAGCACCCAGCGGCCAGGGTGTCGTCTCCTTGCGCGCGGCGGCGATGTCTTCGGCCAGGCGCAAGTGGCGTAAGGCGCGGGGGGCGCCGAACTTATCACGGATCTCGCGGATCTGGTCGGAGATGCGGCCCCATTGCAGTTCCTCCGAGGACAGCAATTCGTTGAGATCGGCCAGTTCCGCCGTCAGCGTGTCGCGCTCCTTGCGCAGCTCCATCTCCTCCAGCCGACGCAGCGAGCGCAGGCGCATGTTGAGGATCGCATCGGCCTGGATCTCGGTCAGGAACACACCTCCCCAATCCTCGGCCATCAGCGAGGCTTTTGGGTCGTCCTCATAGCGGATGATCTCGATCACCCGGTCGAGATTGAGGAAGGTGATGATGTAGCCTTCCAGCACCTCCAACCGGTTTTCGATCTTCGCGATCCGGTGGCGCGAGCGGCGCAGCAACACGTCGCGCCGGTGATCGAGGAAGGCGCGAAGCACTTCACGCAGACCGCAGACCTTGGGCGTGCGCCCGTCGATCAGGACATTCATGTTGAGTGGGAAGCGCGCCTCCAGATCGGAGTGCTTGAAGAGCGCTTCCATCAAGACGCCAGGGTCGACCGTGCGGGATTTGGGTTCGAGGATCAGGCGAATGTCATCCGCGCTCTCGTCGCGCACATCGCCGAGGATCGGGATCTTGCGGGTGTTGATCAGATCGGCGATGCGTTCGACCAGTTTGGACTTTTGGACCTGGTAAGGGATCTCGGTGACCACGATTTGCCAAGTGCCGCGGCCGAGATCCTCGACCTCCCAAACCGCACGGTGGCGGAACCCGCCGCGGCCGGTGCGATAGGCCTCGAGGATCTGCTCGCGGGGCTCGACCAGGACGCCGCCGGTGGGGAAATCGGGGCCGGGGATCATCTCCACCAGGGTCTCGGGCCGGGCCTCGGGGTGGCGGATGAGATGCAGGAGTGCCTCGCAGATCTCGCCCGCGTTATGGGGCGGGATCGAGGTTGCCATGCCAACAGCAATGCCGGTTGCGCCATTGGCCAACAGGTTGGGAAAGGCGGCGGGGAGGACTACAGGTTCCTGATGCCGACTGTCGTAATTGTCCTGCATCTCGACTGCATCTTCGTCCAGCCCCTCTAGCAGAGCCGCAGCAACCGAGGTCATTCGTGCTTCAGTGTAACGTGGGGCCGCCGGGTTATCGCCGTCTATGTTGCCGAAATTCCCCTGCCCGTCGACCAAAGGATAACGCTGCGAAAACTCCTGGGCCAGACGAACCATGGCATCATAGATTGCCTGATCTCCATGAGGATGAAAGTCGCCCATGGTATCGCCAGAGATTTTCGCGCTTTTCAAGAACTTTGAGCCAGGGCCAAGGTTCAGATTGCTCATCGCGTAAAGGATCCGCCGATGCACCGGCTTAAGCCCATCGCGCGCATCCGGTAGCGCCCGGTGCATGATGGTCGAGAGCGCGTAGGTCAGATAGCGATCACCCAGAGCGCGGGCCAAAGGCTCTGCTACGACCCCCTGCATATCGTCATCGTCGAGCATGTCTGACATAGATTTTGTGTATCAATCCCAGGGCTGCGGGACAACTGGATTTATGTGCGCGCAGCCCGACCTCTCTTGCCCGGTGGAACACCGGGCAGCGCCCGACCCTGCCCCCGGGAGGGCGCTTTGGCGATGTCGCCCGCAGCAAGAGCGGCGTGGATTCTTTGATGGGCTACGGTTAGCGGATGCGTCTCTTGCGCCCTCCCAGGGTCGGGCGCTGCCCTTCTGGCGTAGCTACGAGTTGGGTGCTTCCAGGTCGAAAAGGACTTCGTTTCGGCGCAGGAAGCCCGGTGTGAACGGGTCGTTGTAATAGGCATAGATCGGCGCGCCGGTGGGGGTGACGCCGTTGGAGTCCATCCACGCGCGCAGAAGGGCCTCTTGCTCGGCGATCAGCTCATCCGTGGCAACGCCCGAGAAACGGATTGCCGCGCGTTGGGTGCCAGGCAGTGTGCTGAGCGTGACATCTGTGCGGGCGGGGGCTGGCAAATCCTCAAGCGCATAATCTGAGGGCATGATGAACTGGATCGTCCAGTCTTGATCCGCGCCGGCGCGTTGGGTCACAGGGGCTGTCATCGCGATCTTCTCGCCCGGCCGCTCTTTGGCGAAGATATAGCCTGCGAGTGGGCGGAAACCTGCGCGCACGGCCTCCCACCTCTCGCCGGTGCGGATGACCGATGCGGTGACCAGTTCCGGGTAATCGCGGATCTCGATCGCACCGTCCGAGCGCATGAGTTGGTATTTCGGCTGCTCGACCGAATTGGTCGTATATATCCAGGCACAGGCGCCTAGAAATGCGGTCAGGGCGACGCCGCCGGTCAGAAAGAACGCGGTTTTCACGAGTGCCATGGGCGGATCTCCTCTGTCGGTTCCAGAGAGGTAGCGCGGCCCTCTTGCGCGACCAGACCGGGTTGACCCGAGGGGCGCAAGCGGCAGAAATGGCGGGATCTTGAACAAGGGTATGGCGGTGATCAGCGACTTCTCCTTCACAGAGCGGACCGAGGCCGAGCGCGGCCTGAAGGCTGTGTTCCATGCAAAGATCGTCCCGCTCCTCAAAGACCGTGAGACGGAGCAGATCCGGCGGCGGCGCAACCTCTTTGTTGGTGGTGGCGGGGTTGCGGTGTTTGGGCTTCTGGCGGGTGGGTTGGTGACGGTCTCTGCTGGGCTGCCAAAGGGGATCGCGGTGGGGATTGTTTGCCTGCTGGTCGCCTCGATGATCGCGGTCTATCAGCAGACGAAGTGGCGCAACCGCTTGGGCGAGCAGATCCTGCCTATCCTGGCGGAGTTCCTGGGGGACATGACTTATGGTCAAAACCAGATCGAGATCCAGGAGTTCGCCCAGCGTGGGATCCTCCCCGACCATGCTAAGGCCGATTTCGATGATGCGATGGTGGGGGCACATAAGGGGCTGAAATGGGCGCTGGCCGAGGCGACACTGGCCACGAAACGAGGCAGCCGGGGAGGTCAGCGCACGGTTTTTCGAGGGCTTTTGCTCAAGATCGAGATTTTTGGGCCCGCGCCGCGGATCTTGATGCTGCCGAGCAGCGGGGCTGCAGCGGATTGGATGAGCGAGTTGTTCTCCTCGACCCGTAAAAAGGCGCATCGGTTCGAGACCGGGATCGCGGCTTTTGACGCTCAGATCATCAGCTATGCCGAAGATCCGGATGAGGCGAGGGCCTATATCGACAAGCGTTTTGCCGATGGGCTGTTGGAGCTGGGAAAGTCGGTCAGCTCAAAGCCTGTGCGCGCGGCGATGGAGGGGAGCTGGCTCTACCTCGCGATCCCACAGTCACGCAATCTGCTCTCACTCGGCTCGCTTTGGAAGCCAGTCCAGGAGATCGAGGAGGAATTGCACCATGTGATCGAGGAGCTGACCCTGCCCAGGCGGGTCATCGAGATTTTGAGCGGGCGGTAGGCGCACCGATTGCCGGTGCGCCCTGGCCCATTCAGGCGGCTTTTCTGCGCCGGTTGGCGATCAGGATACCGAGTGCGCCCAAGAGCAGGAAGGCCGGCGCCGGCAGCGGGACAGCAGCTGCTACGGCAGAGGTGAACTCGACGGAGAGTTGCTGGTGGATCTGCTGCGTCGGATGGACAGTGTCGAAGAACACGCGCTGGTCATTGGCAGCTTCGCCTGCTGCGATCTCTTGGTCCGTTCCAGACAGGCAGTTCAGGCTGATTGTGAGCTCCACACAGAAAGTGACAGTATCGGTGATACCAAAACTCGCCGGATTGGCTAAGAGCTGGTCGAAGATCGTGTTTGTGTCGACCGTGATCACATTGATCCCGTCCGCGCGCAGGGAGAGGATTTGAGTGGACAAAGCGCTGTTGAACGCATCCGTCGCCCCCGTGGCACCCGCGGATGCGGCCAGCCGTTCTTGCTCGGTGGCGTATAAGAGAGGGGAGGAGAAGGCCGGCGTTGTGCCGAGATCGGGCAGGTTGAAGACCACGAAATCATTGATGCCGTGATCGTCGCGCAAGGCCGTGATGTTCAGACCGATATCGGCAGCCGCGGCAAGCGCAGTGCTTCCGATGATCCCTGGATCACCCGTAGGCAGGGCCGCGAAGAGATCGTTGGCCCCGAACCAGACCGAGGCCAGGGGGCGGGCGCCGAGCAGCGAGGAGAGGCTGACCGGACCCACCATTGTCGTGCTGAAAATTGCGACTTGAGCGGCGAAATCCGGGATGCCATCGGCATCGGTCCTTGCCTCGGCGCCGCCAAAGGCGAAGTTGGCGCCGACCCGGCCGAGGCCGGAGAAGCTGGCGATGATCCCTTCGTTCCAGACCGGTCCGTTGGAGAAGCGACCATTGAAGTAAGGTGGGCTCAGGGGCTGGGCCGGTGGTGGGTTGATCGCGCCCGGAGGCGGCGTGGTCGCGGCAAATAGGTTTCCATTGTCGCTGAGGCTATCGCCAAAGACGAGGAAGCTGCTGAAGGTGTCTGTGAGCACATTGGCGGCGAGTGCCGGACCAGATGTGAGGGCAACCAAGGCTGCCGCAACGGCGAAGCGCCGAGTTGTTTGGAACACGTTTCTCTCCCGTTCGATTTTGTTTTTTCTCACGCCTTAGCGGTTTCAGAGCGGGGGATTCAACATTCGGACGGGTATGACGTTGCGTCAGTCTGCAGAGATGTGATCGTGACGAGGTGAATTATTCACATGTTTTGCGCGAGTTGGGCTGGAGAAGGTGGCAGAGCCCGCGATCTTTGTCTCCAGAAGACTGGGACGGTTTGGGCCGGGGGGCATCCAGCGTGGCCCCTGAGGGACCACGACTGCCCGCCCACCCTGCCATGTGTCAGCGTTTATCCAAAGAGATGCTCGCGGATGTCCGGGTTCTCTTTGCGCCACATCACATTGTCGAGAAAGTAGTGATGGACATTGATGAAGACCACGAAGAGGAAGAGGAACATGCTGGGCCCGAAGATCTCCTCGCGATAGGCGATCGCGGCGTCAAGCGCCAAAGGCATGACCCAGAACGCCACGGCGCCGAGGCAGATCCCGATCCAGAGGAATTTGACCATGGCGGCCTGTGCTGGGCTCAATCGGATGAGGCCCGAGAACATCTCGACTGTCTCCCCCGTCTTCTCGGATTTGTTGAGCTGATAGCGCCACACCACGGCGAGGTATTGCAGGCTGTGGAAGGTTGGCACGATGATCAAGAGCAACGGGTTGATCTTGGCGATCACCATCCAGACATAGACCGAGGTCAGATAAGCCAGCAGCCCGTTGACCGCGATCGGTCCGCGGCGGCGGATCAAAAGGCCCGCAGCGATCAGGCTGGTGATGACCGCCAGACCCGTGGTGGCCCACATCAACTCCTCGGGAAGGCCGAGCGTGGCCGAGCTTAGCCCGTAGTAATCCGACTGCACGATTGTGACATTCGCCATGACCCAGGAGGCGATCCAGACCATGAAGGCATTGTATTTCAGCCAATCCTTCTCGGTCTGAGTGAAGAAGGCTTTCTTAAGGACCGACTCGACGATCAGGATGCCATAGCCCTGTTTCACATAGTGCCAGCCGACGAGGAACAGCATCGCGTTCACCGCTTGGCCCATCAAGGCCGCATCGACTGTGATGATCGACCAAAGCAAGTAGCCAACCATCAGGATTGGGACGAGAACGCCCGCGATAAGGTAGCGCAGGCGCAGCGGCGCGCCGGGTGTGATCTTTTCGCCAAACCGATCGTAGAAGATCTGATAGCCGTGCATGAAATGTGGGTTGTTGATGAAATGCGAGGCCAGGAATACGGTTGCGAGCAGCGAAGCCCGATACTCCTCCGGCGGCAGCATCACCAGCGCGATCATGATTGGCAGCGAGCCACCGCCGAGCGCAATCACATCGATGATCGGGCTCCAAAGATAGCCCTGGCTGCGGGCTTCGATCTGCCCATGTTCTGCGGTCGTCGTCATGGCTTCCCTCGTCTCACGCGCAAGTCTGACCATAAGATCGTGGCGATCGATGGGCATGATCGCGGCGGATCCCTTCCATAAGGTTTCTCAACGCGCTTCTGGCAGCGGACGCGATTTACCTTGGTCATCGATGGCGACGAAAGTGAATGTCGCCTCGGTTACCTGGATCGGTTCCTCATAGGGGTGGCGCGAGATCCAGACCTCGATGCCGATGCGCATCGAGCTGCGTCCTTCGCGCTGCATCTCGGCATGGATCGAGACCACATCGCCGATCTTCACAGGCCGCAGGAACTGGATCGCATCGACCGCGACAGTGGCGACCCTGCCATGGGCGCGCATGCGGGCCATGACCGAGGCGCCGAGATCCATTTGCGCCATCAGCCAGCCGCCAAAGATATCGCCATTGGCATTGGAATCCGCTGGCATCGCGATGGTCTGGAGAGTTACGTCGCCTGTTGGCTGCGTCATTGCTAGGCCCCCGTTCGAACGCGAGAGTGCCGGGCCCTGCCACTATCCGCAAGCCATTTCGCTGCCGCCTGACCCGCAAGGCGCCCGGTCGCGAGACAACCGGTGATGAGATAGCCACCTGTTGGCGCCTCCCAATCCAACATCTCGCCCGCGGCAAAGGTGCCAGGCCTGGCCCGCAACATCAGGTCCTCGGTCAAGCTGTCCCAAGAAAGCCCACCCGCGGTTGAGATCGCTTCATCCATCGGGCGCGCCCGGTCGAGCCGCAATGGAAGGTCTTTGACGGCTGCTGCCAGCTCCTGCGGCCCATGCAACGCCTCGGGCGCGAGCTCCCGCACCAGGCCTGCGCGAAAACCGTCCAGACCGATCGATTTGCGCAAATGATTGCTGAGCGAGGTTTTGCCTTTTGGCCGCGAAAGCCGCTGGGTCAGATCCGCGACGCTGCGATCCGGAAAGAGATCCAGCGAGAGCGTCACAGGCCCCGGCGCCAGTTGGTCCCGGATCTGAGCCGACAGCGCATAGATCAGACTGCCCTCGACCCCTTGCGCCGAGACCACAAACTCACCCTGCGTTGCGGTTTCCCCAAGTCTCAGCACGCAGGATTTCACCGGAGCCCCTGCAAACCGCTCCTGAAAATGCGGTGACCATGGCCGTTCGAACCCTATATTCGAAGGCCGAAAGGGAGCCACCCGCACTCCCGCCGCCAAGAGCCAATCTGCCCAGAGGCCATCCGATCCGAGCCGCGCCCAGGAGGCACCACCCAGCGCCAGAATAGTCGTCTGCGCCTCGACGAGGCGCAGTCCGCTTAGTTCGTCAAAGCGGAGGTGATCTCCCTCCCAGCCGGTCCAGCGGGCGCGGGTGCGCAACTCGGCCCCGCCCGCCTCCAGCCTGGTCAGCCATTTTCGCAGCAAGGGTGACGCTTTCATCGCCTTTGGGAACACCCGACCGGAGGAGCCAGTGAAGATCTCTTCACCCAATCCGCGCGCCCAGTCTTGGCAGGCCGCTGACCCGAATGCCTGCAGGGCTGGCACCATCTGCGGGCAGCGAAACGCCGAACGGAACACGTCCTCAGATGTGTCCTTGGTGAGATTAAGGCCTGATTTTCCGGCCATCAGAAACTTGCGCGCAGGCGAGGGTTTGGCCTCGAAGATCACAGGGGCAATCCCGGCCTCGGTCAAGGCCTCTGCCGCGGCGAGCCCCGCTGGGCCCGCCCCGATCACTGCCGCCTTGACCCGCTCGATACTCAGGCGCGCTCCGCCGGTTCCAAAGCACAGCCCTCCACCGTCACGCGGTGCATTAGCCGCCTATGCCCGTGATAATCATTGATCGCCTTATGCCAGGTCGCGCGGTTGTCCCAGATCACGACCGTTCCAGGTCGATAGCGCACCCGGCACTGGAAGTCGGGCTGAGCGCAGACCTCATAGAGATAACCCAGCAGCGCCGCGCTCTCCGCCACCGTCCAGCCGTCGATATGGGTGGTGAAGTCCGGGTTCACATAGAGGCAGGGTTTGCCCGACAACGGATGCCGGATCACCACCGGATGCAACGCATCCTGGGTCGCAAGCTCCGCACTCCCGATCCGCCCATCCTGGCTCGTCTCATGCGCCGCAGCCTCCATCCCAAAAGCATGGCGCGAGGAATGCCACGCCTTGAGTGGAGCCAGCACCGCCTTCAAACCCTCCGACAGGCTCTGATACGCCGCATGCATCGACGAGAAACAGGTATCACCCCCGACCTCGGGCGTCTCCACGCAATGCAGGATCGAGCACATGGCCGGGATCTGGTCATAGGAGTGATCAGTATGCCACTGCTCACCCACCGCATGGGTCTGATCCGCCTCCTTCAGCACCATGGCGACCCTAGGATGCCCGGGCACTTTGGCAAAAAACCGGTTCACATTGACCGGGTTGAACCGCTCTGCAAAAACAAGCTGATCCTCGGGCGAGATCTCCTGATCGCGGATTGCAATCACACTATGGGCAGCAAATGCCTCGCGGATCGCTGGGAATTGGCTTGCGTCGCGGAGATCGGCGCCCAAAATCTCGGCGCCGAGCCCCCCGGTTAAGGGTCGGATCGTGAATGTCACAGCGAACCCGCCTCGCCATCTGGGGGCCGGATCCTCGAAGCGTTCGAACAGTCAGCATAGATCATAAGCCGAGCTTAGCTCAGAGGCCCGCTCTCGACCAGTCGCCTTAGTTGAGCATCCGCTTGATGCCGTCCAACAGCTTCAACCGGGTCTTCTTGAGATCCTCGAGATGAAAATCGCTCATCGGCTGGATCCTCGTCTCACCAAGATGGATCTCGCGGTTCACTGTATCGTATTCATGGGCGAGGTGCCTGAAATGCGCGTTGTCCAGCTTTAAGAAGTGCAGCTGCTTGGCATACTCCGGAAAGGCTTCGGTCAGCTTGTGAGGAACATGGGTCATAAAGGCGCTCCGCTGTTGATCAGACAAAGCCTGAGCCGCCTGCGCCGCTGAGTCTTTGCGCTAGATCAAGTCGTGACCGGAAAGCTGGAGTTGGGTCAGTTCGTGTCAGAGGTGTAGTTGGCGCAGTCTAGCACCACGGATTGGGATCTGGAAAAGCGCGCCGCCAGTCACCAGACGGGCTTGCTGTTCGATCAGAGGCCATCTGAGCAACAGACGTCCAGTGAGCTCAATGGTCGCCATCTTTTCGAGCGAGCTTGACAAGATGAACCCTGTCAAGCCGCTACGGAGCAGTGCCTGCTTCTCGGATGGAGAGCATCTAATCTGGGAGTCCTTGCTTATGAAGCACCAATCCCCCTCCGCCCCAAGTTTGGTGATCCATTCGACATCCGCAGTGTTCTTCGGGAACTTATCGTGCTTCGCCACTATGTTGTGCCCGCTGCTGGGGTGGATTACGGCATGCATCGCTTGGGCAAGAAAAGGCGATAAATTATGGTCAATGAGGAAATTCAAGCTGCGAGAGCGGCCTCGAATTTAACCGCGTGTCGGACTGACTTGAGTGGAAGGTCGTATAGCAGTGCGACGGCGCGCTCGCTTCCTTCGGCGACCACTGCCTGGGCAATCGCACGTGTCGTGAGAAAGCTATCGTCCAGAACGGGCTGTCCGAAGGACCTCGCGGGATCTACGAGAACATGGCCTTGCCCGATCTCTGGGCGCCAACGGGCGGCGAGGCCGTCGACCATCTCGATCGATTTGAAACTCTGCTTTACCAAGGACCAGAAAACCATCTGGCCATCCTGCAGATCTTCCAAACTCGGGTCAGCCTCGTCGCCGTCCCGTGTCTCCCAGAAGATTGTCTTGCCATCCGTTTGGAATTGACCTGTCGAGAACGGGCGATCCAGGCCAAACCGCTCGACCCCCCGCTCCCGCATCTTCTTGATCCGCTGGAGCGAGACACCGCCCTTTCGGAGGCTTTCCACAATTCGCGCTTCCATAAGATCCAGGAACCCGATTTCTCGACGTTCACCAATCTGTTCCAGTTGGGAGTTCCAGATCGCCGGGCCACTGCTATCGCCAAAAATCCACTTCCTGAGGCGGCTTGAGGGGACCTGTATCAGCTGAGCGGCTTCGCTCAGCTGATAAACACCGGTTCCGATTATGGGTTGGTTGTCGAGCACGGCACCCCTATCAATATTGATAGTAATATCGCATCTGGACCAGCAAAGGACAAGATTTCCCTACTGCTTCTGGAAGTAGTCCTCACAGACCCCCTCGCGATAGACATCCGCCGTGCAGCAGTGGAGGCCGCCTCCAAAGGCATAAGCGTCGCGGAGGTCGACGGGGATGACCTCTTGGCCCAGTTTGTCGAGTTGCTCCATCTGGTAGACCTCCGAGGCCTCTACGCAGACGGTTTTGGGGTCGAGCACCAGCACGTTCATGCTGAGCCAGGTCGAGGAGTAGCAGAGCGGCGGGGGCGAGTTATGCGCCGGTTGGGCGGCGTCCACGATCTCCCAGCCATTTTTCTCGAACATCTCGCGCTGGTCGTCCGGCAGGCGGCGTTGGGGGTTGTTCAGGATCAGCCCGGGGCGGATCGGGGTGAAGGTCGCATCGATATGGATCGGGTAGGGATCGCCTGGGAAATTCACCCCGTGGACCCGGTGGTCGGGGTAGTGGCGGCGGAGCCACTCGATGCCTTTGAGGTTGGTGGTGAAGCCGTGCTGCACCACAAGGTCCTTGCCAAATCGCAAGACATCGGCGGCGTCGAACAGGGGTTCTTCCTCGGTGGTGACAAAGAACTTCTCGGCGGTCCATTCCAACCGCTTCGCGACGCCGATCGTCTCTGACAGATAGTCGGCGTGGTAATCCGCGTCGGTCAGCCGCGGTTTCGGTGCGCATTCGTGGCGGAAGTTCGGATCTTCGTCGAAGTAACGCTGCATCAGCGGGCGGTAGTTGAGATACTCGAACCAGCGGCAGCGGTAGGACATGGTGGCCTCAAGGATCTCGTTGCCGACGGTCAGCAACACATCGCGCGGTGGCATGCAGCCGAACTGGCTGTCGGTGTGGAAATCGGGCGTGGTCACGGGCAGCGCATGGTCGATCGGGTCTGGGCGGTCGACGCGGATCCCGCGCGCCTCGAGCTGTGTGGCGAATGTGTCCAGCAGCTCATTGCCCCGATCGATCGTCTCTTGCGGGCGCTTGCCCCATTGGCCGCGCATATCGCTGTCCTCGGGCACCTTGGCCTCCAGCGCCGGCTCAGGCGGGGGGATGTGGCAATCCGTGGCGCGCCCGACGATAACGTGGCGCAGCGGGTCCCACTCGTTCCAGCTATTCACGACGGTTTTCGGTGCCTCGGCCATGGTGATCTCCCCTCTGATACCGGGGCTATGTGAGGGAAGGGGCGGCTCTGCGACAAGTCGGATCTGGACCCTCTGATGGCTTGAAAGCGACCAACTGCATGGGCTTTCGCGGCAGGTGATCCGGCGGAGGAGTTCGGCTAAAACACCTCGGAACCCGGAAGCTGAGGGAAGATCATCCAAAGATGCGTGCTATTCGACTTCTCCTGGGTCTGTCTCTTTTGGCTTCCGCCACCCTGGTGTTCGGGGGGTGGCTTCAGCCAAACGCGCCTGCCAGCGACGGGGCGAGCAGGTTTCACCTGGTCCATGGGATCGAAGGCGATGATCCGCTGAGGATTCTCTGGTTTGGGAACAGCCATACTTATGTCTGGAATGTCCCGCGATTGGTGGTCGAGCTGGCGCGCGCCTCAGGCCAAGGGCCTTTGGAGATTGAAGCGGTCACCGAAGGCGGTGCGAGCCTGCCCATGGCCATGGCGCTGCCCGTAGGGATCGACGCGCTCAAGAAGTCCGATTGGGATGTGGTTCTTCTGCAAGAAGGCTCCTACATCGCAAGCTTCCAGCCGGAGCAACAGCGGCGCAATGTGCAAGAGGCTCTGCGCGCTCTTGCCAAAGGCCCGCGCGTGATCCTCTACCAGAACTGGACTTATGCTGGGGACCGCGTGCCGGACAGGCTCAAGCTTTTCGCAGCCCAGGCTGGACAGCCAGACTGGGTTCTGGAGAGCTTCGAGCAAGCGTTCGAGACCCCCGCTGCGGCGCGGCAGGCGGAGCTGGACCGACAGTTCGCGATGCTCTCGCGGGAGTTGGGCGTCGAGACGGCCTTTGCCGGTCGGGCGATCTGGCAGGGGCAGGAACTGGGCCTTCCGCTTATCTCGGAGGATGGCAATCACCTCGACCAACTCGGTGCCGTTGTCGCGGCGATTGTGATTTACCGGCAG
>JBCDAS010000110.1:0-12403 GCA_039185235.1 Pseudomonadota bacterium
ATATCCAAGCGATGATGGCCGCCTGGACGCGGATCGTGGCCTGCGGGACGGCTCTGTCGGTCGACAGTAAGGCCCCGCGCGAGGAGTTGGATTGGTCCTTGCTGGATGGTGTGACGCGGGGTGCTCTTCGTTACTCGGATCAGATCACTGGGGCGGAGTATCTGGCCTCGGTCAATGCGGTTCATGGGTTTGGTCGGCTAATGGCCCGCTGGTTCCTTGACTTCGATATGCTGGTCAGCCCAACCCTCGCAGCGCCCCCTATCGAGGTCGGCAAACTCGCCCCCACAAATGAGGATTTTGCCGATTATCGGATGGGTCCGGGCGGGGTCTTCGACTACTCACCTTTTACCGCTGCCTTTAATGCAAGCGGTCAACCGGCGGTCTCCCTCCCGCTTCATTGGAGCGCGGATGAACTGCCGATCGGGATCCATATCGCGGGTCGCTTTGGAGAAGATCTTGCGCTGACCTCTTTGGCGGGCCAGATCGAGCGCGCCGCTCCGTGGCGCGACAAGCAGATGGAGGTGATCCGCTCGGGACCTCGTGATTAGGCGAGCGCTTCCGCAACGGCACGGATCCCGGAGCGCGCGGCAATATCGAAAGACGGGTTGAGGAAGTCCGGCCAAGTGGAGAGCTTCACCGCCACCATCTCCAGTTCAGGCGAGATGAGGATCAACTGGCCAAAGACGCCCTTCGCCAGAATGGTCTGATGTTCAGCATCCTCGACCCAGAACTGGTTTCGGTAGGCACCGTTCGGCAGGGTCTCGCGGCTTTCTTGGTTAAAGAGGCGCCGATCGCCCTGCATGGTGTCATCAATGAAGGGTTTGGGGATCACTTGGACGCCCATCACCTCTCCGCCCTCCAGCATCGCCAGGCCAAACCGGGCATAGTCACGCAGGGTGGCATTGAACCCTCCATCGGCCAGCGCATAACCCGCGGAATCGACGGTGAAACAAGCGCTTTCCTCGACGCCAAGGCGCTGCCAGAGGGTCTCGGAGACGATCTCCGCCAGCCGCTTGCCCGACACTCGCTCCATAACATGGGCGATCACATCGGTCTCGATGGATCGATACAAGAACCGGCTGCCATGCTCGGCTTCCTTTGTCTTCAGTGTCAGGATCTGTTCCCACATCGAGGCTGGCCAAGTACCGCTGTCGTCAGGCGGCAGCCGCCATCCACAGGCGATATCGACTTTGGCGATGTCGGAATGGGGGTCCGTGTAGGTCTCATCAAACCGCACGCCGCTGGCCATATCCAGCGGATGGCGGATGGTCGCGCCTCGGTAAGCAGTGTCGGCCAGCTCCGGCATGATGTCTTCTAACGGCGCATCTGGGTCGAGCACGCCTTGGTCGATCAGCACCCCGCAGGCCGCCGCCGTCACCGATTTCGCAACCGATTGCGAGAGGTGCAGCGTCCGAGGCGTCATCCCGTTGTGATAGCTCTCATGGATCACCCGGCCGCGATGGATCAGGATCATGCCGTCTGTATAGGTCGCCTCCAGCATGCCAGCGAAGGTTTGCGTCTGCCCTTCCGCGTCAGAGAACTCGATGCCGTCGATGTCCTGGAGATCAACGGGCAGCTCTCGAACTGGACCTGTGCCGCGCCAAACCTCAGTGGTCGGCAGGATCTCACGCACATGCTGGAAGGACCAGCGGTTCCAGGGCGGGCTGTCCCATTCATTGCGCGGCGGGCGCCATCGCGGCGGCACCGGGCTGCCTTGCATGATCGGGGGCCGTGGCTCGGAGTTCTTGTAAGACATCGGATCCCCTGGGGCTTGCCAGACGCGAGGGACCTCGCGCCTGGCCTTTGGTCTACTTCTGGAGCTCAGTCCAGATGCGGGTGTAGAGCTTTTGCACCTCGGGCGGGCAGGCGGGGTTGAACTTGCCATTCACCGCATGCTCAGCCGGGATCTGCACCTCGGGTGCTGTCTTCATATCCTCGGGCATGAATGCATCCGAACCCGAGATCCCGTTCGCATAGCGCGCGAAAGCCGAGATCAGCGCCGCATTTTCCGGATCCATGATGAAGTTCTGGAAGAGCTTGGCGTTCTCGACATTCTTGGCATCCGCCAGAACGGCGACCGAGTCCATCCAGAGCGAGTAGCCCTCCTTCGGATAGCCATAGCGCACATCGGTGTTCTTCTCCCGCGCCCTAAAGGCCGCCCCGTTCCAGTAGAGCGAGGCCGCCAGATCCTTGCCCGCGAACTTCTCGATCACTCCGTAATCCATCGAGAGCCATTTCGGTTTGGCGTCGATCAATGTCTGGCGGACCTTCTTCAGAAGCTCCTTGTCGCCCGAGCAGGCTTCACCGCCATGGTAGTAGATCGCGGTGTGGATCACGTCCTGCATCTCGGGGGCTACGTTGATCTTGCCGATCAGCTCCTCGGGCGGGTCGAACACGATGGCCGAGGTGTTGATATCGCCGGAATAGACCGAGGTGTCGACGATCATGCCGACACTGCCCCATTGCCAGGGCACCGTGTAGTGCCGGCCCGGATCCCATTCCACGTCGACCCAGCGGGCTTCGACGTTCTTGAAGTTTTCCATCTCGTCGGGACGAGTGGCCATGAGCAGACCTTCCTCGACCCAAATCGGAATGTAGGAATGCGACGGCACAACGATATCAAACCCATGACCGCCGGCTTTCACCTTGGCGAGTGCCGTATCGTTCGAATCGTAATCCGTGAGCGTGACCGTGACGCCATATTCCTTCTCGAACTTCTCGATCAGCTCCGGGTTCGTGTAATTCCCCCAGTTGAAGATATTCAGCTCCCCTTCCGCAAGCGCGGGTGCGGCGAGGAGGGATGCACCGGCGAGCAGACCGGCGAAACGTGTGGCTTTCATCTTTTATCTCCCTGTTGAGTGCTCAGATCAGCCTAGTCCTTCTTTCGGCTCAGCAAAAAGAAGATCGTGACCATCAGGACCGAGATCGCGAGAAGCACGGTCGAAATGGCATTGATTTCTGGGGTGATCACCCGTCGCAGCTGGCCCAGCATATAGGTGGGCAACGTGTCCTGGCCGGGGGTTTTCACAAACTCGGTGATCACCACATCATCGAGCGAGATGACAAAGGCCAGCATCGCGCCCGCGAGGATGCCGGGCCACATGAGGGGTAGCGTGACCCGTTTAAAGGTTAGCATCGGGGTTGCGTAGAGGTCCGCCGCCGCCGTCTCCAACGCCAGATCCATGCCTTCAAGGCGCGCCCGGATCGGGAGATAGGCGAAAGGAATGCAAAAGGCCGTATGCGCCAGGATCAGATAGCCGAGGCCCTGGTAGCCGGTCACCGTTTTGACCACGGCAAACACGATCAGGAGCGCCACAGCCGTCACGATCTCAGGCACCATGAGCGGCTGGTTGATGGTGGCATAGATCGCGGTCAACCCACGATAGGGCCTGACCCGGGTCGTGCCCAGCGCCGCCATCGTCGCCAACGCCGTCGCGAAGGCAGAAGAGCACACTGCCACGATCAGCGAACGGAAAGCGGCGTCCTGAACCTGCTCATTCTCCCAGGCTGACACGTACCAGCGCCAGGAAAACCCCTCCCAAAGCGCGAGCGAGCTACCGGAATTGACGGAATAGACAACCAGCACTGCGATCGGCGCATAGAGCAGCAGGAAACAGACGATCGCAACAGTCGCAAAACCGGTCTGGCTCTTGACCGAGAACGGGCGACGGGGTGGAAGGCTCGCATCAGCCATGGCCGCGCCCTCCCTTGCGCTCGGCACGGACATAGAAGATCAGCGCAACCATCACGATGACCAGCAAAGTGATCGCCAGCGCTGCGCCCAGCGGCCAGTTGCGCCCCTGCCCGAACTGCAGCTCGATCAGATTGCCCAGCATCATGTTCTTGCCGCCGCCGAGCACCCTCGGCGTCACATAAGCCCCCAGCGACGGCACAAAGACCAGAATCGACCCAGCGATGATCCCTGGTTTTACAAGTGGAACGATCACCCGGCGGAGCACTTTGAAACGCGTCGCATAGAGGTCGTAGCCAGCCTCTACTAGCCGAAAATCCAGCTTCTCCATCGAGGCATAGATCGGCAGCACCATGAGCGGCAGGTAGACGTAAGTCATCCCCACCATGATCGCGAAATCAGTGTAGAGCATCTGAATGGGTTCAGAGATGAGACCCAGATCCATCAGAGCCGTGTTCACCACGCCCTGGTTGCGGATCAGCTCCATGATCGCAAAGGTTCGGATCAAGAGGTTTGTCCAAAAGGGGATGGTGATCAGGAACAGCCAGACATTCCGGGTCGCCGCCGGGCGGGTCGCGATGAAGTAGGCGGTCGGGAAGCCGAGCGCCAACGCCGTCAATGTGGTGAGCAGGCTCAGCTTCACCGAGCGCCAGAAGATCGTCACATGCGCATCCGCGATCGACAAAGTGTCGTCGAAGATATCGCGCTGCATGAAGACGTTGACCCAGCCCTCAGAGGAGAATTCCCACTCCACCCCACCATAATCGCCCGCTTTGAGGAAGGAGTAGATGAGCACGCTAATCAGAGGCCCACAGGCGGCGAGGAAAAGAACGATCAGCGCAGGCGTGCTGAGCAGCCAGTTGCGCCGGACCTCCCGCCGCGCCGCCTCCTCCGCCGCGCTTTGGGCGTCCCTTGCGACAGGGGCCTCGATTGGCGCGGTGAGGGAGCGATCGGTCATCTCAATCCCTCAGAACCTGCACGGCGCCTTCGTCAAAGGCGATGCCTACCTCGGTCCCGGTCGGGACTTCCTCGGTCCCGGTCCGAGCGTTTTGCTGGCGCACGATAAACGGGTCACCGCCATTCACGGCGACATGGAAATGCGTGTCCGTGCCGAAATAGACGACATTCTCCAGCATCCCGGTCAGAAGCGCGTCGCCAGGATCGGTCAGCCGCGCATGCTCGGGCCGGATCACGAGGCTCACCTGTCCGCCCGCCATCTCTGGCCCGGTTGAAGGCAGGCTCGCCTCGACCGACTTTCCGCTCTTCAGCGTGACCGAAGCGATTGACCCATTGCGCCCGGTCATCTCCCCAATCAGGAAGTTCGTCTCACCGATGAAATCCGCCACGAAACGCTCTGCCGGATGTTCATAGATATCGCGCGGTGAGCCCACTTGCAGGATATGCCCCTCGCTCATCACCGCGAGGCGGTCGGACATGGTCAACGCTTCCTCCTGGTCATGGGTGACGAAGATGAAGGTGATCCCCGTCTCATTCTGCAGACGCTTCAGCTCGATCTGCATCTCCTTACGCAGCTTCAGATCAAGGGCCGAGAGCGGCTCGTCCAAGAGCAGCACCTTGGGATGGGGTGCCAGGGCGCGCGCCAAAGCCACCCTCTGCTGCTGCCCGCCCGAGATCTGGCTGGTCTGGCGGTCGCTCAGATGGCTCATCTGCACCAGAGCCAGCATCTGATCGACCGTCTCGCGCACCTCGGCCCGGGGTTTGCCCAGCATCTCGAGGCCAAACCCAATATTCTGCGCCACCGTCATATGCGGGAACAGCGCGTAGTTCTGGAAAACCGTGTTCACCGGGCGCTTGAAAGGCGGCAGATGCGCGATGTCCTCGCCGTGCAAACGGATCCGCCCTTCCGTCGGATGATCAAATCCCGCGATCAGCCGCAGCAGCGTTGTCTTCCCGCATCCCGATGGGCCAAGGAGGGTGAAAAACTCATTCTCCTGGATCGCGAGCGAAGCTGCGTCCAGCGCCCGTACTGCGTTTGAGCCACTGCCAAAGACCTTCGACACGTGATCGATGTCGACTGCGATCGCAGGGGGGGATGAGGCAGTCAAGGTGGGTTCTCTCCTCCTTACGCAAGTCCGAACGCCGTTGATCAGAATTGCTCATCACTACGCTAGGCGAAGCACCCATCGGCTGGCAAGCTCTCGTGTGCAGTGCAACAATTGCGCCCGCAATTCCCGAGTAAAATAATCGGATTGACATTCCTGAGCGATTCACTCAGATTAAGCCTTGTTCCGACCGAGCAAGGCGATTGCCTCAGCGGCGGAATAGGAAACCCAGTGGAGAGACCGCGATGTCCGACTCGCCCGAGCGCACCGCGACACATGATGCCAACAGCGCAGAGGACCGCAGCATTCTGATGGAATTGCTGGGCGAAACTGGCGTGACAGCTGAACTGAGCCTGGAAGCTCTGATCGACCGGATTAATGAAAGGCTGGCCCAATGAAACACGAAATCGTCTTCGTCAAACCGCAACCGGTATGCCGCGCACAGCAAGGTACGCCGGAGTATTCAGCCGAAGAGCTGACTGCTGGCGGCCGTCGCGCCCAGATCACGCTCGGCGATCAGGTCTATACGCTCCAGATCACCAAACAAGGTAAGCTGCTGCTCACCAAGTAATTTGTTGGGAGGCACTGCCTCCCTCTCAGCAAGGTCCAGATGTCGGGCAGGCTTTCGTAGTCGGCAACCTCACATCTGGGCCTTTTTCGATGACCGCGCCCAAAGTTGCAGGCTTGATCGAAGTCCCGGTTGGAGAGCTTTCTACCCCGCTTGATGTGGAAAGTGGCGGGACGTTGATCGGTGGATCACTCCGCGCAGCATCTCCGAACTCAACTATCAGGACATGAAAAACGGGACCTCTAATCAGAGGTCCCGTTCTACTGATTGAGTGGCGTCAGAAAGACGCTCGCGGACGGCTGCTGACGACCCCCAGCTCCGTGAGATCAAAAGCTTATTCCCAACCACTCACCGATTTGACTTCGAGGAAATCTTCGAGACCCCAGACACCGCCTTCGCGGCCATTGCCCGACTGGCGGTAACCACCGAACGGTGCGCCCGCGCCCCGCGGCTTTCCGTTGATCTCGACCATCCCGCTGCGAAAAGCACGCGCTGCGCGTTGGGCCTTATCCCGGTCTTGAGTTTGAACGTAGTTGGTCAATCCATAGGCCGTATCATCAGCGAGTTGGAGGGCTTCTTCCTCGGTATCGAAGGGCGTGATTGCCAGGACCGGGCCAAAGATCTCCTCACGCCAGATTGTCATCTCGGGCGTCACATCGGCAAAGACCGTCGGGCGGACATAGTAGCCCCGGTTGAGCCCTTCGGGCCGACCTGTGCCGCCCGAAAGCAAGCGGCCCCCTTCATCAATGCCCCTCTGGATCAAGTCTTGAATTTTGTCCCACTGAAGCTCAGAGACCACAGGTCCGATATGGCGCCCATCCTCGGCTGCCGAAGCCACTTCAGTCCGCTCCGCCTCTGCCTGGGCCGTTTCGACAGCCTTCTCGTAGATCCCGCGCTGGACCAGCATTCGCGTTGGCGCGTTGCAAGACTGACCGGAGTTGTTGAAACAGTGGCGCACGCCGCGGGTCACAGCTTTCTCATCCGCGTCATCGAAAATGACATTGGCCCCTTTGCCACCCAGTTCCAGCGTGACGCGCTTGATCGTATCGGCCGCGTTCCTGGTGATCAGCTTGCCCGCTCGGGTCGAGCCGGTGAAGCTTACCATGTCCACATCCTCGTGGGTGGAGAGCTGAGTTCCAACCCCTGGCCCGTCGCCATGGACCATGTTGAAAACCCCCGGCGGGAGATCGGCCGCATCGATGATCTCGGCAAAAACATACGAGGAAATCGGCGCCACTTCTGACGGCTTCAAGACGACCGTACATCCTGCGGCCAGCGCAGGCGCAACCTTGAGGACCACTTGGTTCATCGGCCAATTCCAAGGCGTGATCAGGGCGCAAACCCCGATCGGCTCCATCAGGATCCGATTATCAGGCGCGTGGTCGCCCAGCATTTTGTCGAATTCAAAGCCCTTTAGGGTCTCAATCGCACTGGCGAGGTGGCCGCTCCCTGCGGCGGCCTGAGAGTGCCGTGCCATTTCAATCGGGGCGCCCATCTCTTCGCTGATCGCCTGAGCCATGTCTTCGGCGCGAGCATCATAGGCCGCAGCAAGGCGTTCAAGCGCTGCAACCCGGTCAGCCTTAGCACTGCGCGCCCAGGCAGGAAACGCAGCTTTAGCTGCCGCGACCGCTGCGTTGGTATCCGCTTCGCCACCCAAGGTGATGGTCGCACAAACCTCCTCATTCGATGGGTTAATGACATCGAGCGGCGTGCCATCGAGCGGCGCTTGCCATGCCCCATTGATGTAGAAATTGCGTAGGTCGCGCATTGTATCCTCTCCCCTGATCTCGTGCGATCGTCAGGCGTGCTTGCAGATGATGTGAACGATGGACAACCGATCCTTGTCGATCGCCTCTCTGATATCGCTATCTAGGGATTGCTTGCCCGGATGTCCACAAGACTCTGCCCATCAAGATCCACTGGCAGGAAGCAGCGCCCCGACCCGACCGGCGACGCAAATTGCCGATAATCGTAGATTATCGCTACCATCGGAAAAATTCATTTCACCTGATCGATGAGTCGCGCTACTTAGAACCATTATAAACAGTCCGAACCAGCCAAAGCCAGCTCGGGACGGATCGCAGCAACCGAACCTCGCGCAAAGGGAGCTCTACGATGATGGATGGTGAAAGCAGATGCCCGGTCCTGGGCGGCGCTCACAAGCAAACGACCGGAAGCCTTGCAAACCACCAGTGGTGGCCCAACCAACTCAATCTCAAGATCCTGCATCAGAACTCCAATCTCACCGATCCAATGGGCGATGGATTCAACTACGCTGAGGAGTTCAAGAGCCTCGACTTGGATGCGCTGAAACAGGATCTTTATGATCTGATGACGGATAGCCAGGACTGGTGGCCCGCGGATTACGGCCATTATGGCGGGTTCTTCATTCGGATGGCATGGCACGCAGCTGGCACATACCGCATTCATGATGGCCGCGGCGGGGGCGGCACGGGCGCTCAGCGCTTTGCGCCTCTCAACAGCTGGCCAGACAATGGCAACTTGGACAAGGCGCGCCGCCTGCTCTGGCCGATCAAGCAGAAATATGGCTGCAAGATCTCCTGGGCTGACCTGATGATCCTGGCGGGCAACTGCGCCATTGAATCGATGGGCGGGAAGACGTTTGGCTTTGGCGGCGGACGGGCCGACATTTGGGAGCCCGAAGAAGACATCTATTGGGGTCCTGAGACCGAGTGGCTGGTCACCTCGGACAATGCCAACAGCCGCTATGGCGCGACCCGCGATGTCAAAACCTCGGACGCGGACGCAAACCTACTGGCGAACCCGCTGGGCGCGGTGATGATGGGCCTGATCTATGTGAACCCGCAAGGCCCGGATGCGGTGCCCGATCCGCTCGGCTCGGCCCAAGACATCCGCGTGACCTTCGCCCGGATGGCGATGAACGACTACGAGACGGTCGCGCTGGTTGCTGGTGGCCACACGTTCGGAAAATCACACGGAGCAGGTGCCGAGGATCATGTCGGTGCCGAGCCAGAAGGCGCACCAACCGAAGCGATGGGCCTCGGCTGGCTGTCATCCTACGCTTCTGGCAAGGGTAAGGACACGATCACCTCCGGTATCGAAGGGCCTTGGACACCAAATCCAATCCAGTGGGACAATGGCTATTTCGATGTCCTGTTCGGCTATGAATGGGAATTGGTCAAAAGCCCAGCTGGCGCCTGGCAGTGGCACCCGAAGGACCTGGCTGAGGAGCATCACGCGCCGCAAGTCGATGGCTCGGACGAGAAGGTCACCGTTATGATGACCACGGCCGATATGGCGATGCGGATGGACCCGGAATACGGAAAAATCTCACGGCGGTTCCATGAGAACCCGGATGAGTTCGCCGATGCCTTTGCCCGCGCTTGGTACAAGCTCACCCACCGGGATATGGGCCCGAAAGTCCGCTATCTGGGCAAGGAAGTGCCAGAAGAGACACTGATCTGGCAGGATCCTGTCCCCGCCCTCGATCATGAGTTGGTCGATGCTGCAGATATCGCAGATCTGAAGGCAAAGATCGCCGCGACCGGCCTGTCGGTCTCGCAACTGGTCAGCACGGCATGGGCGTCGGCCTCGACCTTCCGCGGGTCGGATCTCCGGGGTGGCGCGAACGGCGCCCGGATCCGCCTTGCGCCACAGAAAGACTGGGAAGTGAACCAACCCGCCGAGCTTGCGACCGTTCTGTCAGCTCTGGAAGCTGTTCAGGCGGAGTTCAATAGCGCCCAATCGGGTGGCAAGAAAGTCTCGCTGGCCGATCTGATCGTCCTTGCGGGTTGTGTCGGTGTCGAGGCGGGCGCGCAAGCAGCGGGTCACGAGATCGAGGTGCCCTTCACTCCGGGCCGGACCGATGCCACGGATGAGCAGACCGATGCGGACAGCTTTGCCGTGCTGGAGCCGACCGCAGATGGGTTCCGCAACTTCATGCTAGACGGTCATGTGCGGCCAGCGGCGGAACCGTTGGTGGATCGGGCCAATCTGCTGACGCTGACAGCGCCGGAAATGACTGTCCTCATCGGAGGCCTTCGCGCTCTGGGAGCAACGGTCGGCGGCGCGACGCATGGTGTCTTCACCAAGACGCCAGGCACGCTCTCCACGGACTTCTTCGTCAACCTCCTGGACATGAGCACCAAATGGACGCCAAAGGGCGATGGCAGCTTCACCGGGACGGATCGGACCACTGGAGATCTGAAATGGACCGCGACCGAGGTCGATCTGGTGTTCGGCTCGAACTCGCAACTGCGCTCGCTGGCCGAGGTCTATGCCTGTGGCGACTCGCCCGAGAAGTTCATCGGAGACTTCGTCGCAGCCTTCACCAAGGTGATGAACCTCGACCGCTTCGACTTAGCGGCCTGAAGAACCAGCGCGGCTCCTCAAGGGGTCGCGCCATTCAATCCCTGGGCGGCAATCCCAGGCGGATGACCCCTTTTACCGCATCAGGATCGATCACGCGGCCTTTGCGATAGATCGCGATCTTCTGATCTCGCGCCATGTCTGAGGCGACGCGACGTATCTCAGGCAACAGTCTGCGCCACGCGGCTTCTTCCGTTTCCACGGCCCGCGCCACCTCCGAGGGGCATATGGTCTTGCCCGGCCCCCTCTCCTGGCAAAGATGCAGGATCAGAAGCTCTAGACCTTTAGTCACGGAAAGGATCGGTCACGAGGATCGTGTCATCCCGCTCGGGACTGGTCGAGAGGATGGCGACCGGGCATTCGATCAGCTCTTCTACACGCTTGACGTATTTGATCGCCTCGGCGGGCAGATCTAGCCAACGGCGTGCGCCAAAGGTGCTGTCTGACCAACCTTGCATCGTCTCATAGATCGGCTCAACGCGCGCCTGTTGTGCGGCGGCTGTCGGCAGATAGTCGATCACCTGTCCGTCAAGGCGATAGCCCGTGCAGATCTTGAGCTCTGGCATCCCATCGAGCACGTCCAGCTTGGTCAACGCGATGCCCGAGACACCGCCGACCCGGCAGGTCTGGCGCACCAGTGCAGCATCGAACCAACCGCAGCGCCGCTGCCGCCCGGTCACTGTCCCGAACTCATGACCCTTCTCGCCAAGATGCCGTCCCGTCTCGTCATTCAATTCGGTTGGAAACGGCCCCTCCCCAACGCGGGTTGTATACGCCTTCACGATCCCCAGCGTGAAATCGATCGCATCTGGACCCATCCCGGTGCCCGTCGCAGCCATCCCCGCCATCGTGTTGGACGAGGTCACATAAGGATAGGTTCCAAAGTCGATATCCAGCAAAGCACCCTGCGCCCCTTCGAACAAAATTCGCTTGCCGCTGGCGCGAGCCTCGGACAGCGTGCGCCAGACAGGCTGCGCATAGGGCAAGACTTTGGCCGCGATCTCATGCAAGGCCTTGGTCAAGGCAGACCGGTCGATCGGCTCGGCGCCCAAGCCGCGGCGCAGCGGATCATGATGCGCCAGCAGGCGATCAAGCCGCGCCTCCAGCGTGGCCTCGTCTGCCAGATCCGCGACCCGAATGGTTCGCCGGCCAACTTTATCTTCATAAGCCGGTCCAATCCCCCGTCCAGTCGTTCCAATCTTTGCCGTTGCGTTGCCCGTTTCGCGCACTCGATCTAGCTCCGCATGAAGTGGCAAGATTAAGGGCGTGTTCTCAGCAATTTGGAGGGTTTCAGGGGAGATCTCGACGCCTTGTGCGCCCAGCTTATCGATCTCATCGATCAGCGCCCAAGGATCTAAAACCACGCCATTCCCGATGACCGAGAGTTTGCCTCGGCGCACAATCCCCGATGGCAGAAGCGAGAGCTTATAGACCGCCCCATCGATCACCAGCGTATGGCCCGCATTATGCCCGCCCTGGAATCGCGCGATGACGTCGGCACGCTCGCTCAACCAGTCGACAATCTTGCCCTTACCCTCGTCGCCCCACTGGGCGCCGACCACGACCACATTTGCCATGAGATGCTCCTGCCAAAGACCGCGCGCTTATAAACGAACGCAAGCAGCCGTCAAAGCAGATTGCACCGCTCGGTCATTGCCATGCCGAGTTCGGATCGCAGCCCTTAAAGCTTCCCCACAAACACCTGCTTATTCCCTCCGCCCGGGGGCCCCC
>JBCDAS010000111.1:0-12380 GCA_039185235.1 Pseudomonadota bacterium
ATGCCAGCCTTTGGCCTCGGCCGCCGCCAGCACCCGTTTCAGCGTGTTGCGCGGGGCCTGATCGACCTCTTTGCCATCCATCCAGAGATCGGCGGCGAGCCAGCCGACCTCGGGCTTCCAGGGCAGTTGGATCAGGCTGTTGGGATCAGGAATTGCGAACATATCCGGATAGGAGGGCGTCATGTCGAGCCACGCGGCAAAGCCCGCAAATCCAGCGCCTTCCTGGCTCATCTCAGCAATCGCGGATTTCGGGACCAGCTTTGCGCGCATCACGCCAAAGAGGTCGACAAAGGAGATCAGAAAATACTCAATTCCGCGCTTCTCTGCTTCCTTGGAAAGATCAATCGCCATTTTCTGTTCCCCATCTTCTTCAGGATAAACCGCTCTCAGTCCCACGCCGATGGCGCGAGCGGGCACGTTTCAACAGATCCCCCGCCGAAGCAAGCCGCTTCGGCGCAGTCTGTTGGAGGTTTCAGGGCAATCCGGTCCGGAGGTTGTCGATTAATACTCGACGCCGCGATACATCCGCTTTGGCGCCGCGGCTTTCGGCTGTGGCGGTTCTGCGCGTTCTTTGGGCGGCGCTGCCAGCGGTGCGCTCTCTTCCGGTTCTGCCGCGACCGCGCGTTCGAGCGGTTTTACGAAGAGGTTCACACCGACCTGAATTTTCTTGAACGCCTTGCGTGGCATTGGCTTATTCAGGGTGATCAGAACCCCGTCCTGGATGCGGCGCGCGAAAATGCTGTGATTGTTGTGCTCGATAAAGAGCTGCTCGAACACAGGGGGCGTCTCGTCCAGCCCCTCGGTCAGCGTGAAAACATTCGAGATATGCTCGGTCACACCCTCAACATCGACCATCTCGTAGAGTTCCGGCAGATTGTGATAGACCGCGCCATCGACATTCACGATGCAGCCGATCGTGTTCGGGTTGTGGCGGGCGAGTTTGTTAAGAACTGTATCAACCGACACTGCGCAACTCCCGTGTAATGCCCTTTTGCTTGCGGCTGACGATCACGATGCGGGTCGCCGAAAGCATGAACCCCGTGACATCATAGACCGGTCCTTCGATCTGGAAGATCGGGCAGGCTGTATCTTCACCAAACTCACTCCCGACCCGGTCGACCAGATCAAAGGCGTTTGCGAAGATCGGTGCACCCGTTTCGCGCCAATCGCCGCTGACTTCGATCTCTTCACCATCATGGGTGAGCATCATATACCCGACAACCAGAGGATCCCGTTGAATTCGGGCAAGCTCAGTCGTTTCCTCCGGCGTGAGTAGGTTTCTCAGTTTGGCAACGTTCCCTTCGCCTGTCTCACTACGCATGGTTACCCCCAAAAAAGCGCGATAACAAAATTGAACCCTTCCGCTCCTCGAGAAATCGTATCGCAATTTTACATGTTTTCAGAGAAAATTTGCGGCTCGTTTTGGGTCATTTTGTGGATTCAAGGGAAAAATCGCGTTGAATCGGGGTGATATCACGGCCCTGTTAGGTGGATTGCTGCGATGTCTTAGCTGCATCAGGGCGCGTCGCGACAACGTCGAAATTGTTTACACCCCGCGCGTGGCGGTCCTCTGCGGCGGCCAAAATCTCGGGTTCGGCACTTTCGCGAATCAATTCCATCGTCTTGGTCTCGAGCCGTTCTTCGATCAGTTCCATGAAGGCGTCAAAGGGCAGGCCGGGTTGGATCGGCTCCATGAACTCCATGATTCCGCGCTGGTTGGCATGCTTGGTCCAATCGCGCCTGGGCCAGATTGTACCGACGGAAAATGTCACAGGCACCACTTCGACATCCATGTTCGCATAAAGATGACCAACGCCCGAGCGGTAGCGCTCTTTCGCGCCCAGCTTCATCAATTCGCCTTCCGGATAGATCAGCATGTCCCGGCCTTGGGCCTTGATCCGCAAGCCGCCATCGATGGTTTGCTGCGTGCGGCCCTGGCGGCCTTCATCAACCTTCACTAGAACCAGATCGAGCGCTTTGAGCATGGTTGGGAAGAACGGATACTTCTCTAACTCGGCCATCACGACGGCGCTGAAATCGTCCAATTCATGCACCATCAGGATCACATCGAGCTCGGATTGGTGCTTGCCGACAATTAACTGAGGCACACCGGGCTTTATGTGGTGCTTGCCACGCACCTCGATCTTTGCATTCAGGATCAAGAGCACCGCGCGGCGTAAGGTTCCGGCCCAGAAATGCAGGATCTTCCACATGGCCCGGCGCGGCTTCTTGACCAGCTTTGCCGTGGTCCAAAGCGCAAGCGCAGAGAAGAAGGTCACGAAGATCAGGATCATGTTGATGATGAACGAGCGCATGGGGCCTCACGCTGGGTAATCTCGGCCTTGGTACTTAAGCGGGAACGCTAGCGGTTTCCAGAACCTTCCGCGCCTGAGCAGAATCCCGGTCCATTTGGGCGATCAGGGCCTCGATCGTGTCGAACTTCTCCTCGCCGCGCAGCCGGGTGACAAGATTGGCCGAAATCTCGGCGCCATAGAGGTCACCTTTGAAGTCAAAGAGATGCACCTCGAAGTTTGGGACATTCACGCCAAAGGTCGGACGCTCGCCGATCGATGCGACACCAGGATGGCGACCGGCATGAGGTCCGTCATGCACAATGACTTCCGCCGCGTAGATCCCGAAACAAGGGGTGATCTGTTCACCGAACCCAAGATTGGCCGTGGGATAGCCCAGGTCTCGGCCGCGCTGGTCGCCTTGGATCACAGGGCCTGACACCGCATGCCAGCAGCCAAGCTGCCGAGCCGCGTCTAAACAGCGACCTTCCTTGATCATCACCCGGATCGCGGTCGAGCCGTACTCGCCCAAATCGTCTTCGAGGAGCGCATGGATCGTGACCGCGAGACCTCTCTCGCCGCCATAGCTGCGCAGGAAGCCCGCATCCCCCGCACGGGCTTTGCCGAACCGGAAATCGGCGCCAACCACGACATGGGTGAGGCCAAGACCGCCGATCAGCACATCCTCGATGAATGCCTCCGGTGTCATGGCTGAGAGCGTTTTGTCGAACGGGATGTTGTAGAGATGATCCACCCCCAGCGCAGCAAGCCGCCGAGCCTTTTCTGCCGGGGTGGTCAAGAGGAACGCAGGAGCGTCTGGTTGAAAGAACCGCCGAGGATGAGGCGCGAAGCTGACGACGCCGAGGGGCGCGTTGGGGGACGCAGATCTGGCCGCCTCGATCAGCGCCCGGTGGCCGCGATGCACCCCGTCGAAATTGCCCAGCGCTGCGGTCGCGCCGCGCGCATCCAACTGGACCACGATCTGATCGTGAATGAGCATCTGAGCGCGCGCCTTTCAGGAGGCGCGAGCCGCGCCTGTCAGTCGAACTTCTTGGACGGGGCGAGGACCAGAGCCTCTCCCTTCAGCACCGGTTTTTGACCCACCCGGCAGATGCAATCAAGGGTCACGCGGCGTTTCGCGTGATCGATCTCAGCAACGCTGACCTCGGCCTCGACCTCATTGCCAGGATAGACAGGGGCGAGGAACTTGAGCGATTGGCCCAAATAGATCGAGCCATGGCCGGGCAATTGCTCTCCGATCACAGCAGAGATCAGTGAGGCGGTGAGCATGCCATGGGCAATCCTGCCGCCAAACATGGTGTCCTGGGCGTATTCCTCGTCGAGATGCACCGGATTATGGTCGGTCGAGACATCCGCAAACATGCGGATATCCGTGTCCGTTATGGTTTTGGTCACCGAGCGGCGCATGCCGATCTCGAGATCTTCGATGCAAATCGTTCCGCGGGGGGCGTTGTCCAGCATGCTCACCTCACTGATCACATCCCGAATCGGGATGCTGCGTTGCGGCAAGATGGCAGGCTTTGGATTTATGCGCAATTAAATTGCGCATGAAAATTACTCTAGGCGGTATTTTAGTTTTAGAATATTGTCTAGCGAAGGCGCCCGATCGCGTATCGCGGCGCTAAGTTCTGCTCCGCTAGATAGCGCTCTAAGAGCTCAGGATCGGGATGTTCCGGGTCGGGGCCCAGTTCTCCCGCCGCCAGGCCTCCGGTGACAAAGAGCGTATCAAGGCCGAAATCGCAGCCGCCCTTCACATCCGTCGCCGGGCCGTCGCCGATAGCGAGGATCCTGTCCATTGGGATTTGACGGGCCGTCGTTTCGGCCAAAACCTCAAGGCTGCGCTCATAAATCGGGCGGTGCGGTTTGCCAAAATAGAGGACCTCGCCACCGATCTCGCCGTAGAGCCGCGCCAGGGCGCCGGCGCACCAGAACCGGCGCTCACCTCGATCGACGACGATGTCTGGGTTGGCGCAGAGCAAAGGAAGACCGCGCGAGCGGAGGCGACCGAGTTGATCCGCGTAATCCTCTAGGTCTTCATTCCACTCATCGACCAACCCAGTGCAGAGCACGGCATCGGCCTCCTCCTCCGCGACCGGTTGCAGGCCTGGGCCGGTCAGCATGTGCAGATCGCGATCTGGGCCGAGATAGTAAAAGGCTGTCCCATGGCGCCCGGAGGTCAGGGCTGCTTGGCAGGCGGCGCCAGACGAAACGATGGCGTCATAGCTGTCCTCTGGCCCGCCGATCCGGTCGAGGAATGTTTTCACCTGGTCAGCAGGTCTGGGCGCGTTGGTCAGAAGCACCACCGTTTTGCCCGAAGACTTAAACGCGCGGCAGGCTGCGACGGCTGCTTCATAAGGCTCGATGCCATTGTGGTAGCAGCCCCAGAGGTCGCACAGGATGGCGTCATATCCCTCGGCAACATCCGAGAGGGCTGAGATTACGGTGCAGGTCATCTAAGCTCCGGCGCGAATTGGCTGACCGGGCCTTACAGCGCTCGCAGCAGCCCATCAAGAGGCGGGTCGCCACAGGCTACGGATACCGAGAAAACCGCGATAGGCGCGTTCGAGCGCCCAGGTTGCAGGGCGATTGTCTAAGAGCCGACCGAACCAGGCGCTGGCAGGCAGGGCGCGCCACATCGCAATGAACCCGGCAGCACCCGAGGCTTGGCTGCCATCGCCGCGTTCGACCGTGAAGCGGGCCATCAGGGCGCAGCGGTCGAGGGACGGGTCAATCTCGTCCTGGGTCAAATCCACCCAATCGATGCGCTCAGCCCCGCGCCAGGAGCGATACCAGTTGATCTCGCGCTGGCACACCGGGCAGCCGCCATCGAAGTAGACCGTTTTGGCTGCTCTTGACATTCCTCGGCTCCTCGTCAGTTCAACGGAGGACTTAGGTCTGATCCGAGCCCTGCAAAGCGAGACAGAATGACCGACCCTGTGCGTAAACTGATGCCTGGAGTGCCTGCAGCGGCGGCGTGGCTGGGGCTTGCCGGGCTTTTGCCTTTTGCGGCTGGCGCTTTGGCCCATTGGATCGCGCCGAGTGAGCTGATCCGGGCGCTGACCATAGGCTATGGCGTCGCGATCCTCTCCTTCATGGGGGGGTGCCGCTGGGGCTTCGCGGCGGCTGGCCTGGGGCAGGGTGTCCAGGTGGGGCCATTGGTGCTCTCGGTTCTGCCATGTCTTTATGGCTGGGCGATTTCGATCGTTCCGGGCAGTTTTCCCTATTTTGGCCTCGCTGTCGGGTTCGCGGCGCTGTTGGCGGCTGACTTCCAACTGACCCAAGCGGGCGGGGCGCCCGCGTGGTGGCCTGCGCTGCGGTTGCCGCTGACGCTTGGTGCGGCTGGGTCGCTGGTTGTGGCCGGTCTGGCTTAGTCGAGCCGGGTGACCTCGAAGCCTGCAGCCCGGATCAGTTCGACTACACCGTCCTCGCCCGGGATATGCAACGCGCCGACGCCGATGAAGATGTTGCCCTCCTCCAATTCCGGCAAAAGCGTTTCCATCCACGCAATGTTGCGCCGCTCTAGCGCGTTTGTGGTGAACACATCTGCCCGCTCGCGCACCCCGGTTAGGCCCTGGCTTTCGGCGTACCAGATCCCAAACTCGAAGATCGCCTGGATTTCGGCTGCGGCGTAGAGGTTCATATTGGTCCGGTGGATGTCGTCATCCGCATCGATCGTGACGCTGAGATCCGTCATGAGGTCGCCAAAGCCCGTCTTGGCCGTATCCTCGATCGCGGCGAGGGCTGCTTCATAAGTCTCTAGGCCATGGTTCGGGGCTCCATTCTCGAGCCCATGGTTTGCCAGCCGGTCATCGAGTACGGGCGTGCCGGATTGGATCTCGGCCAATTGACAGGCGGGGAAGCCGAGGAGCGAGAACAGCATCCAGCCACGCATCTGCTCGGCGGACTCGAGTGGGATCCCGCGGGCCTCCAACGCCCGGCGAACAACTGGTACCGCAGCCTCAGGAATGCGTTCGGAGAGCGGCGGTTGGCTAAAGTCAAACACCATTTCCATAGGTTTGGACGCAATATCCGCCTGCATCCGCGCCTGTTCCTCGATGCTGATCTCGAACCAGGTTCCCCTTGCTTCCTCGATGGCGCGCCAAACCTCGGGCTCGACCGTCTCATGGGCCGTGGGATCGTGATAGGTGCCAAACAGGTAGGAGGGTGTGACGCCCGGCTTGTCGATCCGCCAGAACCGTCCAGAGCCGTTGGGCACGGCGGCTGCCCGCTCGAAGATCCCATTATAGGTGTCGCGGTCACTGATCTCGAGCCTCTGAAGCAGGTCGCGACCGCTGCATTTCGCCAAAGCCTCAAGGGGCAGCACGAAGAGGCAGAAGGAGAGCGCGAAGAAGAGTGAGCGGATCATGGGCATCTCTTAGAGGTTCAGGCCTTGGGCGTCTCGCCTGTTCGTCGGACCGGCCCACCATAGGCTGGGTGCGCGGCTGGGTAAAATGAGATCTCTGTGTTGACAGCCGATGTCAGTTCCCTTACCTGCCCCACCAGTCGTCTGTTAGCACTCTCATAGGATAAGTGCTAACAGAAGCGGCCCGTGCTTTCGAGCACCCTTGGACATCGCAACTGAGGAAACGTATCGATGACATTCACCCCCCTGCATGATCGTGTGCTGGTCCGCCGCCTGGAGTCGGATGAAAAGACGTCCGGTGGCCTGATCATTCCTGATAGCGCGAAAGAGAAACCGTCGGAAGGCGAAGTTGTCTCAGTCGGCGCAGGCGCAAAGGACGATGATGGTGATCGGATCGCCATGGACGTCAAAGCTGGCGACAAGATCCTGTTCGGCAAATGGTCCGGCACCGAAGTGAAAATCGACGGTGAAGACCTGCTGATCATGAAAGAGAGCGACATCCTCGGCATCCTGGCCTGAGCCCTCTCGCGACCGCAATCTCTATCTAAGGAGCCTTTGAAATGGCTGCAAAAGACGTAAAATTCGACACGGATGCCCGTGACAAGATGCTCAAAGGCGTCAACACGCTGGCAGACGCTGTCAAAGTGACCCTGGGCCCGAAAGGCCGCAACGTCGTCCTCGACAAATCCTTCGGCGCACCGCGGATCACCAAAGACGGTGTGACCGTTGCCAAAGAGATCGAGCTTGAGAACAAGTTCGAGAACATGGGCGCCCAAATGGTCCGTGAAGTCGCATCCCGCACCAATGACGAAGCGGGTGACGGCACCACCACTGCCACTGTTCTGGCTCAAGCCATCGTCAAAGAAGGCATGAAGTCGGTTGCCGCTGGCATGAACCCGATGGATCTTAAGCGCGGCGTCGACAGCGCTGTTGCCAAAGTGATCGAAGGCATCCAGGGCATGTCGCGCCCGGTCGCTGACTCGGACGAAGTCGCTAAAGTCGGCACTATTTCGGCCAATGGCGAAGCCGAAATCGGCACCCAGATCGCCGATGCGATGCAGAAAGTCGGCAACGAGGGTGTCATCACCGTCGAAGAGAACAAAGGCCTCGAGACCGAGACCGAAGTTGTTGAAGGCATGCAGTTCGACCGTGGCTACCTGAGCCCTTACTTCATCACCAACCCGGATAAGATGATCACCGAGCTGGAAGACTGCCTCATCCTGCTGCACGAGAAGAAACTCTCGTCGCTGCAGCCGATGGTGCCGCTTCTGGAAACCGTCATCCAGTCGGGCAAGCCGCTCCTGATCATTGCTGAAGACGTCGAAGGTGAAGCGCTGGCGACCCTGGTGGTCAACAAGCTGCGTGGTGGCCTTAAGATCGCTGCTGTCAAAGCACCGGGCTTCGGTGATCGCCGCAAAGCCATGCTGCAGGATCTGGCGATCCTGACCGGTGGCCAAGTGATCTCGGAAGACTTGGGCATGAAGCTCGAGTCGGTCACCATCGATATGCTGGGCACTGCCAAGCGGATCTCGATCACCAAAGACGAGACCACCGTTGTCGACGGCGCAGGCGAGAAAGCTGAGATCGAAGCACGCGTCGCCCAGATCCGTCAGCAGATCGACGAGACTTCGTCGGACTACGACCGTGAGAAACTGCAAGAGCGTCTGGCCAAATTGGCTGGCGGTGTTGCGGTGATCCGCGTCGGTGGTTCGACCGAAGTGGAAGTGAAAGAGCGTAAAGACCGCGTCGATGACGCCCTGAACGCGACCCGTGCGGCCGTTCAAGAAGGCGTTGTGCCGGGCGGTGGTGTTGCTCTGGTCCATGCTGGCAAAGCACTTGCTGAGATGACCGGTGAGAACAGCGATCAAGATGCTGGTATCGCCATCGTGCGCCGTGCAATCCAGTCGCCGCTTCGTCAGATCGCCGAGAACGCCGGCGTCGACGGTGCTGTGGTTGCGGGTAAAGTTGGTGAGAACGACGACACCAACTTTGGCTTCAACGCGCAGACCGAAGAGTATGGCAACCTGATGGATATGGGCGTGATCGACCCTGCCAAAGTTGTCAGGACCGCGCTGGAAGACGCAGCTTCGGTCGCAGGCCTGCTGATCACCACCGAAGCGATGGTCGCTGACAAGCCCGAGCCGAAGGGCGCAGCCCCCGCCGGCGGCATGCCCGACATGGGCGGCATGGGCGGCATGATGTAATCATCGGCCAATTTGCCGAGAATTTATGCAGGCGCCCGCGGGCGCCTGCTTTTTTTTGAAATTAACTAAAGGAATGGAGTATAAGGCATTCTAGTCATTTGCTTGCCAAGAAACTGCCTTGATTACGCGTAGCCTCGTAACTGTGGGGAGTAGGCTATGGATCACTTAGAGATATATCGGTCAATCATCGAACCGAGCTTGGAACGAGTGCCGGTTCTCGAGATTGTCCAACCGATCGAATTGGACGGGCGCGAGATGGAGGCAATCTACCTCCTAGAACGCACGGTCCTGACGTCTTTTGATCGTCAACTGTCGGATCACCTTTCTGCCGTGGAGGGACGCGGGTTCCCGCTGATCTCCATGACCATTCGCGTGCGCGAGCCAGGCACCGAGCAGACCTGGACGCCAGAGGATCGGCGCTTTTTCCCGACAATCGTTCACGCGCTGAAACGGGCAGGCGAATTCGCTCTTGGCGATAGAGAGAGCTGTATGATTCGCGTCTATTCGCGGATCCGGGCGGCAACCGGCGAGCGTGGTGTGGGCGTTTTCCAAGAGATCACGCGCAGCCAAGTCTCGGCCCTGAAGTCAGCGATCCATTTGATTGATATCCTGGGTGAGAGTGATTTCCTGATCGTCACCGGCTCGTTCAGCACCATCGTCGTGCAATTGGCGGATCGCAGCTTAGCGCCGGTGATCTTGGATATCGAACGTGGGACGATGACGATCCCCTCAACGGGAACCGGCAGCGCCTTTGTCGGGCCGCTCTTTGATCCTGCAAGCCAAATTGCCCGCGACCGGGATGCGACGGTCTATGTCACCCAAGTGAACCATAAGGTGACCATCGCCAAGGAAGAGGCGATCGGTAACTTCCGCGACGCGGCGGAGGAGCGGATTTTTGGCTTTGACAAAGCGCTCGGTTCACATCAGTTGAGCGGCTATCGTCTGGACGCCGCTGAGACGCTGGTCAAACGGCTGCGCTGTGGTTTGGGTGAGAACCTTCTCGGCCTCTCAGAACATGCGCAGATTACTGCGCTGTCCTGGGCGGGCAAGCTGAACCGCACTGAGCGCGCTAAGCCCGAAGATGTGATCGAGAAACACGCCTCGCGCAATGTGCGCCTGATCTCGAACGACTGAGCTTGTCTGAGGCCGCCGGTCCCGGTATCGACGGCCCATGCAAGCGCTCTTGGAGCAAATCGCCAAGGATGTCCGCCCGCTGGCCAACTCAGGCCGGGTGGCACAGTATATCCCAGCGCTTGCCGCGGTATCGCCCGCCAAATTTGGGATCGCTTTGGTCCAGGCGGATGGCACCGAGTTCACCTTCGGCGATGCCGAGGAGCCCTTTTCCATCCAGTCGATCTCGAAACTCTTCGCCCTCTCGCTCGCGATGGAGTGGTTGGGGGATGGGTTGTGGGAGAAAGTCGGGCGCGAACCCTCGGGCATGCGGTTCAACTCGCTGATCCAGCTTGAGACAGAGAGCGGTCGCCCCCGGAACCCGTTCATCAATGCGGGTGCGATTGCGACAACGGGCGCGTTGATGGAGCATCGCCCGGATTATGAAGCCGCCCTTCTGGGAGAGCTTCGGGCGCTGTCAGGCAATCCTGGGATATCCCGTGACACTCAGGTCCATAGCTCGGAGATTGCAACCGGAGATCTGAACCGCGCGATGGCCTTTGTGCTAAAGGCGCATGGCACGCTATCGGGCGATCCGATCGAGGTGACGGACACCTATTTCGCGTCTTGCTCGATTGCCATGTCAGCGCTCGATCTTGCCCGGGCGGCGATGTTCCTGGTCTGCCCGCAAGAGGGCAAAGCGATCTGTCGGTCCGGGACCCATGCAAGACGGGTGCGCGCGATCATGCGGACCTGTGGAATGTATGACCAATCCGGCGAGTTTGCCTACCGCGTTGGTATGCCGGGCAAGTCGGGCGTTGGTGGCGGAATAATCGTCGTCCATCCTGGAGCCTTCGCGGCCTGCGTCTGGTCGCCCCCCCTGGACGCCTATGGCAACTCGGTCGCCGGACAGGCCGCGTTAGAGAAAGTGTCGCTGCAACTCCTTTAACTCTCTCCTTGGCGAGGGAGGCGCCGAGGCGTAGGCTGATCTCGACCAGTTTAGGAGATCGTCATGGCCAATGATCAGCTCACCAACAGCCAGATGCGCGACATCGAGGCGCTGTTGCATCCGTACACTAACGCAGGCCAGCACCGTCAGGTTGGTGCGCATCTCATCGACAGTGGTGAGGGGATCTATGTCTATGACGAGGCGGGGAAGAAATACATCGAAGGGATGGCGGGCCTCTGGTGTGCGGGTCTCGGCTTTGGGGACCGCGAACTGATCGAATGCGCGCAGGAGCAGTTGGCGAAGCTGCCCTATTACCATCTCTTCGGCGGGCGCACGCATGAGCCAGCGATTGAGCTGGCCGAGAAGATCAAGGACATGTTCCCGGTGCCCATGGCGCGGGTCTTCTATTGCTCCAGCGGATCCGAGGCGAACGACACCCAGGTAAAGCTGGTCTGGTACGCCATGAACGCGATGGGCAAGCCGGAGAAGAAGAAGATCATCTCGCGCAAGAAGGGCTACCATGGGGTGACCCTGGTCTCGGCCTCGATGACCGGGCTGCCATACAACCACAAGAGCTTCGATCTGCCTTTTGACTTCGTCAAACACACGACGACGCCGCATTACTGGCGCGAAGGCCATGAGGGCGAAACCGAGGCGGAGTTCGTCACGCGGCTGGCTCAAGACTTGGAAGATCTGATCCTCGCCGAAGGGCCCGAGACGGTTGCCGCCTTCATCGCCGAGCCTGTGATGGGCGCAGGCGGCGTGATCGTGCCGCCCGAAGGGTATTTCAAAGCCATCGGCGACGTGCTCGAGAAATACGACATCATGTTCATCGATGATGAGGTGATCTGCGGCTTTGGCCGTACGGCCAACTGGTTCGGCGCGACCACGCATGGGATGGACAAGGGAGGCAGAGCGCCGACATCCGTTTCGATGGCCAAGCAGCTGACAGGCGCCTATGCGCCGCTCTCGGCGGTTGCGATGAATGCCGAGATGGCCGAGGCGATCGAAGCGGAAAGCTCCCGTCACCCGGTTCTAGGTCATGGCTACACTTATGGTGGCCATCCGCTTGGTTGTGCCGTTGGAGTGAAGACGCTGGAGCTCTATCAAAGCCGTGACATCCTCGGGAATGTCCGCAAAGTGGCCCCCCGGTTCGAGGCGCATCTCAAGCGGTTGGCGGAGCATCCGCTGGTTGGCGAGGCGCGGGCAAGTGGGTTGATGGGCGGATTGGAACTCTCGCCTGATCCAAAGTCGGCGGCGATGTTTGCCGAGCCCGGCAAGGTCGCTGGCCAGGTTGTCAAAGAACTGCTCAACCATGGTGTCATCCTGCGCCCGATCGGCGATACGGTCGCCTTCTGCCCGCCCATGGTGATCACCGAAGAGGAGGTCGACGCCTTGTTCGAACCCATCGAAGCCGCGCTGGATGCGGCAGCCCATTGGGC
>JBCDAS010000112.1:0-12326 GCA_039185235.1 Pseudomonadota bacterium
GCTCCCGACGCGGTTCTGATCGCGAAAGGCAATGCAGGCATCCCGAAATATGTCGACGGCCAGATCCAATATGACGGGACACCTGAACTGATGGCTGACTATGCCCGGCTGGCGCGAGATCTCGGGGCACGGTTAATCGGTGGATGCTGCGGCACCAAGCCCGAGCATCTGCGCGCGATGCGGGCCGCACTTGAGGCGCATATCCCGCAAGAAAAGCCAACGCTCGATGAAATCTCGAGACGCGTCGGCGGGTTCTCCTCCGCAAGTGATGGAACCAATGAAGAGCAGCAGCCGCAGCGCGCGCGTCGACGTCGGCGCAGGTGACGGCGTCGGCGCTGATTGAGCGCCGAGCCCGTTAGGGAGCGAGATGGATGAGAACCGCGGTCATCATACCGGCCCGAAATGAAGAGCATTCAATCTCAACCTGTCTGAGATCCGTCATTGCGCAGCATGACAGTCTACGTCCGGGACAGTCGGTTCAGATCGTGTTGGCGGCCAATGGGTGTTCGGACAAGACCGCCGATGCCGCCCGGGCGCTGATCGGTGAGGCGGCCGAACATGGCATCGATCTGACCGTACTTGATCTCGCCGAGGGTGGAAAAACACGCGCCTTGAACGCGGCCGAGGCCGAAACAGATGCCGATGCTTTGGTCTATCTCGACAGCGATGTCACGATCGAAGCTGGCATGCTCGCGGCGCTTGGCAAAGCGCTCGACACCGATCAGCCCCGCTATGCGAGCGGCACTCCGGAACTTGTGCATGGCGACAATTGGGTGACGCGGAAATACTCAGAGACGTGGAAGAACCTGCCCTTCGTGGCCGATGGGGTCAGTGGCTGCGGTCTCTATGCGACCAATAAAGCTGGCCGCGCCCGATGGGACGCTTGGCCAGAGATCCTGTCGGATGACAAGTTCATTCGGCTTAACTTTGAGCCAGACGAACGGGTTCAAGTCTCTCCGCGGTTCTTTTGGCCAGTGCCCGAGGGGTTCTCTGCCCTTGTCAGGGCCAGGACCCGCTGGTGCAAGGGCAACACCCAGGTCGAAGGTCTCTATCCTGATTTGCAGGACTTTAACGATAGCCGGAAGATGCCGCTTTCAGCCGCTTTTGGTTTGCTTTTGAAACGCCCCGTCTCGCTGACTGTTTTCACCACGATCTATTTCATCGCCAAAGTCAAAGCGGCATGGAGCAAAGATGCAAAAAACAACTGGAGCGGCGGGGCCGAAAGGTCTGGAATCGCAGGAAGTTCTTCCGGCATGTGAGCGACAATTTAACAGTTCGTCGCAATAAAATCGGCAAATGACGATTTTGCTCTAGTCCAAGCGGAATAAATCTGGGAGCGTGCGCTATCCACACGCGACCTTCGCGTTAGAAATCATGGGGATCTGGTGATGGCGGAAGAAGAAGACGAGATCATCCTCAGCGAGCTTGATGACGAGGAACTCGTCCAGCAGATGCATGACGACCTCTATGACGGTCTCAAGGAGGAGATCGAGGAGGGGGTCAACATTCTTCTCGAACGCGGCTGGATGCCCTATGACGTGCTCACAAAAGCGCTGGTCGAGGGCATGCGTATCGTTGGCATCGATTTCCGCGACGGGATCCTGTTTGTGCCTGAGGTTTTGCTGGCCGCCAATGCAATGAAGACGGGCATGTCGATCTTGAAGCCGCTTCTGGCTGAGACCGGTGCGCCGCGCTTGGGCACTATGGTGATTGGGACGGTAAAAGGCGACATCCACGATATCGGCAAAAACCTGGTCTCAATGATGATGGAAGGCGCCGGGTTCGAGGTCTATGACCTTGGCATCAACAACCCGGTCGAGAACTATCTCGAGGCGATTGACGAGCATAGCCCAGACATCCTCGGCATGTCGGCGCTGCTCACCACCACGATGCCGTACATGAAAGTGGTGATTGACGCGATGAAGGAAAAGGGCATCCGCGACGACTACGTTGTCCTAGTCGGCGGCGCTCCGCTGAACGAGGAGTTCGGAAAAGCCATCGGCGCTGACGCCTATTGCCGCGACGCGGCAGTCGCCGTCGAGACCGCCAAAGACTTCATGGCACGCAAGCACAACCAGCTCGCCGCTGGGGCCTGACGCACAAACCGAGATTGCTTGGACAGTTGTAAAAGCAGACTTCCTCAGATATTGAAATCGGTAGAGTTGGATCATCCAGATCCGATGGTTTTCTATTGAGAGACAGCTATTTCAAGGAGTGATTATGGCAGTAGGTTTCTCACGGGCAGTTGGAGCCCTTGCAGCAGTCGTTATCGCCGCTGGTTGTGCACCGGAGTATCCGTCACCGCTCTCGACCGAAGTTCAACAGACCTACTTCATAGAAGAAGTGGATATTTATGTAAGTGACGATGCCTGGGTCGACTGGCCGGTCGGTGAACAGAAAGTCAAAGAGCAGTTCGGCATCTCGACAGAGCCACGGTTCAAAGCCGGAACCGATGCACGCGATGAACCTCAAGAGGTGCGTCCGCCAGAGATTGACGTCAAACGGACAGATTGGGGGCGCGAAGCGTTGCAAAAGCTCGCCCGAGATCGGTTTGAGGAGCTGGTGAAGCCGAGATTGCTGGGTAGCCTCTCGGGCACTAAGCCGGCCCATATGTCGGTGGTACTTGCAAGTGTGGTGATGGCAGATCCTGGGGTGACCCTCTTCATTGGGCCCAGCGACAGCACGATCTATGCCGGATTTCAGGTTTTCGACAAGCAGACCGGCGAACCTCTCTCACCGAAGTCTGCGCGTCTGGCAAGGGTAGTGGCGCGGGGCGGGCTAATTGAGACGCTAATCCAAGAAGGTTTTGATCTAAACTTTGACTATACGGCTATGAACTATGGCGGCCTGGTCAAAGAGTGGATCGAAGCAACTGATCTCGTAATGATCCCTGAACGGGAGGATCTTTTGACCTTCAAAGAGGACATCCCAGGCCCGGTCTTGGAGGAGGTAGCTCCTACCGGAGAAGAGGTTGCTGAGCCAACCAGCTAGCTCGTCAGAGGACGACTTCTCCGCCTGCCCACAAAACACTTGCCTTTGGCGGCTCAGCGCGCAGGGATGGCGGGGGTGTTTGCTAACTTGGTGAGGCGATGGCTCTGACCGATCAGGAGTTGACGGAGACTGGGCTCGAGGCTGTTGAGGGCGGGCAGGGCAGGACCCTCATGATCGCCTGCGGTGCCTTGGCGCGGGAGATTTTGGCTCTGAAGCAGATCAATGGGTGGGAGCATTTGGAGCTCACCTGCCTGCCCGCGAAGCTGCATCTCTTTCCCGACCAGATCCCGGATGCGGTGCGGGCAAAGGTAGCTGAGGCGCGGGGGAAGGGCTATGAGACCATCAAGGTCGTCTATGCGGATTGCGGGACAGGCGGGCTTTTGGACATGGTCTGCGAAGAGCTCCAGGTCGAGCGTATCGCGGGACCCCATTGCTACAGTTTTTTCGAAGGAAATCAAACCTTTGCCGAGCATCCGGATGAGATAACGGCCTTCTATCTCACCGACTTTCTCGTGAAGCAATTCGATGCTTTCGTGTGGAAGCCAATGGGCCTCGACCGGCACCCAGAGCTGCGCGATATGATCTTCGGCAATTACGAGAAGCTGATCTATCTGAGCCAACTCGACGACCCTGCCTTGGTCGAGCAAGCCCGCGACCAAGCAGCCCGGTTGGGGCTGGAATTCGAGCATCGCCATACAGGCTATGGCGACCTGCCCGGCTTCCTTGCTGACAAGGCCTGAATCGAGGGGCATTTTTCCATAACTCTTCCGTAGGTTTTTCATAACTCAAACTGGTCAGTTAGGTATTTGAGGATGACCCATAGAAAACCAGAGTTTCTGAACGATCCTGAGACGCTCCCGAAAGCCGAAAAGGACCTGATCGCGGCCTGCGTGCGGGGCAAGCCTTGCATCCTCGGCTCTAAACGCCCGGAGCCGGATGACACAACCGCCCCCACAATCCGCGCCCAACTGATCCGCTTCCTCGCCCTGGGCGGGGATGACGACCATCCGGTCGACCCCTTTGGCGTCGCTCTGCGAGGCGCGCGGGTCGAGGGTAAGCTGAGCCTCGCATTCTGTCAAAACCTGCGGCCTTTGATACTGTCCCGTTGCGAGGTTCGGGAACCTGTTACTCTAGTGGACGCAGGGTTGCCGCGGCTCGACCTGTCCGGCAGCTGCCTGTCCGGGAAAGGTGAGGACGGCGACAGCCTGTTCGCGGATGGGGTTCAGGTGTCAGGACCCGTGTTCCTGCGCGACGGGTTCGAGGCCCATGGCACCGTGCGCCTGTCGGGGGCGGAGCTGGGCGGGGAGCTCTCCTGCATAGGCGGCACGTTCCGGGCGTCGGATGTGGCGCTAAATGCCGACGGGTTGAAGGCGCAAGGCGGGGTGTTCCTGCGCGCCGGGTTCGAGGCCCATGGCACCGTGCGCCTGTTGGGCGCGGAGCTGGGCGGGAATCTCTCCTGTGATGGCGGGACGTTCCGGGCGTCGGATGTGGCGTTACATGCCGACGGGCTGAAAACGCGAGGCGGCATGTTCCTGCGCGCCGGGTTCGAGGCCCATGGCACCGTGCGCCTGTTGGGCGCGGAGCTGGGCGGGGATCTCGCCTGCATTGGCGGCACGTTCCGGGCGGCGGGCGAGGCTCTGCTTCTTAAACGTGCTCAAGTAGATGGGGGCTTTTTCTTTCAGAGCCAATTGGAACGACCGAAAGGGACTGTTGACCTAACGGCCGCCGAAGTCGGGACGCTGGTAGACGATGCGGAGAGTTGGCCTGCGCCCGGCAAACTGGTCCTTGACGGGTTCACCTATAAGCGGTTTGCGGGCGACGCGCCCACCAACGCGGCGATGCGGATGACATGGCTGGAAAGACAGTCGGAGTCGGATCTCACGGTCGATTTTCGTCCGCAGCCGTTCGAGCAAGTGGCCAAGGTGCTGCGGGAGATGGGGCATGCGGAGGATGCGCGTCGGATTCTGATCAGGAAGGCGCAAAAGGAGCGGCGCGCGGATCTGTTGCAGGCGCGCGCAAGGTTGGGCCCCTGGTTCGAGAGCGTGCGTGGATTGTCGACTTCTGCTTGGGCCTGGGCTGGGATGTATCTGCGCTGGGTCAGGAGTGGGCTGTTCGGCATCGTGTCGGGCTATGGATACCGCCCGATGAACAGCTTGCTTTGGGCCGCGCTGTTCATGGCATTTGGGTTCTTGACGTTTGACGCTGCAAAGACCGCGCGGGAGATGGTGCCGAACAATCCGTTCCTGTTGAAGCAGGAATGGAAGGTGGCGCGAAAGGACAAGCGGGATCCTTATGCGGCCTTCGCGGAGGCGGTTCCGGATTTCCAGCCGTTCAGTCCCGTTATCTATGCGGTCGACACCTTTGTGCCGCTGGTGAACCTGCATCAGGAGCCGCATTGGATCCCGCGAGGGGGGACCTGGGCGCGGCTCTATCTCAACATCCATATCGCGATGGGCTGGTTGATCACCACGCTGTTTGTCGCCTCGCTCACCGGGATTGTGAAGAAGGACTAGTCGTCCTTCACCAGGCGCAGATGGGTGCGGGGGCGGGGGGTGTCGCCACCCTCGCGACGGGCTTTGCCGCCTTCGATCGCGACGAACTTGCTGGCGGTCGGCGCCCCTTCGAACGGGGCTTGGCTTTCCGCGAATTCCGGGGCGCGGAGCGGCATCTGGCTTTTCTCGGGAGCTGGATGGTTCACGGGGCGGATGCTCATCTCGTCGATTTGGAACTTGAGCATGCCAACCGTCACACCCGCTTTGGACGGTGTGCCAGAGATCGGGTTGAGTGCGCCGATGATCCGGTCGACCGCGCCAAAATCGCTTTTGAGCGGCAGGAGAAGGATCTCCCAGCTTGTCGCGCTGTCGGTGTCCTCGACCAGGCGGGCATAGCCAACGCCGGGTTCGGCCAGAACCTCGTCGATCAGGGCGGCGATGCTCTCACGCGAGCGCCCGCTCATGATCGAGCGGATCGACATGCCGCGCAGGTCCATGCCAAAGGCATCGGCGATGGCGGAGCCTGCGAGGCGGAAGCGGATATTGCCCTCGCCAACGCTCTCGAGGATGAACAGGTTGCGCGCGTCGCATTCCATGTCGCGCGGATCGATCTCGGCACGGAACGGCAAGGGGCGACCAGCCCGGAGGCGGTCCCAATAAGAGAACAGCGCGCGTGTTTGTGTATGCAGCATATCCGTCGTTCTTGTCAGCCGCGCCCGCGAGAAATCAATGCAAACCGTCTCATCATCATGGTCTTTTGTCATCTCACCATCCTTAGTAGCATCTCGCGACTAATTCCGCTAGCCGCCACGTTCTGCTCGGATAGGTTGCAAAGGGCGTGCCAACTCGGTCGGAGTGCGTGGCTTGACCTCGCGGGCGCGGTCTTCCAATAGAGAACCGATAGGTGGGGTGGAGACCTGAGCAAATGAACTCAAATTCGAGTGATTGGACCGAGAGCAGGCGGGGGATCATGTTCATTTTGTCCTCGCCGTCTGGGGCAGGAAAGTCGACCCTGTCACGCCGGTTGCTCGAGAGTGATCCCGCCTTCGCGCTTTCAATTTCCGCGACAACCCGGCCGAAGCGGCCTGGGGAGGAAGACGGTAAGCACTACTACTTCGTTGAAAAGGAAGAGTTTTCTCGGATGGTGGCGGCGGGAGAGATGCTCGAATACGCATCCGTTTTCGGGAATTCCTATGGCAGTCCGCGCGGCCCGGTGGAGCGGGTTTTGGCCGAAGGGCGGGATGTGCTCTTTGATGTGGACTGGCAGGGGGCGCAGCAATTGGGAGCGTCCGACCTCGGTCAATCGGTGGTGAAGGTCTTCATTCTCCCCCCCTCGATCGAGGAATTGGAGCGGCGCCTGCGCGCCCGAGCCGCGGATAGCGAGGAGGTCATTGCGCAGCGGATGGCCGAGGCCCGGGCCGAGATTTCGCACTGGGCCGAGTACGACTATGTCCTGATAAATGACAACCTTGATCGGTGTTTCGCTCGAATTGAAACAATAATTGCGGCCGAGCGGCTGCGTTGGCGCCGTCAAAAGGGGATTTTCGACCATGTGAACGCGCTTTACCGGGAATTTGAGGCGAGGGAGACATGACAACCTATGCGTTAGAGGGCCGGAAACCGTCTCTGCCAGCAGAGGGACACTACTATATCGCTCCGGGAGCGCAGGTGATCGGAGATGTCCGGCTGTCCGAGATGTCCTCGATCTGGTTCAACGCTGTCCTGCGCGGAGACAATGAGCCGATCATTTTGGGACCGGGAAGCAATGTGCAGGACAATTGCGTTTGCCACACGGATCCCGGTTTTCCTTTGCTGATAGGCGCAGATGTGACCGTCGGGCATAGCGCGATCCTCCATGGCTGCACGATTGGTGATCGCAGCCTGATCGGTATGGGCGCGTTGGTTTTGAACGGGGCCAAGATCGGCAAAGGGTGCTTGATCGGTGCGAAAGCGTTGATCAAGGAGGGGATGGAGGTGCCGGACTACTCGATGGTGCTTGGCATGCCCGGCAAGATCGTGCGGACATTGGACGAAGAAGCGGTCCAGCGCTTTGGCGCGGCGGCAGAGAGTTACAAGGCGAAGATACCGATCTATGCGGCGGGGCTCTCACCCAGTTGATGGAGCATCGCGAGTTGGATCCTGCCCGGTTCTTCTTCGACCGCGATCTGAGTTCCCCCCAAAAGATCCGCCAGCAGCATGAATTCGATCAGGCCTGGGGTTGCGTGATCGACTTGCCCGCCCATCAGGATCTCACGCTTCTCGGGACTGAGCGCGGCCTTCTCCCCCATGGCTTGCACCGTGGGCAGGTCGCCGGGCCGGTCGGGAAGCGTGACGATCACTTGTCCGCGCAGGCCAACAAGGCTGACCCCAACCATCAGCAGAAGCCCCATCATCTGCGCCTGCTCGGCGGTGAGGGTCTCAGCGCGGGTCCGGATCTCAACCTCGATGCGCCTGGGGATCGCCTGGCACTGTGCGAGATCGATGAAGGTTTTGGCGGAGATGCCCGGTTCCGAGGCGGCGCGGCTGCCAAGAACCAAGCGGAAGAATTTGAGCAGAGCCGTGCTCCGCTCCGCCGTCTTGCAGAGCATTGCCAGATCATCCGCAGCCTGATCATCGACCGTGTCGCGGAGCATATCGGCCAGATTGGCAACCGCGCCCACAGGGCTCGCCAGATCATGGCACATACGTGTCGCGATCAACGGGGCGAGTGCGCTTTGTTGGTCCATTTGGCTGCTCCTCTGGTCTGTTTATCGAGGTGGACTATGTCTACGCGATGTCGTTTCTGCTCGAGCCTGGCACCCTTGTCCGCAATCCGGAATGCCCCGAATGGGGGATCGGTCAAATCCAGTCGGTGACCCGCAACCGGGCCACTGTCAATTTCGAGGAAGTCGGCAAAACCGTGCTTTTACTAGATGCTGTTTCGCTCGAGATCCTCTCTGAAGATCTTTACTGACGGCGTTGCGGTTAATGAAGGGTTAATCTGCCGAGCGCTGATAATCCCCGCGTTTCCTGCTTGAACGTAACTTGGTGACAGTTGCGCCACAGGGCTATTGCCCCTAGTGTCCGCGCCTATTGCGGGATCCACTGGGGGAACCGCGTCCACAGGGACAGGATCGCGATGAAAATCGAGGCCGGGCGATTTACCGTGCGTCTTGCGGAAAGCGAGGCGGATGTTCGGGCTGCCCAGCGCTTGCGGTATCGCGTCTTTGTCGAGGAAATGGGCGCGACGCCATCCCCCGAAGATGCCGAGGATCGACGTGAAAAAGACCGCTATGATCCGTATTTCGAACATCTCCTTTTAATCGACAATGATTGCACCCGGCCCGAGATCGAACGCGGTGTGGTTGGGGTCTATCGCTTGATGCGCGATGTCAAAGCGCGCGAGGGGATTGGGTTCTACGGCGCCTCGGAATACGATCTGGCGAAGCTGACAGCGCCTGGCCGTCGCTCGGTGGAGCTTGGGCGATCCTGTGTCGATGTTGAAGTGCGCGGCGGCGCGGGCATGCATATGCTCTGGACCGGTCTGGGCGAGTATGTGAATGCCCATAAGATCTCGATCATGTTCGGGGTCGCAAGCTTTCATGGGCAGGAGGTCACACCCATCGCCCAGGCGCTGAGTTATCTGCATCACAATCACCTCGCGCCGCCGGATCTGCGGGTTCGCGCGGTCTCCGAGAACTTCACCGCGATGGACATCCTGCCGGAAGAGCGGGTCAGTCGAGGCGAGGCGATGCGCCAGCTGCCCGCGTTGATCAAAGCCTATATCCGCCTCGGTGGTTTCGTCGGCGAAGGGGCCTTTATCGACCATGAGTTCAACACGGTCGATGTTTGCCTCTTGATGGATACGACCCGTATGGTCGATCGCTATCGCAACTACTACTCCCGCGACCGCAAGACCGCCTCGACCGGGAGCGCGCCTGCGTGACTTGGAACGAGACGGACCCGGCGCCGCTCTCTGAGCCGCCGTTTGTGAACCGTGTGATTGGTGGGGTGCGCCTGGCAGCGGCCCTTGGCATCACAGCGCTTTTGGGGGTTTTGTTTGTCCTCGGCGCATCGCTGCGCAAGGTGATCGGGCATGTGATCTCCTACCATTTCTGGGTCGCGCAGATCTGGGCGCGGGCCTGCCTGACGCTGATCGGCTTGAAGCGCGAGGTCCGTGGGGTGCCGATTGAAAGCGGAGCGCTGGTGGCCAATCATTGTTCCTGGTCGGATATCGTTGTGCTTCGCTCGGTAAGGCTGGTCTATTTTGTCTCGAAATCCGATGTCGCGAATTGGGCAGGGGTCGGGTTTCTCGCCCGGGTCGCCGGCACGGTCTTTATCGAGCGCAAGCGGGTTGAAGCGAAGCGGCAGGAGGCAGTGCTGCGCGACCGGATCGACGCGGGGCAGCTCTTGTGCTTTTTCCCCGAAGGCACCTCGACCGATGGCTTGCGGGTGTTGCCGTTTAAAAGCTCGCTCTTCTCCGCGTTTTTTGCTGACGTCCCGGCGGAGCATATCTGGATCCAACCGGTCTCGATCCGCTATCTGACGGCCGAGGGTTCGGGCTTGCCGGAGAACTTTTTTGGCTGGTGGGGCTCGATGCCGTTTGGCGGGCATATCCGCACGGTTATGGAGCGCTCCTTCGGCTCACGGGTGGTGGTGACTTACCATGAGCCTGTGCATCCCACGGACTTCCCGGATCGCAAGGCGCTGGCGGATTACTGCCATGGCGTGGTGGACGAGGGGCATGCAGCCGCCGCGCGCTGAAGCTTGCTGCAGGGCAGCAATTTCGTGCTATGACGGGGCAATCAATGGAGCAGGATCCCATGAACCACCCCGATACCCCAGAGCGCGGCCTGCGCCGCGTGACGCCCGAGATCAGCCTTGATGTCTCGCCCGGCCCCGAATACCGCGATGAAGAAAGCCTCTCGCAATGGCTGCGCGACCACCATGTGGAGGAGGTCGAGTGTGTGTGCTCGGATTTCGCCGGTATCGGGCGGGGCAAGGTCATGCCCGCCTCGAAGTTCATCGGATCGGCGCAGACCTTCATGCCGACCTCGCTGTTTTTTCTGACCATCACCGGCGATTATCCGGAGCTCGATAATCAGAAGGGCTATGACACCGATTCCGATCTGATGCTGGTGCCGGATCTGGCTACGGCGCGCGCGGTGCCCTGGGCCAATGACCGCTCGTTGCAGGTGATCCATGATGTCTGCGAGCGCGACGGCAGCTATGTGCCTTTCGCGCCCCGCTCGGTTCTGCGCCGGGTCCTCGATCTCTACCAGGCACGCGGCTGGCGGGCTGTTGTCGCGCCTGAGTTGGAGTTCTATCTGACCCGCCCCAACACCGATCCCGATTACCCGCTGGAGCCACCGATTGGCCGTTCGGGCCGGGCCGCGCAAAAGGCGCAGGCCTACTCGATCGCGGCAGTGGATGAGTATGACGTGGTGATCGAGCATATCTATGATTACGCCACGGCGCTTGGCCTGGATATCGACACCATTATTCAAGAGAGCGGGGCGGCGCAGCTGGAGATCAACCTGATGCATGGCGACCCGATGGATCTCGCCGATCAGGTCTTCCTGTTCAAGCGCCTGATCCGCGAGGCCGCCATGCGCTGTGGCTGCTACGCGACATTCATGGCCAAACCGATGGAGGAGCAGCCGGGCTCGGCCATGCATGTCCACCAATCGGTGGTGGATGCCGAGACAGGGCAGAACATTTTCTCCAACCCGGATGGCAGTGCTTCGGCCGCCTATTACAACTTCATCGGTGGCCAACAGGCCTATTTCCGCGCGGCCTGCTGTTTGGCGGCGCCTTATGTGAACTCCTACCGGCGGTTGGTGCCGGATATGACGGCCCCGATCAATCTCGATTGGGGCAGCGATAACCGGACAACGGGTTTCCGCTCCCCCATTGCGAGCCCCGCCGCGCGACGGATCGAGAACCGGGTGATCGGGGCGGATGCCAATCCCTATCTGGCGATCGCTGCAACGCTCGCCTGCGGCTATCTGGGCCTGGTCGAGGAAACCAAGCCGAGGGGTGAAGTCAACTCCGACAGCTACGCCCGCGCCCGAGAGCTGCCCTATGGCCTGCTCGAGGCAGTCGAGGAACTGCGCGCCTGCGCCCCCCTGCGCGAGGTCCTGGGAGAAGACTTCTCCCAACTCTTCGCCGCCGTGAAGGCCCACGAGTACGAAGAATTCATGCGCGTGATCAGCCCGTGGGAGCGCGAATACCTGCTGCTGAACGTCTGATCAGGTTCCTTCCCAATTGGGGGTGGCATATCGCTGAAAGTCTGTCGATCCGCCGAAAATGGAGGGTAGCGAATGACTGGTACAATGTGTGCCTTACGAGATGGGGTGGATGGCTCTTGCTCCATTGTCGTCGCAATGCGCCATAATACAGTTGTCGAGAACTGATAAGAGAGGAGCCACCCAATGCAAGTTACAACAGTCGGCCTTGATTTGGCTAAGAAGGTCTTTCATCTTCACGGCATCGCGGCCGATGAGTAGGTAGCCTTCAGCCGATCCTTTCGGCGTCGCCAAGTGCGTTAGTTCTTCGAACGCTTGGAATCGTGCCTGATTGGCATGGAGGACTGCGGTACCGACCACTACCGGTCGCGGGAGTTCACCAGGCTAGGCCATAACGTTCGCTTAGTCGCGCCTATCTACGTGAAGCCCTACGTTAAGCGCGGCAAATCAGATGCAGAGGCCATTTCAGAGGCAGTCACCCGAGGCCGCAGAGCTACCCTCGCCACGGTAGTCGCCGTTCAGGAACAGGTTTTCCGCCTCGATACGCTCAGTAAGGGCTGGTGGTTCTGTCGGCGAGTGAATGACGTCAATAGGATCTACTGGATCTACTGGGTCC
>JBCDAS010000113.1:0-12292 GCA_039185235.1 Pseudomonadota bacterium
CATAGATCGACCATGCGATCTTGAATTCGGTTTTCTCTTCCGCCTGAGCGGGCAGCGCGCCAAGGGCGATCAACGCTGCGAGGGTGGTCGTGACGAGCGTCTTCAGCTTCATCTCTCTGTCTCCCGGTCGCGTTCCACCCATGCGCTTGCGGAATTGCCGCTGGCGGAACAGAAGGGGGCGGCAAGACCGTTGCAGTGAGTCTCCCGGGATTTTCCCCCGCCGTGTGCCAAGACGGAATTTGCCGCCCCAGCGCTTTCTCTCGGACCAGTCCCCTGAGGCGGAACCCTAGAAAGCCTGCGCGCTCAGCCTATGCGGGGTTACCCGAGCAGAACAAGCCCAGCTGCCTAAATGGATCTCTTTCACTCTGGCGCTGCTGCTTTTTTGGATGCTTGATCGCAAGAGCGCATATCAATTAAGCAAACACCCATCTCTGGGGCGTCCTCAACTGCAACTCATGCGAATCGTTCCTCGGCGCAGAGGTCTCTGCCCCGCGACGCTAGTCCAAGATCGCCCAGCAAAGCATAGACCGCAGGCACCACCAAAAGGATCAGAACGGTCGTCGCCGTCAGGCCAAAAGCGATCGAGGTCACCATCGGGATCAACGGCTGCGCCTGCAAGCTGGTCTCGAACAGCAGCGGCGTCACCCCCACAACCGTTGTGATCGAGGTCAGGAAGATCGCCCGAAACCGGGCCATGGCGGCCTTGGGCGCAGCCGCCTCCAGGGGCACGCCTTTGGCACGCTCCTCATTGATCACATGCACCAAAAGGATCGAGTCATTCACGACAATCCCCGCAAGCGAGGCAAAGCCCAGCATCGAGGGCATCGACATGTCGATCCCCAGCAACAGATGCCCCGCGACCGCCCCGGACAGCGCCATCGGAATGATCGCCATCACGACCAGCGGCTCGGAATAGCTGCGCAGTTGGATCGAGAGCACCGCATAGATAACCAACAACCCGATCACCAATCCCGCAGCCATCGAGCTTTGGGTCCGGTCCGCCTCAGCACTCGCGCCTTTGATCTGCACCTCGAGCCCAGGATAGTCCGCCCTCAGATCCGCCAGAAACCGCGTCTGTGTATCCCGCAGGATCTCCTCGGCATTGCCCCGCGCCGGATCCACATCGCCCGTGACCGTGATCGTCGGGCGCGCATCGATCCGGCGCAGCACTGCATAACCCTGGCTCTCCTCGAACTCGGCAATTGTGGTCAGCGGCACATGCGCGCCGCTCGGCGTCTTGATCGCATATCCCTGAACATCGCTCAGGGTGTCCCGCCCGGGCGCATCGAGGCGCAAGTCGACCTCCCAGCTCGCGCCATCCACCTGGAGCGCCTTGGCTGTGAGCCCCTGGAACCCCGCGCGCAACCGATCGGCAACCATCTGTGCATCCAGACCCAGGGCACCGGCCCCCTCGCGCAGCCTAAAGCGCAGCTCCGGCCGGCCTTGAGCGGCATCATCGGCGATGTTCTGAGCGCCCGCATATGGCGCCAGCCAGGCTTGCAGGGCCAGCGATGCGGACTTCAGCACCGCCAGATCATCATGGGCCAGCCGGATCTCGATTGCCCGCCCCGCAGGGCCGACCACCCCTTCGACCAAGCTCAGGCGGCGCATTTCGGGCGTTGGCGGCACTTCGGCCTTCCAGGCAGCGAGAATCTCGTCAATCGTCGCGCCGCGGGTCTCGGTGTTCAACAGATCGACCCGCGCCGTGGCCAAATGCGCGCCCGAGCCGCCGATATCTGCGTTCTCGCCAAAGGTGACCACGATATCGCGGACCAGATCCTCGCCATTGGGATTGCGCGACGACAGGGCGTTGTTGACACGCTCCAACCCCGCCAGCACATAGGCCATCGCCGCCTCGGTCTGCTCAATTGGAGCGCCCGCGGGCAGGGCGATCCGGGCCTGGATCTGATCACCCTCTAGCTCGGGGAAAGCCACGAATTTCAACCGCCCGTCCAAAATGGCCGCGATCGAGGCGCAAAAGATCAAGACAGCGATCCCAAGCGTCAGACCACGCCAGGCCACAGCCGCGCGGGCCACCGGCCCCACCACATGCTCCCGCACAAAGCCCAACCAGCGATCCGCCAGCCGGGGCGTGCCAGGCGATCGCGGCGCAAAGTGGGAGAGATGGGCCGGCAAGATCAAAAACGCCTCGACCAGCGAGACCGCCAGAACCAGCAGCATGACCACCGGCACAACCCTCAGCACTTCGCCAAGATCGCCCTGCAGAAAAGCCAGAGAGCCGAAAACCGCCGCTGTCGTGACGAAGGAGGCCATCACGCCCGGCATCACCTGTCCCGCTCCTTGGATCGCGGCCTCGATCGGCGGCAAGCCTTGGGCCCGCTTGGTCTCGATGTTCTCGGCAATCACGAGGGCGTCATCCATCAGGATGCCGATCACGATCAGGAGCGCCACCAGCGTCAGCATATTGATCGAGTAGCCCAGCGCCGCCATCGCCGCCAAAGCGCCCAGAAACGCAACCGGCAGCCCCGCTGTGATCCAAAACGCCTGCCGCGCACCGAAAAACAGCCACATGGTCGCGAAAACCAGGATCAGACCTTGCAGGGCGTTCTTGATCAGCATGCTCAGCCGATCGTCCAGAACCTCCGCCGTATCGCCGGTGATGGTGAGGAACACCCCGGGCGGCAGACGCTGTTGCTCCTCGGCCAGAAAGCTGCGCAAGGCCGCCATCACCCTGAGCGTGTCCTCGGTCTCGTCCTTCGAGACCCGCAAGATCGCCGCAGGCGCGCCGTTCAACTCAACCGCCATATCCGGCTCTGCAACCGTCTCATAGATCCGCGCGACATCGCCCAGCCGGATCTCGCCACCAATGCTGCTCGAGGCGATGACCACATCGCGATAGGCATCGGCGACGCGCCGCTCATCGGAAAACCGCAACAGGGTGGAACCCTGGGCGGAGACAAGCTCACCCACTGGCAAATCCACATTCTGCCGTCCGACTGCCTGGGCGATCTCGTCGAGACTGACACCGATCGCCCGCGCTGCCGCTTCGTCAACCTCAACCCGGATTTTGGGGTCGGAGAAGCCTGCGATCTCGACCTGCGGCAGCCCCGCGCGCAGCATCCGCCGCTTGAGCTCCTCGGCCAGAGCCCAGAGCTGGTTGCGATCCTGAAGCTCCTCGCCCGTCACCGCGACGACGGCGACCAGATCCTGGCGATCGAGCTGGCGCACAACCGGATCTTCAATCAGATCAGGGAAGTCCGAGATCGCACTGACCTCCGCCTCGACATCGGTGGTAAAACGCGCGAAATCTCCGCCTTGGCGCATTCGCGCGACGCCCAGGGCACGGCCCTCGAAGGCATCGCAGCGGGTCTCATCCAGATGGCGCACTCCCTCCAGCGCGTCCTCGAGCCGGGTGCAGATCGCGCGCGCAACCGTCTCCGGCTCGGCACCGGGATAGGGGATCGTGATCTGAACCTCGCGCGGCTCGACCCGGGGAAAGGTCTCGCGCAGCAGGTGGGGCGCGGCGAAAAGGCCAACCACCATTACTAACGCCATGGTCAGATTGGCAATCGTCGGATGCTCGGCAAAAAAGCGGATCACAGCTCTGACCCCGCAGGCGCTTCGGCCAGAGACCCAGCCAGCCGCTGATCCAGTTGCGGGTCCAGCAACAAGCCCTTGATTGCGGGCGACGGCTGGCTGGTGATGATCCGCGTCTCTGGTGCCAAAGCCCCAGGCGCCAAAACCGCGATCCCGTCGGAGGTGAAGATCGGCGCCACGGGCAGCCAATCCAGCCGATCCCTCGCATCAACGACCATAACGCGCCCATTCTTAATCGCTGCACGCGGCAGCAAAATCGCACCCTCAATCGATGGCGCCGCCAGCTCCACCCGCGCAAAAGTGCCTTTGATCAAGGGCGGCTGCGCGGGCCCAGATTGGCCATAGGGGTTCGCGACGCGAACAATCACACCGATTGCCCGGGTCTCGGGATCGACACTGTCCGATATCCGGGCGATCTCGGCAGGCCAGGCAAAGCGGCCCCGCTCCGTCTCCAAAACGACCTGCGCGGTCAGCGCGACCGCCTCTGCCGGACCCTGCGCCGAGATACGCTGCAATGCCGCGGGCTCAAGCGGACCGGCATCATGGCTTGCCCCGCTGGCGAGCCCGCCGAACGCCTTGGCCAGATGGTCGAGAGACAGCGCCTCGCGTTGCGAGACTTGCGTATCGACCTCGGCAAAGGCGATTCCGTCCAAGCTGCCCATCACCGCGCCCGCGGTCACGAACTGGCTGATCTCAACATCAACGCGCGCCACGCGGGCATCAAACGGCGCCCTGATGAGGGTGCGCGCAACATCCAGACCAGCGCTCTGGCGCGCGACCCGCGCTTTGGCAACCATTTGCTCCTGCGCGGCGATCTGAGCGGGCAAGAGCTGCAACGTCGCCTCCAGCGATTGCACCTTTGCGCGCTGGGCAAGCAGATCGCGATGCTGCGTTTGGACAATCGAGTCCGAGACCACACCGCGCTCGGCCAAGCGCAGCGTCCGGGCCAAATCCGCATCCGCGAGCTCCAGCGATTCCCGTTCGATCGACAGCGCCGACAAGGTCGTGTGGCGCGAGGCCGCCATCTCCTCCAACTGCGCATGGGCATTGGCAAGATCAGCCTCCGCGCTCTCCAAGGCAAGCTGGGCATCCTCAGCCCCGGTCCTCAGCAACACCTCGCCCGCGCGCACGAACCCGCCGCGCACAAAAGCCGGGCTGACATAGTCGATCGGACCGGTCACCTGAGCCACCGCCGTCCAAACCTTGGCAGGCGCAACCGTGCCAAACCCACTGATCTGCGGTCGAAAACGCACCGGCGCCGCCGAGATGTAGGCCACCGGCACCCGGCGCTCCTCGAGCTGAACACGCTCTGGCGCGGGCGCGACCTGGGCTGCTTGCCAGATCAACGCGCCACCCAGCAAAGCGGGCAGCAACAGCATCAACCGGCTGCCCCAGCTCATGACCCGGCCCCCTCATAGGGGCCCGCGAGGTCGGCCCAACTGCAGGGACGCGGTGCGTCCTCAAAGTACCGCGCCGCTTTCTCTTGCTCGGCAAGGCTCATCTTCGCATGCAAATCTGCCGCTGTCTCACCCGCCGCCGCGCGACCGGCACTGTCGGCCTGGAGATACCAGTAATAGGCCGCCGCCCTGTTCTGCGGCGTGCCAGAGAGCGCACTGATCGCGCGCCGGATCATCCTGAGGCCGTCGACCTGATCGCCCTCGAAGATCTGGGCGAGCTTCTCCATCGCGTCCACATTGCCCCGATCCGCCGCACGGCAGAGCCAGACCAACGCCTCTGCCGTGTTATAAACCATACCCTCCGCCGTATCACCCGAGCAGCAGAGCGCCTTGCCCACCGCGTATTGCGCAGCCGGGTCTCCTGACCATGCGGCATCGATCTTGCGGTTGAAGGTCACCTCGTCGATCGCCAGATGCGCCGCCTCAACCGCAACCGAGGCACAGCCAGAAAGGTGAGCGATACAGACCAGAGCAAAAGCCTTCGGTGCCGCGCTATCGATCAGATGTCCCATCTGGCTCTTCCTTCTTGTTTCGGTCTTGGTGACAGCACAGCCCCAGGATCGGAGCCCAACAGATCGCTCTGTTACTGCTGCGCGCGAGAGGCCATGGCCTGCAACTCCTCGGTCGAGACAATGCCATCTGCATTGGCATCCACCCGCTCAAACGCGGTCGACTGCTTGCCCATCCTTTTGACCATTGCGGCCCGGCCGATCTCGTCTTCTGCATTCAGGTCGATCAGCTTGGTGAACTCCTCCAGCGTCAGCGCGCCATCGGCATCCCCATCCGCCTGTGCAAAGTTCTCGGCGGCTTTTTCCATCATCTCTTCCGAGGCTTGGGCCTGCAAACTCGGTGTGAGCAGCAAGGCCGTCAAAGCAGCAAGCTTCATTGCGTGTTTCATCATCGTCTCCTTGGTTTGGTCGGTTAGCGGGTGATCGAGCTTTCGCGCGTGAAGGTCTGTCCATGCGCGCCCGTGAAGGTGCGAGAGACCGAGCAGGCGCCATTGGAACAGCTCCGTGTCCCTTCACGGGCAAAGCTGCGCCCTTTCGCCGTGGTCCTGGTTGCAGAGCGGGTGCAGGTCCCGCCCGCGCAGGCACCGCTCGCCTCGAATAGGGTGGTGCCGCGTGGGCTGGTGAAGCGCGCCTTGCGCTCCCAGGCACTGGCATCGGCAAAGGCAACAAAGGCCAGCCCAGCCGCAAGGGCTGTTGCAGAGAGGATTTTCATCATGTCTCGATCCTTGTCCGGGTTCGTGGGCGGCACCGCTGGGGAACGGGGGACATCGCGGCGCCGCCTGTGACCAAACATGGCCGACGAACGTTGCTCCCATATCGCTGCAAGGAAACGATTTGTATCGGTGGGTCGATGATTTGTAACAGTTTGTAATCGCCGCCCCGAAACGCTTGCCGACCCTGCGCTGCTGGCCGATGCTTGGGCCATGAGCGACGCCAAACCCACAATTCTGCCCACAATTCTGATTGTCGATGACGATCCCGATATCCGCCGCCTTTTGGCAGAGTTCCTCAGTCGCGAGGGCTTGTTGGTCGAGCAGGCTGAAAGCGGTGTCGCGATGGATGCTGTGTTGGAGCGTCTGCGCCCAGACCTGATCGTCCTCGATCTGATGATGCCTGGGGAGGACGGGCTCTCGATCTGCCGCAGGCTGCGCGCCGCTGGCGGGCCTGCCATCCTGATGCTGACCGCCAAAAGCGATGAGATCGACCGGGTGGTCGGGCTCGAGATGGGGGCGGATGACTACCTCGTGAAACCGTTCGGCCCGCGAGAGCTCTTGGCCCGGATCCGCGCAATCCTGCGCCGGGTGGCAGAGCCGCAGACAAACGCGCGCTCGCGCCGCTATGCCTTTGACCGTTTCGTCGTCGATTTGGATGCAAGGCAGATCAACGATAACGATGGCCAGCCCATTTCGCTCACCAGCGGCGAGTTCGATCTGCTCGCCTGTTTCATCCACCGACCTCGCCGCGTGCTCTCGCGCGACCAGATCCTCGACCAGCTGCACGGGCGCGAGGCCGAGCCCTATGACAGGACTGTGGACATGCTGACCTCGCGACTGCGCCGAAAACTCGCCAGCGCGAGCCCAGAGACCGAGCTGATCACCACGGTGCGCAACAATGGCTACCTCTTCACCCCTGCCGTGAAAGCGCTGCCATGAGACTGCGCTTCGGCATGTCGGTCCGGATCGGTTTGATCGTGATGATCGCGCTCTTTGCCGGCTGGCTGACGCTGATCGCGGGCTTCTACATCTCGGCCGATGGCGGGCGCAAAGCGGCGCTGCCGACGCCGGAACGCCTTGCGGCGATGACCGAGATTGTCGAGCGCACAGATCCTTTGGAGCGCGAAGATCTGCTCACAGCGCTCAGCGGGCGAAACCTATCCGTCTGGATTGGGCCAGGCGAGCCGGATGTGGCATCGACCCCGCGTTTTGACCCAATCGAAACCGCGCTCTTCGAGCCGATCATGGCCGCCCTCGCACCGCGCCAAGTCGCGATCCTTCCGCAACCGATCACGCGCATCGGCGGGCCAATCGCCAGTCCAATCAATGCGATCGAACTGCAAATCGGCCTGCCAGATGGTGAGATCCTGTTCGTGGAAAGCTCCAGCCCCATCGTCGTTGCCGCCGTCGGCATTCCAGTGGGCTTTGTTCCAGCGATCATCGCGACGCTGATTGCATTGGGGACTTTGATCATTCTGCATCGTGAGTTCGGCCCACTCTCCCGCCTCGCGGTCGCGGTCGACAAGGTCGATCCGATGCAAGAACCCGTGGCCTTGCCGGCGATCCGAGCCCGGTCACCCGAATTGCGCGCCCTGGTCGCAGCATTCGAGCGTCTGCAAGACCGTCTCAGCGTGTTGATCCGCGGAAGAATGGCGCTGATCGGCGGGATCCAGCATGACCTACGCACTTTCGCGACACGGCTCAGGTTGCGGGCTGACAAGATCACAGATCCAGAAGAGCGCGCCCGCGCGGTCCAAGACATCTCCGATATGATCCAACTCCTCGATGACGCCCTGCTCGCCAGCCGGGCGGGGGCCAACGAGTTGGATGAGGAACTGGTTGAACTGGCCGAGTTGATCGCCTCCGAAGTGATGGATCGGTCCGTGCAATCCCAGGCTGTGAGCCTGACTATCGCGCCCAAAGCGCAGGGCCTGACTGTCCTCGGCGATCGCCTCGCCCTGCGCCGGATCATCGGCAACCTGATCGACAACGCGCTCAAGTTCGGCAAGCAAGCACAGCTCAGCCTGACGGTTGAGCACTCAAGCTTGGTTCTTACGGTCGATGACAAAGGCCCGGGCATTCCAGTTGAAATGCGCCCCGTTCTGCTGGAGCCGTTCACGCGGTTGGAAGGCTCCCGGGCGCGTGGGACCGGCGGCTCCGGCCTCGGGCTCTCGGTCGTGGGCAGCCTGTTGAGCGCCCATCGCGGGACGCTGTGCATTGACGACGCGCCAGGCGGGGGCGCGCGGGTGGAAGCAAAGCTCCCGATCTTCAAGCCGTCTTTGGCAGATTGAACTCAATCGATCTCGCTGGAGGCCAGCACCGAAATCCCACCAACAGATCATCGAACCAAACGGAATGCGCGGGCCAGCCCGCGCATACACCTATGTTTTGCGCCCTCCCGGGCGCGTTGGCCCCAGTTGGACTGCTCTCGCTTTGCTCCGAGCTAGGCGCCTTGCGTCCCTGCCCATGCTTGCATGGGTGGCGGGCTTTGCCCGCCGTAATCCCGTAAGGGATCAGGGACGCTTGCGCGGAAGTTAAGCTCAGGCAGAATCGTAAGACCGTGCTGAGATCCGGCCTTAAATCTCTCTTGGGCCTTTGGTCACCTCGGCACGCTCTTCGTACAGCCGCGCTTGGAACCGCGTCGCATCACCCCGGCAGCGCCGGGCCCGACCGAGGAACTCATCGATTGACAGGATGCAATCGCGCCGGGCCACCTGCAAGTCCAACTCACTGGCCGAGAAGGTGACGACCTTGAAATGGGTTTGCAAAAGCTCGATTTTCGAGGTCGCCTGATCCATGAACCCGATCAGCGCCTGCAGGCGCCGAACTTCTTGGTCCAACCGTTGCGTATTCAGATTCCACACCGTCTCTGGTGCACCGCCTGGGCGATCCAGCTCAGCCTGGGCGCGGTGGACCCGGATCACAAGCTCATAGAAGCTCTCCTCCAGGCCGGTTTGCTCACGCACCGAGCGTTCCAGCGCATCTGTGAGCACTTCCATGCGCTCAAACGCACTCAGTTTTTCCAGTCTGCGGCTGCCCGAGAATATATCGTCCTCGGTAATCTCAATTTTCTCTTTTGGATCCGGCGCAGTCTTGGGAACCGGACCGATTGTCAATCCAGTCCGGCCAAAGGTCGCGACCGTACCCCAAATGTTGAGTTTCATCCCGTTTACTCACATGGCCCTACGCGCCAGTTTCCTGGCAAGTTCACCCCTCAAAGAGATGCGTGCCCCACACGCCTCGAGGACTGAACTCAGTACTAAATAGATTTTAGCCTGCCACAATTCCGTCCAGATTCAATCTTGTTTTCCCGTCATTGGCCTGGAATCGTCTATGGACGAGACAAATGATAGGGACAAAAAGTGAACTCATTGCGGCAATGCCGTGGCATACTTCTGAGGTATCTGGCAGAAATCTCCCTGGAATTGAAAGTCTTCGAAGACTTAACAACTTGAGCGGGCTTTGAGCGGTTCAAGCCCGAATCTCCTGATCAGATCGTCTTGCAGGGGTGCGGGTACATGGCCAGGTTGATGCGTCGCCAGGATTTCCTGCAGGCGCGCGCTTGCCGCGGCCCGAATATCGGGCGCGCCCGCGTTCTCCCACTCTGCAATGCCGCGCCGGTCATAGAGCTGAGGGTAGAGGAAGTCGCTGATCATCCGCCCATGGGTCTCGGGCTCCCCCAGGAAATGGCCAGCCCCTGCAACGACTTCCCGGATCGAGCTCAGCGCCAGTGTCGCCTCGGACACCTCGACGGGCGCGCCGCTGCGCAGGATCGCACCCAGCATGTCATTGTCGATCACCGAAGCCTCAAACGAGACGGCCATCAGCCCGGCCTGTGTGCCCACCGCCTGGGTCACCAGATTGGCTCCAGAATGAAGCGCCAAACCCACGGTCAGTGCTTTCTCAGCGCCCGCTTGCGCATCGGGCAGCTTGCTATCGGTGGCCCCGGCAATGGCGGAATTGGCAAGCCCATACCAAGCCGCCATTTGGGCCGCCATCGATGTTGCCAGCGCCTGCTCGCCGCTGCCCCCGCTCATCGCCCCGGTGCGCAAATCGGTGATCATCGGGCGCGGACCGCAGATCGCGCGGGCTTCGGGGTCAACCGCCCAGGCCAGCACCATCCCCGCCAAAGCCTCGGCCAGGGTCTGCGCGACCGAACCTGCCAGGGTGACAGGGCTCGAGGCGCCCAACTGCCCAAACACATTGCAATGAACTGGGATACCCGCCTCGACACAGGCGATCAGCACATCGCAGCTCTCGGCATGCAGACGCAGCGGTGGCACCGCGTGATTGACATTCATTGACAGGAAAGGCCGCGCCCGAAACGCGGCTTCCGAGCCCGCAATCGCATAGCCCATCTCGGCAATCGGCGTGACATGGGCCGCGTCGCTCGCACTGACCATCACATGTTTCGCCGTGCCAGTGAGGGCTGCGAACGCCGTGTTCAGGTCCAAGTCACGCGGATCCTCCAGATCCCCCGCCACAAGCGAGCGTGAGAAGAACTGCACATGACTCAGCGCATCCGCAAGACGGGCCGCATCGCGCAGATCCTGCAGGGTCGAGGGGCGAACCCGCCCGCTCTGCCAATCCAGAACATTGGGCGCGGCCCCGCCCGTCCCAGCATAGCCCTGGCCACGCCCCATCAACAGATCGTGGCGCGGATCCTGACCCGAGAGCGTGATTGGCCGGCGCAGATCGCGCAGCGCCCGATCAAGCAAGTCGGGCGGGAAGGTCATGCGCCCGTCCGAGACATGCGCACCCACGCTGAGAAGCATCTCACACGCATGCTCTGATGCGCCGGAGAGGCCAATCTCCGACAGGATCTCGCGAACCGCCGCATCAATCCGCGCGCAATCGGCCTCGGTCAGGCTCCGAAACCGCCCGCCAATCAACTCGGTCGCCGCTGCCTCACGCGTTGTTGCGCGGGCCTTGCGCCGGCGCCGGGGCTCACTGGGCTCCAAAACCGCCTCCCTCCTGCATTGCCCCGATCTAGAACCAGCGTTCCAGAAAGGCCAAGCGTATTCTTGCGCCCAAGCCATGCCTCGCCTAAGGGGCGGAGCATGCTGCTCGAGATCCTCAACATCACGGCCCCTCTTTTCCTGCTCGGCGCCGTCGGCTTTGCCTGGGCACGAAGCGGGATTGCCTATGAGCTCGAGTTCGTATCGCGCCTGGTGCTGAATTTCTCCCTGCCCTGCCTGATCTTCTCAACCCTGGTTGGCACCAGACTGGCCCCTGAAGCCCTGGCCGAGATCGCGCTGGCTGCCGCGATCGGCTATGCCATCGCCATGGCGGTGATGTGGGGCGCGCTCCGCCTCGTGGGCCTCTCACCGCGCACATGGTGGACGGCGGCGGTCTTCGGCAATACTGGCAATATCGGCCTGCCGCTTTGCCTCTTTGCTTTTGGCGAGACCGGGCTGGCGCTGGCCATGGTGCTCTTTGCCATCGGGGTCATTCTGCAATTCACCCTGGGCGTCTGGGCGATCTCTGGCTCGGGCCAATGGAAATCAGTGCTCCAGCAACCGATCGTGCATGCCAGCTGGCTCGGCTGTGTCTTTGCACTGATGGGCTGGGAGCTGCCCGAGATCGCCCAACGCAGCCTCTCGCTTGCGGGCCAGATCACAATCCCGATCATGCTGATCACGCTTGGGGTCTCGATCGCCCGGCTCGAGGTCAGCGAGACAGGCCGCGCGTTCTTGGTGACACTCCTGCGCCTGATCGTCCTCGGCGGGTCGGCCTTTGCCACCGCCCTGGCGCTGGGCCTCGGCCCGCTGCCAACGGGTGTTTTGATCCTACAATTCGTCACGCCCGGCGCTGTGACCGTCTATATCATGGCAACCCGTTATGGTGGCGAGCCTGGCGCTATCGCGGGCCTAGTCCTGATCTCGACCCTGCTCACCATTCTCGTTGTCCCGGCTCTGCTGCCCTTCCTGCTCTGAGTTTGGGCGATTAACTCACTGCCACCCCCCGCCCCGCCGAACAACGCTGCGAGCTGGTTCTGGGAGTTCTGGAGACGTCCCAGGGTGATCTCGAGGTTGGTGAACTGGGCGCGGAGGCG
>JBCDAS010000114.1:0-12191 GCA_039185235.1 Pseudomonadota bacterium
CGTCAATCTGATCGTAGTCCTTGAACTCACCAAACTGCTTGGTGATCGCCGCCGTCAGCGTCGTCTTGCCATGGTCAACATGGCCAATCGTGCCAATGTTGCAATGCGGCTTGTTACGCTCAAACTTTTCCTTCGCCATCGTGGCCTCCTTTTTCTTCGCTTGGCGCGTCGCGCCTAGTCTCTCGTTCTGGAGGGTCTGTTGTCGTTGTCGGGTGTTAACCGCTCGGAACTCAGCCCATTTCTTTGATCACTTTTGGCAGAAGTCTCGGGGCGCTCTTTGCGCTTGGGAGACCCTGACCGACTTCTGCTAGGCGTATTTTGCCTGGATCTCCTCGGATATATTTTGCGGTACCGGCTCGTAGTGGTCGAACTGCATGGTGAAGTTCGCCCGGCCTTGGCTCATCGAGCGCAGAGTGTCGATATAGCCGAACATATTGGCCAGCGGCACGAAGGCATTGATCGCGATCGCGTTGCCGCGCGCTTCCTGACCTTGCACCATACCCCGCCGCGAGGTCAGATCGCCGATGATGCCACCGGTATACTCTTCCGGGGTCACAACTTCGACCTTCATCATCGGCTCGAGCAGTTTCGCACCAGCTTGGCGCAGCTTGAAGGCCTCGCGCATGCATGAACGCCCAGCGATCTCGAACGCCAAAACGCTCGAGTCCACATCGTGGAACTTTCCGTCGATCAGAGCGACCTTAAAGTCGATGACCGGGAACCCTGCGAGAGGGCCGGAATCCATCACCGATTGGATGCCCTTCTCGACGCCTGGGATATATTCCTTCGGAATTGCACCACCCACGATCCGGCTTTCGAAAGTATAACCCTCGCCCGGCTCGGTTGGAGTGATGATCATCTTCACCTCGGCAAACTGACCCGAGCCACCCGATTGTTTCTTGTGCGTATAGCTATGCTCAACCTCGGCCGAGATCGTCTCGCGATAGGCCACCTGCGGCGCACCGACGTTACACTCAACCTTGAACTCACGACGCATGCGGTCGATCAGGATGTCGAGATGGAGCTCGCCCATCCCTTTCATAATCGTCTGACCGCTTTCGACATCAGTGAAGACCTGGAACGAAGGATCCTCTGCCGCGAGACGCTGCAGCGCGATTGCCATCTTCTCCTGGTCGGCTTTGGTTTTCGGCTCAACAGCTTTCTCGATCACCGGGATCGGGAAGGTCATCGTCTCCAGAACCACCGGCTTTGCAATATCGCACAGCGTGTCGCCCGTCGTCGTGTCCTTTAAGCCCGCGAGCGCAATGATGTCACCAGCGAATGCCTCAGTGATCTCTTCGCGATCGATTGCGTGCATCATCATCATCCGGCCAAGGCGCTCTTTCTTGCCCTTGGTCGAGTTGAGGATGTTGCCGCCCTTCTCGATCTTGCCCGAGTAGATCCGGGTGAAAGTAAGCGAGCCGACGAATGGGTCGTTCATGATCTTAAACGCAAGACCAGAGAACGGCATCGCATCATCAGCTTTCCGCTCGATGTTCCGCTCTTCCGCTTCATCACCGGGTGCAAAGCCCATATAGGCCGGCACGTCGAGCGGACCCGGGAGGTAGTCGATCACCGCGTTCAGCATCGGCTGGACGCCCTTGTTTTTGAAGGCCGAGCCACAGAGAACCGGCACGAAGCTCATATCGAGGGTGCCTTTACGGATCAGCTCGCGCAGCTTCTCAATCGAAGGCTCGTCGCCTTCGAGATAGGCTTCCATCGCGTCGTCGTCTTGCTCGACGGCCAGCTCGATCATTTTCGAGCGCCACTCGTCGCAAGTGTCCTTGAGCTCTTCGCGGATCTCCTGACGGGTCCAAGAGGCGCCAAGGTCCTCGCCCTTCCAAGTCCACTCTTCCATGGTGATCAGATCGATCACGCCCTCGAGCTGGTCTTCGGCACCGATCGGGATCTGGATTGGCATCGGCTCGGCGCCGGTGCGGTCCTTGATCATGTGGACGCAGTTGAAGAAGTCGGCGCCGATCTTGTCCATCTTGTTGACGAACACAACGCGCGGAACTTTGTAACGGTCAGCCTGGCGCCAGACGGTTTCGGTCTGCGGCTCAACACCTGCGTTGGCGTCGAGAACACAGACAGCACCGTCAAGCACGGCCAGCGAACGCTCGACTTCGATGGTGAAGTCGACGTGGCCTGGGGTGTCGATAATGTTGAAGCGGAACTTCTCCGACTGGGCGCTCTCGCCGTCTTCGGTGCGCTCCCAAAACGTTGTCGTCGCGGCCGAGGTGATGGTGATCCCACGCTCCTGCTCCTGCTCCATCCAGTCCATGGTCGCAGCACCATCATGCACTTCGCCGATTTTGTGCGACTTGCCGGTATAATAGAGGATGCGCTCCGTCGTGGTGGTCTTACCGGCATCAATATGCGCCATGATGCCGAAGTTGCGGTAGCGGGTGAGCGGATATTCGCGGGCCATGGGAGTGTCCTAGGGCTTAGAGGGTTACCAGCGGTAATGCGAAAAGGCCTTGTTGGCCTCCGCCATTTTGTGCGTGTCTTCGCGCTTCTTGACGGCCGTGCCGCGGCCCGAGACCGCGTCCATCAATTCCCCTGCGAGGCGCTCTTCCATCGTGTTTTCATTGCGACCGCGCGAGGCAGTGATCAGCCAGCGGATCGCAAGTGCTTCGCGGCGCTCAGGACGCACTTCGACGGGCACCTGATAAGTCGCACCACCAACCCGGCGGGAGCGCACTTCGACAGCTGGTTTGATGTTGTCGAGCGCTTCGTGGAAGACCTCGACGGGCTCACGCTTCAGGCGGCCTTCGACGCGGTCTAGCGCGCCGTAGACGATGCTCTCAGCCACGGATTTCTTACCGTCATACATGAGGTTGTTCATGAATTTCGACAGCACACGGTCGCCAAACTTGGCGTCCGGCAGAATTTCGCGTTTCTCAGCGCGGTGACGACGGGACATCTGCGCCTCTCCTTACTTCGGCCGTTTCGCGCCGTATTTCGAGCGGCGCTGTTTGCGGTCTTTGACCCCTTGGGTGTCGAGGACACCGCGGAGGATGTGGTAGCGGACACCCGGAAGGTCTTTCACACGGCCGCCGCGGATCAGCACAACCGAGTGCTCCTGCAGGTTGTGGCCTTCACCGGGGATGTAGCTGATCACCTCAAACCCGTTGGTCAGGCGCACTTTGGCAACCTTCCGAAGCGCCGAGTTCGGCTTCTTTGGGGTGGTGGTGTAGACGCGGGTGCACACGCCGCGTTTCTGCGGGCAAGCCTGCAGGTGCATCGCCTTTTGGCGCTTCACTTTGGGCTGCCGGGGTTTCCGGATCAGCTGTTGGATCGTCGGCATGCGCCTATCCTTGTTCCTTCGTCCATGTCCGTGCGCCCCAAAACCGGCAGTCCAGCCCCGGCGCGCGTGTTCGCGAAACGCAAATGCCACGAGGCGCCATCCGGGCACCTCCGCGGCAGAAAACCAGAGGACCGGGCCCAGGGCCGGGTCATGCATTGCCATTGCGTGTTCGGCAGATCTGACATCGCAGCAGGGCACCCAAATTGGGCCCCCCGGCGAAGTGCGCGGAACATACGCGCGAGTCTCTTCCCGGTCAAGGCGAAAGATTACGGAAAAACCAACCGTGTTGCAGGCATCGTAATCGACTGTTTTCAGGCGCTAAATCTTGTTCGCGAAGCTGTGGAACTCGCTCATTGCGATCCGCCACCAATCAAAGGTGGTATCCAGGTTTTGCCGGGTCACGCCGCCTTGCAGAGAGACATTCATTTCGAGCAAAAGTCCGCCCTCCTCGGTCATCACCGCTTTGCCAAAACGGCGATCCCGATTCCACTCAGACACTTTCCAGACCAGCGCGTTGCGATGCACTTCACGATCCGGTGCACCATAGGCGACGAATCTGAGATCTGTGCAATTCTTGCCTTCGTCGCAGCCATAGAACTCGATCAGATAGGGCGCTTCTTCGAGGGTTGCGAAAATGATCGGGTCGCCAAGATCATCACGTTGCCAACTGGCCTCGCCATAGCGCCAGGCGATGTCGGAAATGGGGTCTGGCTTGGACGCATCGACCAGACCTTCGGGCGTTGCAACCGCCATTTCGGGACGTGCATAGGGATCCGGCGCACAGCCCACGAGCGCGGATAGCGCAATCACGCAGATCAGTCCTCCCAACCGCATTCGTTCATCCCGTAACCAATTCCTTAACGCTTCTGGTTTCGCGCGGGATGGTTAACGGGCGGTAAATGCAAAAGCCCGGCGCGGTGAGGCGCCGGGCTTGGTTTCAACTTGCCATCTGCGGGTCAGAGAATCTCGCCAAGCCCGCCCGGACCATCGCCCGAGGATTTCTGAACCAGATCATCGACCAGATTGCTGTCCTCATCCATCTCGGCCCCAATGACCTCGAGCGCTGCCGCAGCTTCTTCAGCAGCCGCCTGCTTCTCGGCCATGATGACCTTGTCGCGCCGGGTTGCCTCGAGCTTGATCCGGTTGGTCGCGCCACCGGTGCCCGCTGGGATAAGGCGGCCCACGATGACGTTCTCTTTCAGACCGATCAGACGATCCCGCTTGCCCTGGGTCGAGGCTTCGGTGAGCACTCGCGTCGTCTCCTGGAACGACGCCGCCGAGATGAAGGAGCGCGTTTGCAGCGACGCCTTGGTAATCCCGAGCAGGACCGGCGCCCCTTCAGCAGGCCGCTTGCCCTGCGAGATCATCCGTGCGTTGATCTCATCGAACTCCGATTTGTCGACGGTCTCGCCCGCCAGCAAGGTCGTATCGCCCGAGCCTGAGATCTCGATCTTCTGCAGCATCTGGCGAACGATCACCTCGATATGCTTGTCGTTGATCTTCACGCCCTGCAAACGATAGACGTCCTGCACCTCGTTGATCAGGTAGTTGGCAAGCGCTTCGATCCCCATAATGGCGAGGATGTCATGGGGGGCTGGGTTGCCATCCATGATGTTCTCACCCTTGGTGATGTGATCACCTTCCTGAACCGCGATGTGCTTGCCTTTCGGCACCAGGTATTCGCGCTTCTCCATGGACTCGTCATGCGGCTGGATCTCAATCCGACGCTTGTTCTTATAGTCCTTGGCGAAGTGCACGATCCCGTCGATCTCGGCGATGATCGCATGGTCCTTCGGGCGGCGCGCCTCGAAGAGCTCAGCAACCCGCGGCAGACCCCCGGTGATGTCTTTGGTCCGCGCACCTTCCCGCGGGATCCGTGCCAAAGTATCACCGACCGAGATCGGCTGGCCATCTTCCACCGAAAGGATCGCATCCACCGACATGAAGTAATGCGCCGGGTTGCCGTTCTCGAGCTTGATCATCTCACCGCCCGTATCGACCAATGTGATGGCAGGCTTGAGCTCGTTGCCCTTAGGTGCCGTGCGCCAGTCAGAGACGATGCGCTGGGTGATGCCCGTTGCCTCGTCCGTCTCTTCCCGAACCGAGGTGCCGAGGTTGAGGTCGACAAATTTCGCGACGCCTTCTTTCTCAGCAATGATCGGGAGGGTGTAGGGATCCCACTCGACCAAACGGGTGCCGCGGGCGATTTCATCACCTTCGGAGACCAACAGTTTCGACCCATAAGCGATCTTGTGGCTCGCGCGCTCACGGCCCTGATCGTCTTGAACCGAGATCTGCATGTTCCGCGCCAGCACGATTACATCGTTGTCGGCATTGGTGAGCGTGTTCGCATTGCGGAAGACGATCTTGCCCTCTTGCGTGCTCTCCAAGAACGACTGATCCGAAACGTTGGCCGCACCGCCGATGTGGAAAGTCCGCATCGTCAACTGCGTGCCCGGCTCACCGATCGATTGCGCCGCGATGATCCCGACGGCCTCGCCGATATTCACCGGCGTTCCGCGCGCAAGATCACGCCCATAGCACATCGCACAGATCCCATCTTCTGCCTCGCAAGTCAGAGGTGAACGGATGTAGATCTTCTGCACCTTCGCATCATCGATCCGGGCGGCATCAGCCTCCTCGATCAGAACATTGCGGGCATGCAACAGCTCGCCCGTTGCCGGGTCAAGCACATCTTCCTGAGGCACGCGGCCCAGAACCTGCTCGCCGATTGAGGCAATGACATTACCGCCATCGACCACAGCCTCTGCCGTGATCCCCATCTCGGTCCCACAATCCTGGATCGCGATGATGCAATCCTGCGCCACATCGACCAGACGGCGGGTCAAGTAACCCGAGTTTGCCGTCTTAAGCGCCGTATCGGCCAAACCTTTCCGAGCGCCGTGGGTCGAGTTGAAGTACTCGAGCACTGTCAGGCCCTCTTTGAAGTTCGACACAATCGGCGTCTCGATGATCTCGCCCGAGGGCTTGGCCATAAGGCCACGCATCGCCGCCAACTGGCGCATTTGGGTTGGCGAGCCACGCGCACCGGAATGCGACATCATATAGACCGAGTTTGGATCCATCTCACGACCGGTTTCTTCATCGACTTTGACCGAAGAGATTTCCGCCATCATCGAGGTCGCGACCTTGTCGGTACATTTCGACCAGGTATCCACGACTTTGTTGTACTTCTCACCCTGGGTGATCAGACCGTCGAGATATTGCTGTTCGAATTCTTTGACCTGTTCGCGGGTCTCATTGACGATGTCCCACTTGTTGTCCGGGATCACCATGTCGTCCTTGCCGAACGAGATCCCCGCCTTGAAGGCTTGATGGAAGCCGAGCGACATGATCCGATCACAGAAAATGACCGAGTCTTTCTGGCCACAGTGGCGATAGACCGTATCGATGACCTCCCCAACCTCGCGCTTACGCAGCACACGGTTGATGATGTCGAACGGCACCATGTGGTTCTTTGGCAGGATGTTGGCGATCATCATCCGACCGGCCGTGGTCTCGACCCGCTCCACGATCGGTTGACCTTCCATGTCGACCGTGTGGTGGCGTGTTATGATCTTGGTGTGCAGGTTGATAAGCCCGGCTTGCAGCGCATGCTCGATCTCGGACGCATCCGCTAGCATCATGCCCTCGTTCGGCTCACCTGATTTCTCAAGCGAGATGTAGTAGAGGCCAAGGATCATATCCTGTGACGGGACGATAATCGGCTTACCGTTGGCAGGCGAGAGGACGTTATTCGTCGACATCATCAGGACGCGCGCTTCGAGCTGAGCTTCGAGGCTCAGCGGCACATGCACGGCCATTTGGTCTCCGTCGAAGTCGGCGTTAAAGGCCGAGCAGACCAGCGGGTGAAGCTGGATAGCTTTGCCCTCGATCAGCACGGGTTCGAACGCCTGGATGCCCAAGCGGTGGAGCGTCGGCGCGCGGTTGAGCAGCACCGGGTGCTCCCGGATTACCTCATCGAGGATATCCCAAACCTCCGGACGTTCTTTCTCGACCAGTTTCTTGGCTTGTTTTACCGTCGAGGACAGACCCTTCGCGTCGAGACGCGAGTAGATGAACGGCTTGAAGAGCTCCAGGGCCATCTTCTTCGGCAGGCCACATTGGTGGAGCTTCAACTCCGGCCCGGTCACGATGACCGACCGGCCTGAGAAGTCGACCCGCTTGCCCAGAAGGTTCTGACGGAAGCGGCCCTGTTTCCCCTTGAGCATGTCCGAGAGCGATTTCAGCGGGCGCTTATTGGCGCCTGTGATCACGCGGCCCCGGCGGCCGTTGTCGAACAGCGCATCAACCGACTCTTGCAGCATCCGCTTCTCGTTGCGGATAATGATATCGGGCGCGCGCAGCTCGATCAGCCGCTTCAGACGGTTGTTCCGGTTGATTACCCGGCGATACAGATCATTCAGATCCGAGGTTGCAAAGCGGCCGCCATCGAGCGGCACCAGCGGGCGCAGCTCGGGCGGGATGACGGGGACCACGGTCAGGACCATCCATTCGGGACGGTTGCCCGACTCGAGGAAGTTCTCGACCAGCTTCAGCCGCTTGATGATCTTCTTTGGTTTCAGTTCACCGGTTGCCTCAGCCAGATCAACCCGCAGGCGCTCGGCCTCGGTCTCAAGATCGATCGCCGCCAGCATCTCACGGATCGCCTCGGCACCGATACCCGCGCGGAAGGCATCTTCGCCATAGCTGTCCTGGGCGTCTAGATACTCCTCCTCGGTCATCAGCTGACCGTGGTTGAGATCAGTCATGCCCGGCTCGATCACCACATACTGCTCGAAGTAGAGGATCCGCTCGAGATCCTTCAGCGTCATGTCCAGCATCAAGCCGATGCGGGAGGGCAGCGATTTCAGGAACCAGATATGGGCGACAGGTGCGGCCAGCTGGATGTGGCCCATCCGCTCCCGGCGCACTTTCTGCAGGGTCACTTCCACACCGCATTTCTCGCAGGTCACCCCGCGATACTTCATGCGCTTATACTTGCCGCAGAGACACTCGTAATCCTTGATCGGGCCAAAGATCCGGGCGCAGAACAGGCCGTCGCGCTCCGGCTTGAAGGTCCGGTAGTTGATGGTCTCCGGCTTTTTGATCTCGCCGTAAGACCACGAGAGGATCCGTTCCGGGCTCGCAAGCGAGATCTTGATTTCGTCAAACGTCCGAGGGGCTTCCATCGGATTGAAGATGTTGGTCAGCTCTTGGTTCATATCCTAGCTCCATCATCCCCCGTTTAAGGGATTGCCCCGGCAGGTCGCACGCGGGGGAATGCGTGCCGACCCAGGGCCGGGGAAATTACTCTTCTGGTTCGCTGTCCTGCAGCTCGACATTGAGGCCGAGCGAGCGGATCTCTTTGACGAGAACGTTGAACGATTCCGGAATACCGGCTTCGAAATTGTCCTCGCCCTTGACGATCGACTCGTAGACCTTGGTCCGGCCGGCGACATCGTCCGACTTGACCGTCAGCATCTCCTGCAAGGTGTAGGCGGCGCCGTAGGCCTCCAGCGCCCAGACCTCCATCTCACCGAAGCGCTGGCCGCCGAACTGCGCCTTACCACCGAGCGGCTGCTGGGTGACGAGCGAGTACGGGCCGGTCGAACGGGCGTGGATTTTGTCATCGACCAGGTGGTGCAGCTTGAGCAGGTACTTGTAGCCAACCGTGACGGGGCGCGAGAACTGCTCGCCCGTCCGACCGTCGAACAGCTCCGACTGGCCCGACTGATCGAGGCCCGCCATCACGAGGTGTTCGTTGACATCCGCTTCCTTCGCGCCGTCAAAGACAGGCGTTGCAATCGGCACACCGTGACGAACGTTTCCAGCCGCTTCGAGGAATTCCTCTTCGCTCATATCGCCAGTTGCCTCGTCAAAGACACGCTCACCATAGGCGATCCGCATGGCTTCTTTGACCGGGGTCATGTCGCCTCGGACGCGATACACCTCTAGGGCATCATCGACCATCTTGCCGAGGTTGGCAGCGGCCCAACCCATATGGGTCTCGAGAATCTGGCCCACATTCATCCGGCTCGGCACGCCGAGCGGGTTGAGCACCAGATCCACCGGCGTCCCGTTGGCGAGGAAGGGCATATCCTCTTCCGGCACCACGCGGGAGATGACCCCCTTGTTACCGTGCCGTCCGGCCATCTTGTCGCCCGGCTGAAGCTTGCGCTTCACGGCGATGAAGACCTTGACCATCTTCATCCCGCCCGGGGGCAGATCATCGCCACGGCGGACCTTGTCGACCTTGTCCTCAAACCGGGCCTCAAGCACGCGCTTGGCCGCATCGTATTGCGAGTTCAGCGCCTCCATCGCCTGGGCATCGGCCTCATCGGGCAGCGCCAATTGCCACCACTGACCGCGTGACAGGCTGGACAACAGCTCTTCGGTCACGATCGATTTCGACTTCACGCCCGAGGGGCCCTTCAGGATGGTCTTGCCGAGGATCATCTCCTTCAGACGCGCATAGATGTTGCGGTCCAGGATCGCCATCTCGTCATCCCGGTCACGGGCGAGACGGTCGATCTCTTCGCGCTCGATCTGCATCGCCCGCTCGTCCTTATCGACACCATGGCGGTTGAAGACGCGGACTTCGACGACGGTTCCGTAATCCCCCGGCGCCATGCGGAGCGACGTGTCACGAACATCCGAGGCTTTCTCACCGAAGATGGCGCGGAGCAGTTTCTCCTCCGGCGTCATCGGGCTTTCGCCCTTCGGCGTGATCTTGCCGACCAGGATATCGCCCGGGCCGACTTCGGCACCGATATAGACGATGCCCGCCTCGTCAAGGTTGCGCAGAGCTTCCTCGCCGACATTGGGGATGTCGCGGGTGATCTCCTCCGGTCCCAGCTTGGTGTCGCGGGCCATGACCTCGTATTCCTCGATATGGATCGAGGTGAAGATGTCATCCTTGGCGACACGTTCCGAGATCAGGATCGAGTCCTCGTAGTTGTAGCCATTCCACGGCATGAACGCGACGAGGCAGTTCTTGCCGAGCGCGAGTTCGCCCAGATCGGTCGACGGCCCATCGGCCACAACATCGCCAGCGTTGACCCGATCACCCACCTTCACCAACGGACGCTGGTTAATGCAGGTATTCTGGTTCGAACGCTGGAACTTGCGCAGGCGGTAGATGTCCACGCCGGGATCGCCGATCTCCATCTCGTCGGTCACACGGATCACGATCCGCATCGCATCAACCTGGTCGATGATCCCACCGCGGCGTGCCGTGATGGCCGCCCCGGAATCGCGGGCGACTTTGGCCTCCATTCCAGTGCCAACAAACGGCGCATCTGCCTTCAGCAACGGCACAGCCTGGCGTTGCATGTTCGAGCCCATCAGAGCGCGGTTGGCGTCATCGTTCTCGAGGAACGGGATCAGCGAGGCCGCAACCGAAACCAACTGCTTCGGGCTGACGTCGATCAGAGTGATGTTCTCTCTCGGGGAGAGTTGGAAATCACCGGCTTTCCGGGACGAGACGAGATCGTTCTGGAACGTGCCATCATCGTTCATCCGGGCGTTCGCCTGGGCAACCGTGTGGCGCATCTCCTCAGTCGCTGAGAGATAGCGCACCTCGTCGGTCACCTTACCATCGATTACGGTCCGGTAGGGCGTCTCGATGAAGCCGTATTTGTTCACGCGCGCAAACGACGCGAGCGAGTTGATCAGACCGATATTTGGACCCTCCGGCGTCTCGATCGGGCACATCCGGCCATAATGGGTCGGGTGCACGTCGCGCACCTCAAAGCCCGCCCGCTCTCGCGTCAGACCACCCGGGCCAAGCGCCGAGAGGCGACGTTTGTGAGTGACCTCTGAAAGCGGGTTGGTCTGGTCCATGAACTGGCTGAGCTGGCTCGAGCCAAAGAACTCCCGCACCGCTGCTGCTGCCGGTTTCGCGTTGATCAGATCCTGCGGCATGACCGTATCGATCTCGACCGAGCTCATGCGTTCACGGATCGCCCGCTCCATGCGGAGCAAACCAATGCGATACTGGTTCTCCATCAACTCACCGACCGAGCGGACACGGCGGTTGCCGAGGTGATCGATATCGTCGACATCCCCGCGACCGTCACGCAGTTCAACCAAGGCTTTCACAACCGCCAGCATGTCTTCTTTACGCAGAGTACGCTGGGTGTCAGGAGCGTCCAGTTCTAGACGCATGTTCATCTTCACCCGACCAACGGCCGAGAGATCATAGCGCTCGCCATCGAAGAACAGCGACTGGAACATAGCCTCTGCCGCCTCAAGGGTCGGTGGCTCGCCAGGACGCATGACGCGGTAGATGTCCAACATCGCCTGCTCGCGCGAGCCGTTCTTGTCCGCAGCCATAGTGTTGCGGATGTAAGGACCAACTGAGACGTTATCGATGTCGAGCGTTTCGATGGACTCGAAGCCAGCTTGGATCAGAGTCTCCATCGCCTCGGCCGTCAACTCATCACCAGCTTCGACATAGATCGAACCGGTTTCCTCGTTGATCATGTCTTTGGCAGCGAAACGGCCATAGATCGCCTCGAACGGGGCGAGAATCTTCTCAACGCCGCCATCTTCGTCCAGCTTGCGCAGCTTGCGCGGGGTCAGCTTTTGTCCAGCCGGCGCGATCACTTCTCCGCTTTTTGCGTCAACCAGATCGTAAATCGGGGTCGTGCCTTTCAAGCGATCCGCAGCAAAAGGAACCGACCAGCCTTCACCGTTACGATCATAGGTGACCGTATCATAGAACGTTTCGCAGATCCCTTCTTGGTCGAGACCAAGCGCATAGAGAAGCGTCGTCACAGGCAGTTTTCGACGCCGATCGATGCGCGCAAAGACAATGTCTTTTGCGTCGAATTCAAAATCCAGCCAAGAGCCGCGATAAGGGATCACTCGGCTCGCA
>JBCDAS010000115.1:0-12141 GCA_039185235.1 Pseudomonadota bacterium
ACCCGTTCGGCGACTCTCAGGCTGAAGCTTGGGCTGTCGATCGTCACCAGGGCGTCCGGGCGCTTGTCGAGCACATCTTCGGTGACCTGCGACATCCGCCGCAGAAGGCTAGGCAGCCGCGGGAGCACCTCGACAAGCCCCATCACCGACAACTCTGCGATGTCAAAAAGCGGCTCCAGCCCGGCTGCGCGCATCTCGATGCCTCCGAGGCCCGCGAAGCGGATCCCAGGATCCTCCGCTATGAGACCTCGCATAAGATCAGCCCCGAGCCGATCGCCTGAAGGTTCACCCGCGACCAGATAAATCAGACGGCTCATGCGCCCGTAGGCTCCATTGCCCAGAGGAACACTCCCGCCCGATCGGCCGCCGCCACCGTGGCAGAGCGATCGAGCAGATTGGTGCCGCCAGCTTCAATCGCAATCCCCGAGAGACCGGCCTTCACCACGGCCTCGATCGTCTGAACACCGATGGTCGGCAAATCGACCCGGCGGTCTTGGCCCCGTTTTGGAAGCTTCACCAAGACGCCCGAAAGAGGCGGTGCCGCCTTACGCAGCTCCGGTGCGAGCGCAGCGACACGCGCCAGCATCGCGTCAGTGCCGTCAATCGCTTCAATACCGAGGCAGATCCCACGGGCAATCACCACAGCCTGAGAAACATCATGCTCGCTGAGCGCCGAGAGGATCGCGGCGCCTTTCTCTGCATCCACCCTGTCCAGGTCGTTGGGACGGTGCCGGCCGAGAAAGCCCGCTTGAACTCCAAGATCAGGCAAAATCTCATCGGCCCCGCGCATGACAAAGCCTTCATTTTCGAAGATTAGCGCAAGCCCACTCAAAAGCGCATCATCCCCTTGGCGGAGCAGTTTGAGCACCGTCGCAATCACCTTCAGCGCACCATGATCGAAGAGCCATGGCCGAAGTTTTGGCCGACTGGTGGCACCAGCAAAGCAGACCTCGGCAACATCTGCTTTTTTCAACGCGCGGAACAGGCGTCCCGGGCGTTCAAAGAGATGCTCTTGGTGGGGATGTTCACCCATCCATGGTTGCGTGTCCTGCTCGAAGCTGATCACCAGATAGTTCGCACCCGTCGCTGCGCGATGCTCCGCGATCAGGCGCGGAAGGTCGCCGCACCCTGCAATGATGCCAAGCTTTGGGCTCACTTAATGCTCGCGCGGGGTGCAGAAGCTGCGGAAGCTGTCGGCTTCGATAAAACTCACGATCTGCTGGACCGGCTCGACGCTGGGGTATTTAGCTCCGATCTTCGCCGCCCGATCTGTCAGCGAGCCATCGCCCTCGAACAGTTCACGATAGGCGTTGCGCAGCGCATGGATCGTCTCACGATCAAACCCACGCCGTTTCAGGCCGATCAAGTTCAACCCACCAAGCGACGCACGATCGCCCAGGACCGAGCCGAACGGAATCACGTCTTTCTCGACCCCCGTCATCCCACCGACAACCGCATGCGTGCCTATGCGGACAAACTGATGCACAGCCGATAGCCCGCCGAGAAGCGAAAAATCACCGATCTCCACATGCCCACCAAGGGTCGCATTATTCGCCATGATCACGTTAGAGCCGATCTTGCAATCATGGCCCACATGGGTGCCCACCATCAGCAGACAGCGATCCCCAACCGAGGTTACCATGCCACCACCTTCGGTCCCTGGATTGAGCGTCGCATGTTCGCGGATCATACATTCCGCACCGATTTCCAAGCGGCTGGCCTCGCCCTTATACTTGAGATCCTGAGGTTGATGTCCGACCGAAGCAAAGGGCCAGACCCGGCTGCGGGCTCCGATCTTTGTCCGGCCTGCGACCACGACATGGGAGATCAGTTCCACCCCCTCCGCCAACACCACCTCGCTGCCGACAACGCAATAAGGCCCGATACGCACATCCGGGCCAATCACAGCGCCATCTTCAATGATGGCGGTTGAATGGATGCTCATCTCAGCTTCCGCGACGGCTGTCATCGGGATCAATGATCATTGCGGAGTAATCAGCTTCGGCCACACGCTTCCCCGCAACCCTGGCTTCGCCATGAAATTTAAAGACTTTTCCGCGGCTCTGCGTGATTTCGACATGGAGTTCGAGACAATCCCCCGGAACGACTTTCTGTCGAAAGCGCGTGTTGTCGATGGTCATGAAATAGACCAGCAAATCCTGATCCATTTTGCCGAGTGAGTCGACGACCAAGACCCCCGCTGTCTGCGCCATGGCCTCAACGATTAAGACGCCAGGCATAACCGCCTCTTGCGGGAAATGGCCCTGGAAATGGGGCTCATTGATCGACACGTTTTTGATCCCAACAGCGCGTTTATGCGGAACGATGTCATCGACCCGATCGATCATCAGGAAAGGATAGCGGTGCGGGATCATGCGCATCACTTGGGTCAGATCGACGGAATGGGCTTCAGGTTCGGTGGAATCCTGTTCGGTCGTCATCGGTACCTCGTCTTAACCTACCGCCCCTGATTACCGCGAGAGGGCGCGAAATCAAGCCTCTGACAGCAAGATCACTCCGCCACCTCGGGCGTAGGCTGCTCGACATCCGAGGGTTCGGGTTGGGGCAAATCAATCGGCTGGAAGCTGGGGGTGGCCACCCGCTCATTGAAAAGACGGATCACGTCATCCGTCTTCTCGATGCGCGGATCAGCGATCAGGATCTGATCCGCATCGATGATCAGCGTCGCCCCCTCCCGGCGTAGGATCTCGATCAGAACCGGGTAGAGATCGGTCAGAAGCTCTTTGCGCGCATCGCGAAACTGGGCTTGGAGCGCTGCTTCAAGACGCTGGGCTGTGCGTCGGACCTGGCGCACGCGCTGATCGAACATCTCGGTAAGGCGCTGGAACTCAGAGCTCGGCGTTTCAGGCCGCAGGTCGGTCAACCTCTGCTCCTCGGCATCCAGCGCCTGCGTTTCGGTCTTGATCCAAGCCTGCAATCGAGTGCGCTCCGCACGTTCCTGCTCGCGCAAATACCGCGCCGCCTCGGTCTCGGACAAGATCCGGGCGCGGGACACGACGATCACCGAATTGACGGGTTGCTGGGCCCAAGCCCAATCGCCGAACCAAACGCCCACCATCACTACCGATAGCAGGCAGAGCCGAGCAAATCGGCCAGCAACGTTAGAAACGCGTCCCAACCGAAACCCGGAACAGTTCACTCTCATCGAAGTCTTCTTCGATCAACGGGAAGCCGACCGAGAGCTCAAGCGGCCCGAAGGGTGTCGAGACAAACAATAGCGCACCAGCGGCGGCCCGGAACTCAAATCCTTCTGATTGAACATCCGTGATCAGATTCCCTGTCGCATCGAAAACCGAATCGTTGTCGAGACCCCAAATCGAGCCGACATCGAGGAAGAGGCCACCAAAGATGCCCAGCTCATCCGGCAGACCCAGAGGGAACGACACCTCATTGCGCAGAACCATGAAGTAGTTGCCGCCAAGCGAGTCGTCACGCCCCTGCAGCAGATCCCTTGGCCCAACCCCTTGCGAGGCGAAGCCACGGAAGCTGTCCCCGCCCAGGAAGAACCGGTCATTGATTTGGCTGTCATCGCCGAAGGAGATCAGCGCACCACCTTCGAATTCGGAACTAAAGATCACCAGATCATCAATGAAACCCTGCCAGGTCTTCGCACTTCCTTGGGTTTTGACGAACTGCGCATCGCCACCCAGACCTGCAAACTCTTGATCGAATGATAGAAGGTATCCGCCCGTTGGCTCAATCGGATCATTTCGCTGATCATGGGTGATCGTGTAGCCAACCGATGACTTCAGCCGCGTGCCCTCATCCGCGATGATGATGGGCGAGGTCGACGCATCGGTCTCAATGTCATCGCGGACGATGTTGTAGCGGCCCGAGAAATCGGTGTCTCGTCCCAGCGGGAAGCCGAAGAACGGGGTGAAGCCGATCCGGTCGACCTGAAACGACGATTCGTCCGAACGGTCGTCCTGGATGTAGAAGGTTCGCAGCCCAACCGCGAGATCACGGTCCAGGAACTTGGGCTCGGTAAAGCTGAAGTCATAGACCTGTGTGTCACCTGCCGCCGTGACGGTTGCGTTCAAGATCTGACCGCGACCGAGGAAGTTCCGCTCGGTCAGAGCCACGTTGCCGATCGGACCGACCGAAGAGGCAAAGCCCAAACCGAAGGAGAGCGATCCGGTTGACTGCTCCTCGACCCTGACCTTCAAGACCGCGCGATCTGGCGCACTGCCTTGCTCGGTATCGATATCGACCGTCGAGAAATACCCCAAGCCACGGATATTGCTCCGTGCGCTCCGGATCTTTCTTGCGTCGAAACTGTCCCCTTCGACCAATTCGATTTCGCGGCGGATAACCCGGTCGAGGGTTTGGGTATTGCCCTCGATGTCGATCCGTTCCACGAAGATTTTCTCGCCCTCGATCAGCTCGAAGGTCACGTCGATAATCAGATCTTCGCTGCGCTTGTCAGCCCGCGGGCGCACTTGAACAAAGGCAAAGCCTTGGGCGGCGGCTAGATCGCTCAGTTCATCAGCGATCTCCTCCACCTCGCTGGCATCATAGGTGTCGCCTTCCAGGTCGTCGGGCAAGAGAGCCGAGAACTCCTCCACCTCCAAACCGCGAGCATTCACGATGACGTCCAAGACGCCAAAATTGTACTGCTCGCCCTCGCTCACCGTGAAGGTCAGGAAGAAGTTCTCTTTGTCAGGCGTTAGCTCCGCCGTTGCCGAGAGAACTTCGAAATCCGCATATCCACGATTGAGATAATACTGGCGCAACAACTCCTTATCCAACTCCAGACGATCCGGGTCATAGACATCGCCGCCAAAGAAGGACGCGAGGAAGCTCGACTCCGATGTGTCGATCGCATCTCGGAGGCGGCTGTCAGAGAAGGTCTCATTGCCGACGAAATCGATCGAGCTGACCCCGGTCAGCTCGCCTTCGGTGATTTCAAAGACCAGATCGACCCGGTTCTCCGAACGCTCGATGATCACCGGCTCGACCGAGGCACCAAAGCGACCCGTGCGCCGGTAGACCTCGATAATCGCCTGGGCATCTGCTTCCGCAGCCGACCGGGTCAGCGCCAAGCGCGGCCTGAGGGCGATAATCTGCTGCAAATCCTCATCTTCCAGCGAGTCGTTGCCCTCGAAGGCGATCTCGTTGATCGACGGGTTCTCGACCACTTCCACGATCAGCGCGTTCTCGCCAGGCACGATCTGGACGTCCTGGAAAAGCCCCGTATCGAAGAGGCGCCGCACCGCGACGTTCAGATCCTCGGCCGTAACCGTCTGATCTTGCTGGATCTGCATATAGGAGAGGATTGTCTCGACCTCGATACGCTGGTTGCCGCGGACGATGACCGATTGTTCGCGCTGAACTTGCGCACCCGCCTCTGGCGCGATGAATCCCTCGGGCAGCAGAAGCGACAAACTGAAGAAAAGCGCAATCGTCCCGGGTACCCGTATCAAACGGTGAAACCGCATGCTCACACCTCCTTGCGTCGCCAGAGGTCACAGCACCACCTCGAAAGGCTTGTCCCGGGCGCTCACACCGGCGTCGATGATTTGTTTTATGGCTCCGTTAACCGGCTAGCCTCGTCAAATCATTATACGTCGCGAAGCCCATGAGCAACAGGACAAGCGACAGTCCGACGCCCATTGCAGCATTCATCCAGCGCTCGCCCAGCGGTTTTCCGCGCAGGGCTTCTGCGGCGTAGAACACGAGATGCCCGCCATCAAGGATTGGGATCGGGAAGAGGTTCAAGAGACCGATCGACGTCGAGAGCAAGCCGATCAGCGAAATCAGATTTCCAATCCCAGCTTTCGCTTGGTCAGCCGAGATCTGCGCAATCCCAATCGGGCCGCCCAATTGGCTGGTATCCGCATTGGTGAAGATCATATCGCCCAGGAATGTCAGCGTGTTCACGATCACGCCCCATGTGGCCTGAACACCGCCTTCCAGCGCTGTGAGAAAGCCAACCGGCTCGCGGGTTGGGCGTAATCCTCCAAAGGCCAATGAGGAAATCCCCATCGTTGCCTGATCGACCATTTCACCCGTCTCAGGATGCGCACGCTCAACCACATCTGGGGTGAATTCGAACAGGCGCGCCTCGCCATCACGCTGAACCAAAACATCAATTTCGGTGTTGAGCGCCAATTCAGAGGTCAGCACGCGGAGTTGGTGGAAACTGCTCACCGCTTCGCCATTCACTTCCAGAATGACGTCCCCATGGCGCATTCCGGCCTGAGCCGCAGGCATGCCGGGGGAGACCTGATCGACAATCGGCCGGTTTTGATACCGCGCGATCACCGTTTGCCGCGTGCCGTCGCGCTCGATCTCAACAGGCACCTCCGCACCATCGGTCGTCTGGAACTGATGGAGCATCTCGTTCCAGGTCTCGACTTCGGTGCCACCGACGCTAAAGACCCGGTCGCCGACTTGCAGCCCTTCGGAAACCCCGTCGGTCTCATAGACCTCACCCACCACCGGCTTGTCGGTGCTGTGGCCCAGGACCAGCGCTATGCCCGTGAAAATAACGATGGAGAGCAGGAAATTCGCCATTGGCCCTGCCAGAACCGTCAGCGCACGCGCGCCGATCGAGGCATTGTGGAAGGCGACTTTCTGCAGTTCCGGCGCCAATTCCTCATCACTTTTCTTGGCACTGGCCGGGTCCATATCGCCGACAAACTTGACGAAACCACCCAGCGGGATGATGGCGACCTGCCATCTCGTCCCTCTTTTATCGACCCAGCTAAACAGACGCTTGCCGAAGCCGATGGAGAATGTCTCTGCCTGGATCCCGCACCAGCGTCCCACGATGTAGTGGCCGTATTCATGGACGAAGACGACGACGCTGAGCACGACCAGAAACGGAATCGCGATGCCGAGAACGCCCCCGACGACCGGGATTTCTGATAGGAATTCCATAGGCTTCGCTCCTTACGCCGCGAACCGGCCAACCAGGTCAGACCCAACTCGACGGGCCAATCCATCTGCGTGATATATGTCGTCTAGCGTTGATGCGACAGGCAGATCAGAGAGTTTTTCCATAGTCTCTTCAACAAGATGTGCCATGTCGAGAAATCCGATATGGCCCGCGATAAAGGCATCCAGCGCGATCTCATGCGCGCCATTCATAACACAGCCCGCGACGCCTGGCACCATGGATTGGCGAGCGAGCCTCATCGAGGGGAAGCGTTCAAGATCGGGGGCTTGGAAGTCGAGCCTTGCGAGATCGGCAAAGTCGACCCGGTCGACGGGCAGCGGCTTGCGCTCGGGATAGCTCAGCGCATAGCCAATGGCAACGCGCATGTCCGGGGGGCCTAGATGGGCCAGGATGGTGCCATCACAGAACCCGACCATGGAGTGAATGATCGATTGGGGATGGACAATCACTTCAATCTGCTCGGCCTCGACATCGAAGAGATGCCAGGCCTCGATCATCTCAAGCGATTTGTTGAACATCGAAGCACTGTCGATCGAGATGCGCAGGCCCATCGACCAGTTGGGATGCGCTGCGGCCTCGGCCGCCGTGACGCCGCGCATCTGCTCCAGCGTGTGATTGCGGAACGGTCCGCCCGAGGCGGTCAGGATCAGCCGCTCCATTCGTCCAGTCTCAGCCGCCATGCATTGGAACAGCGCGTTATGCTCGCTATCAACGGGGAGGAGTTTCGCGCCAGAGCGTTCAATTTCGGCCAAGAAAAGACCGCCTGCGGCAACCAAAGTTTCCTTATTTGCCAATGCGATAGTCGCCCCTGTTCGCGCTGCTTCTAAAGTTGGCGCCAGGCCGGCAGCCCCGACAATCGCCGACATGACCCAATCAGTGGGGCGGGCCGCCGCTTCGATCAGCGCCGCCTCCCCCGCGGCAGCCTCGATCTGCGTTCCAGCCAGAGCGGCGCGTAGCTCCGCAAACCGCTCCGGATCTGCGGTGACTGCAATCTCGGCATTGAGGCGCCTTGCAGCATCGGCGAGGCTTTCTATGTTCGAGTGCCCGGTGACGGCAACAGTATGGAACTGCTCTCGCCCCAAGGCTTCGACCACATTGACCGTGTTGGCCCCGATCGAGCCTGTGACGCCGAAAATGCTGATACGTTTCAAAAACGTCCTCCCAGAGCGTCTTTTGCACGTCAGACTACCAAATAAAGACCGCCTGACCACGCCAATTTGTCAAAAGTGCCGCAACGAAAGTTGCCGCCAGCAAGCCATCGCAGCGGTCGAGCACGCCGCCATGGCCTGGCAACAGTGTCCCGGCGTCTTTGGCCCCATAGCGTCGCTTGAGGGCAGACTCCGCCAGATCACCGCCTTGTGCCAAAAGCGCGGCGATCGAGGAGACGGTACAGACTTGCAGGAAATACGTGCCGGTCGTGGCCCAGCTGAAGAGACCGCCGACCAGAAACGCCAGCGCGACCCCGCCGCCAAGCCCCGCCCAGGTCTTCTTCGGGCTCAGCGCTGGCCAAAGCTTTGGCCCGCCGATCAGCCGCCCCGCGAAATACGCGCCAATATCAGTGGCCGCGACCACCAGCGCGATCCAAGCGGTGCTGAGCAGGCCCCATTCCGGAAAGTGTCGGATCCAGATGAAGGAGAGGCCGACACCCGTGATCCACCCAACCCCGAGGATCCGCGCAATCACCCCCTTCCGGCGCCCCGCGAGCAGGTCGACCACCGTGGTAAGGACCACCAAAAACCCAATAAGAACAGCGCCTTGCGGGATGGTGAGAAACAGGAACGTGATCGGTAAAGCGGCTGCGGGTAGGGCCCATAGTGTCGCGCCTGAGTAGATGTCCAACCGCCGACCCTCGGTGACCGCCGAAAACTCGACGCACATCAGCGCGACGGCCAGTGTGACCAGAGCCGTCGTCCATAGCCCCCCCAACCAAATGGCGGCGACTGCAATCGTTGCGATCACAACAGAGGTGATGACCCGAGGGCGCAGATCCGCAAATCGGTCGGAGGCGGTCATCGCTCAGCCCCCGGCCCCGTGGTCAAAGCTGGGCCGATATTTTGCCGAAGCGCCGCTCTCGCGTACCATAGCTGGCGAGCACCTGGGCGAAGAGCTCTGGAGAGAAATCGGGCCAGCATTCCTCGACAAAAGTAAACTCGGCATAGGCGATTTGCCAGAGCAGGAAGTTCGAGATCCGCATCTCTCCCGACGTGCGGATGACGAGGTCAGGATCGGGCAGACCGCCCGAGAAGAGGGCGCCGGAAATCGCTTCTTCATCAATGTCTTGTGCGGCAATCTGACCATCGGCGGCTTGTTGTGCCAAGCTCTGCACTGCCTGTGTGATCTCGTCACGTGAGCCGTAGGAGACCGCGATTTGCAGGGTCAGGCGCGCGTTCTGTGCCGTTCGCTCCTCCATCTGGCCCATCAGGCGCTGGAGGTCACGCGGCAGGCGGGCCCGGTTGCCGATGAAGCGGACGCGGACATCCATACTGTCGAGCTCGTCCACTTCACGCACAATATAGCGGCGGAAGAGCTGCATCAGCACCGAGACTTCATAGCCCGGGCGCTTCCAATTCTCGGACGAAAACGCGAAAAGCGTCAGGGTAGATACGCCCAAATCGGGACAGGCTCGGACGATCTCGCGCACCCGTTCGACCCCGCGCTGGTGGCCAAATGTTCGGGGGCGGCCCCGGTTCTGGGCCCAGCGGCCATTGCCGTCCATGATAATCGCGACATGGGCGGGCGTTTTCGCTCGCGTCATCCTGCTCTCCGCTCTCTTAGGCGCTGCAAACTAGGCTAAGCCATTATATTTGCATGATTTCTTGCTGTTTGGTCTCCAGCGCCTCATCCACCTGTTTGATAAAGGCATCGGTCAGTTCTTGGATCTCGTCCGACCAAATTTTCTGGTCGTCTTCTGACATTCCTTCGCCTTTTGCCTTCTTGATCTGGTCCATCCCATCGCGGCGTACATTCCGGATCGCCACTTTGGCACTTTCAGCATATTGCCCTGCAACTTTGGTTAATTCACGGCGGCGTTCCTCATTTAGTTCAGGAATTGGCAGCCTGAGGATTGTGCCGTCCACCACCGGGTTGATGCCAAGGCCCGAGCTGCGGATGGCTTTATCCACCGCTGCCACGAGCGATTTGTCCCAAACATTCACGGTGACCATGCGCGGTTCCGGCACATTTACCGTGCCCACTTGGTTGATCGGGGTCGGCGCGCCATAAGCCTCGACCATAACCGGCTCGAGCATGCTGGCCGACGCGCGGCCCGTGCGCAGCGAGGCAAACTCGGTCTTCAGCGAGGCAATCGCGCCCTCCATGCGGCGGCTCAGATCGTCAACATCAATCTCGATGTCATCGGCCATGGGGTCTCCTCTTCTTGTTCTTTGACCCAGGGAGTGCTCGGTTACTCTGGTCGCGAACCCGCAGGTTCACCGCACCGTCGTAAAGCGGCCCCGGCCGTGCAGTACCTGGAGCATACCGCCTTCCTCGTGCAGGGAAAAGACCACGATCGGCAAGGCATTGTCGCGTGCAAGCGCAATGGCTGATGCGTCCATCACCTGCAGGTTCTTGGTGAGGACCTCATCGTAACTCACTGATTCATAACGGATAGCATCCGGATTCTTCTTTGGATCACTGTCATAAACCCCATCGACCTGGGTGCCTTTGAAGATCGCGTTGCAATTCATCTCCATCGCGCGCAGCGTGGCGGCTGTGTCAGTGGTGAAATAGGGATTGCCGGTCCCTGCGGCGAAAATCACGATCCGGCCCTTCTCCAAATGGCGGACCGCGCGGCGGCGCAGATAGGGCTCACAGACCGAGTCCATGGGGATCGCCGATTGCACCCGGGTGTGAATGCCCAGCCCCTCCAGCGCCGATTGCATGCCGAGCGCGTTCATCACGGTCGCCAGCATGCCCATATAATCGGCCTGGGCCCGCTCCATCCCTTGGGCCGCGCCCGAGAGGCCACGGAAGATGTTGCCACCCCCGATCACCAAGCAAATCTGAATACCCTTGATATGGGCTTTCTCGATCTCTTTGGCGATCGCGTTGACGGTCGGCGGATGCAGGCCAAAGCCCTGATCGCCCATCAATGCTTCACCAGAGAGCTTGAGAAGAACACGCGGGTAGATCGGGGTGTCCGTGGTGTCTTGCATGCGCCCCTCGATTCCCCTGCCCGTTGAAGTTGGCGCAAACTGGCGGAAAGGGGGGGCATATGCAAGCCCTGGCCGGGATCTCGAGACCGAGATCTTGTGCGATCTGAGGGGACAAACTTCGCGGATTTTAAAGGTTAACAGATCCGCGACAAAGCCAGATCTTTTATCGCGGCTTTGGAATCTGAGCGGAAAACTTCGGATCTCTGGCGAAGTAGGGTTGGTCTTCAATTGGGAGGCTCCCACTGATGTGAGGATGAGATGGCAAAGAACCTTTTTTGGCTCACAATGACGAGTTGGCGTCGGTCAAGCCTTATCTTCCGACGGGCCGACGTGGGACATGGCGGGTTGATGATGACTGTGTGATTTCAGGTTTCCTGCATATGCTGAAGAGCGGCGCGCGCCGGCGCGATCGTCAAGCAGATTACAGCCCCTACACCACGATCTACAACCGTTTCAACCGTTGATCCAAGCAAGGAGTTTGCAGCATGTGCTCTATGTCCTGTGAGGCTCTTCCGGCGTGATTGGCGCGACGAGCGCCGGCAGCCTCGCGATTGGCTGTCAGAGCGCGAGTGCGAAGCCGTCACTCCGCCAAATCCGACACACAAACATCCGCAATCCAACGAAAGAGTTGCGTATTGCGGGCGCAATCTGGTGGAATGGATGTTCTTTAACCTCAAGGACTTCAGCAGAACGGCAACACGTTACTTCAAGCGAGCCGATATCTTCCTCTCAGGAGTGTTCCGTGCTGCCGCAATAGTCCGGTGCACTGGTTGTGCCCACACTTTAAAGTGAGGTGACCCAGAGGATCACGGCATCTTCGGGCGAGATCGAGATGACGCAATGGCCCATCGCTGCGTCGTAATACACACTGTCTCCGGCGGCGAGTTCCACCGGCTCATAGAACTCTGTCAAAAGTTGCACCGCGCCGGACAGCACATACAAAAACTCCTCGCCATCATGGCGCACCCAATCCTCGAACGCGTCGAACCCCCGCGCCCGCACCGCTGTGCGATAGGGCAGCATGCGTTTGCGGCTGATCTCGCCGCCCAGCAACTCATGCTCATA
>JBCDAS010000116.1:0-12079 GCA_039185235.1 Pseudomonadota bacterium
AGGGCTTTGCGCTGGACCACCTCGCGGTTGATCCCGCGGCCATCATCAGCGACCGAGATGATCACGCGTTCGCCGCGATGCTCGGCGGCCAGGCGCAACGTCCCGATCCGTGGTTTGCCGACAGCTTCGCGATCCTCGGGCGTCTCTTCGAGCCCGTGATCCATCGAGTTGCGCAGCATATGGGTAAGCGGTTCGGCCAGTTCCTCGATCACGGTCATGTCGACTTCGGTTTGCTCACCGGAGACTTCCAGCTTGGCTTCCTTGCCCAGTTTCTCGGCCAGATCGCGGACCACCCGGGGCATGCGGCTGAAGACCGATTTGATCGGTTGGGCGCGGATTGCCATGACGCTTTCCTGCAACTCGCGGGTCTGGCGCGCCATGCTTTCAACGGCATGCGAGAGTTCGAGATTGCCGGAGAGATCGATCTCGGACAGTCGCTGGGCAAGAACCGCTTGGGTGATCACGGTCTCGCCGACCAGGTTCACAAGGCGGTCGATCCGGGGCAGCTCCACCCGGAGCGTGCGGGCGACTTTGCGCTTGGGTCCGCTCGCGCCTTTGGCCTCCTCGGTTTCCTGAGGCTCCGCCGCTGCGGAAGGCGCTGGTTCCTTGGCAGGTTCGGGAGATTTCTCCTCGGCCTTTGGCGCGGGGGCTGGTTCGGGCGCGGTTTCTTCGGGTGCCTCATCGCTGATCACGACATCGGCAAAGGCTTCGTAGATCTCAAAGAAATCCTCGAAGGCTTTGATCGACTCCGAACTTTCAAAGATCAGCGTCCATTTGAGATCGAGCGTCGCAAGGTCCAAATCGGCGAGGGGCGGGATTTCGCCTTCTTGCTCCATTTCCATCGAGCCCAGGCGTTTGGCCGCGCGGATGACCTTCAACGGGTCGTGGCCGGCTGACAGGAAGCCCTGATGTGGCAGGAACTCGACCGTGACTTTGCGATCGGGCGCCGCCTCCTCGACTGGTTCTTCTGCTTTGGCTTCTTCCTCGGCCGGGGCCTCGGTCTCTTCCTTCTCAGGGGCTTTGGTGCCTGCCGCGTCGTGCAGTTCCGCGGCAACCCGGTCCACCATATCGCGATCGGTCTGACCGCCGTCGCGGGCATTCTCGACAAGCTCTGTCAAGACATCGCCCGCGCGCAGCAGAAGTGAGGAGACCTCGGGCGTGACCGAGAGCTCATCATTGCGCACCCGGTCCATGACGGTCTCGAAGACATGGGCAAAGCCGATCAGGTCATTGAACCCAAAGGCAGCCGCGCCCCCTTTGACGGAGTGGACCGCGCGGAACGCGGCATTGACCGTCTCGGGATCCTCGTCCCCATTGGCCATCTGGTCGAGCTGCTCCTGCAGCTCACCCAAAAGCTCCACGCACTCCGTGAAGAACAGGGCCTGATAGTCCTCGTCGTCTTCGTCCATCTTCTCTGGTCCCTATTAGGCGAGTTGGTCCACCAAGCGGAGGATCTGATCGGCATCGAAGGGTTTGGTCAGCCAACCCGTGGCGCCGATTTCGCGCGCCCGGCTCTTCAGATGATCCGCTGTCTCAGTGGTCAGCAGCAGCATGGGCAGATCTTTGCCCTTGGGATCGCCCCGAGCTGCTTCGATAAAGTCGAGCCCATTCATCACCGGCATCGTCAAATCGGTGATGACGATATCGGGCATTTGCTCACGCAGACGATCAAGGCCTTCCTTGCCGTCTTCGGCCTCGACGACGTCGTGACCAGCTTTGCGCAGCACATCGCACAACATCTTTCTAAGCGGCTTTGAATCATCCACCGCAAGGATCCGTTTCATTGGCGAAACTCCATTTTCATCAGGTCCTGAAACATGTTCAGATCAGAAAAAGCGTCGATGAATGCAGCCGTTGGCCGATCAACGAGGACCTTTCCACCCGCTGCTGTGAGCGTCTTTGACAAGCTCACAACCGCATACACATAGGACGCGGTCATTTCTGCCACGCCTTCGGCATTCAGAGCGACGGTTGCCCCTTCGGGCAAGCTCCGCAGCTCTGTCAGAAAGGTCTCCGCATCCGAGTAGGCCGGATGTTCGGGGACGGTAAACTCGATCACCTCAGGTTCTTCAGCGGGGGTTTTTGCGTCATCGCTCATAGCTGGACTGCCTCCGTCATCATGCTGCTGAGATGGGTTTGGAACCCGGGATCGGGGGCTTTTGTCAACTTCACCGCGCGGTTCTTTTTGTGCATGCCAAGCTTGCCGGTGGCGAAGCTTTGGCTGGCATCAGTGCTGCCGAGGACGAGGCTCACGTCCTCCATACTGTCCGGCGAGAGCGTGAGCATCTGCCCGACCTCGAGCGTCTTCACTTCCTTCACCGGGATCTGCAGACGTTGCAGCACCGAGTAGACGCGCACATCAACGCAGCTGGCAACCAGGCGCATATGGCCCGACCAGAGGTCGATCTCGCTATTGGCTTGTTTGCGTGGCCCAGACCGACGCGCCGCCGATTGCAGGATGTCGAGCATCGAGAACGGCACAATCAGCTCGAAATCGCCGTTGCGCGCCGCGTCGCCAATATCGACATTGCCTTTGATGACCAACACATCCGCATTGTCGGGGGCGATTGAGAGCATGGTCGCGTGTTGTTCAAATTCGAAGAGCTTCAACCCCTCGGGCATCGGGGCACGCAGGGCTGTGCTCATCGCGTCGGAGAAGCTGGCCAGCATCTCATTCACAAAATCGAGGCAGATGGTGCACCCGATCTCGGTCATGGCCAGGGCCGTCGGGGTTGGCAGTTCCGAGGGATCGCCGCTCATCACGATGTCGATCACGTGGAAGGTCAGGTCATTGCTGAGATTGACCAGCGCCCGATCTTCGGTTTGCTCAAAGCCATAGACGGCGAGCATGGCGGGGAACGGGATCTCTTCGAGAACGGAGGAGAGTTTGCGCACCTCGTAATCGATGATCATCGTCTCGGTGATTGTCCTGAGGCGCTGGCGCAGCCGGGCGTCCAGCTCTTTGACGAAATTGTCATTGAACTGTTCGAGCTGGCGGATAGGCGCACGCCCCACACCTTTACTGTTGATCTTTTTCGCTAGGACGTTCACGCGCGCTCTCACAGACTGCCGATCTCAATCGAGGCGCGACACTGACTCGCACGAATTGCCAACAGATTAATCAAACCTCAGATCGCGCGAGATTTCTGCGCGGTCGGAGAAATCTGCGCGCCGGTCAGACCCGTTTTGGCACGGGATGGGTACGCTGTCTGAGGATCAAGATCCGGTGTCCGGGTCTCTTTCAGATGGCGCCAATTGCACGCTAGCGGTTTTGGATCGAGCCTTCGGCCTCGCTATTGACACAAGGTCTAGAAATACTCGTCCACCGTGTCAGGTGTCGATGAGAAGACTTGATCCTCGGGCGGCGCGCTGGCTGTGTTTGTGGGGGCGGAGAAGGTTCCGTCTGCCTGACCAAGCGCGGTGTAGACGACCTGATCCTGGTCAGAGTTGGCAAAGCCCACGATGTCGGCGCGGCGATCACCATTGATATCCGCGACGGTTATCTCGCGATTTGCCCATGCGGCGCTTCCAAAGCCCGTCTGTGTGTTGATCAAGGGGCCGAAGCTCCCATCCGATTGGCCCAGCTGAACCATCACTCTTTGATCGCTATCCAGTTCGACGAATCCGATGATATCGGCGCGGTTATCGCCATTCACATCCGCGACAAACTTCTCCCTCACAGCCCACCAGTCGTTGCCGAACCGCGTCTCTGTATGGATGTAATTCCCGAAGCTGCCATCCTGCTGGCCAAGCTGGACCATGACCCGGTCATCGTTCCTGAGGCCGGTGAACCCGATGATGTCGACCCGATTGTCACCATTCACATCCGCAAAGGTCTTCTCTCGCACGCTCCAGAAGTTGCTGGAGAAGCCGGAGCTGCTATGCACGAAGGCGCCGAAGGTTCCGTCGCTCTGCCCGAGTTGCACCAAAACCCGCTGGTCTTGCTCGATGCCCACGAGGCCGATCAGATCCGCGAAACCGTCGCCGTTCACATCGGCGACTTCTTTTTGCCGAACGCCCCACCAAGTGCCGCCAAACCGTGACTGGGTCATGACAATATCGCCAAAGCTGCCATTGGTTTCACCGAATTGGACAAGCACGCGCTCGTCGCCAGCAATACCTGTCAGGCCGACAATATCGATCCGGTCATCATTGTTTACATCGGCAAAGAACTTCTCGCGCGGGCTCCACCAATCCATTCCAAGACGCGTTTGGGTATGGACAAACCCACCAAAGCCGCCATCGGTGCCGGCGAGTTGCACGAGCGCGCGCGCGTCCTGATCGATCCCGGTAAAGCCGATTATATCTGCGCTGCCATCGCCATTGACATCGGCCACGGCCTTTTCCCGCTCACCCCACCAAGTGCCACTAAAACGGCTGAGCGTGGTGACAAAGGCATCGCTCTCACCTGGGGCTGGGGCGGGTGCCGCCAGAACAGCATCGGGACCTGGGATGGTGCGTCCGGCGACCACCGAGAATGTGGCTGAGTTCAGGTTCCCAACCGCTCCGATGAACTGACCCGATGAGACTTTGAACTCGGTCTGTGCATCCTCGCGGAAGAAGCGGATGTAATACCCCGAATCCGCCGCGATATTGCTAAACGTGTACCAGCCCTGGTTGCTGGTCGTGGTGGCGGCAATCACCTGGCTGCCCTTGATCAACTGGACCAAATGGCCAGCCACACCGGGATCAATGGCCTGCGGATCCCGTATTCCGTCATCATCGGCATCGGTATAGAAGCGCCCAGTCACGTTCCCAAGTTGGGGAGGTGGCGGCGGCGGCGGAGGGGCTGCTTGCGCCTGACCCTCAAAGACATCGAGCTTTACGTTGGTCGAGCCGATTGTGACGGTGCGCTCGACCCGCCCGTCCAGCTCACCACCTTCGAAGACGATCGTATAGGTCCCTGCCGAGAGCGCGAGCGAATACCCCCCCGACGCCCAGGTCGAGGTCGCCACGGCGGTTTGATTGTTGAAGGCTGTGATCCTGACCCCACCCTGCCCTTCGCCGATATCGTAGAACTGGTCGTTGTCGCGATCATCGATCACCACGCCTGTGACGTAGTTGATGCCGCGATTGCCGAACATCTGGGTGACGTTCGAGGAGTTGGGCCCAAAACCTGAGAAATCGCCAACGGTTTGGCCGATGCCGATCTCGGCATAGCTGGAGCGCAGGAAATTCTCACGGTGGCCGATCGAGTTCCAAAACTGCGCATGGTGGCCATCGATGGTTGCTTGCGTCTCGCGATTGGCACTGCCGAACCCGCCAGCGAGGGCAATATTCTCGCCCGCGCCGGATCCATATCCAAAATCGCGCGCCCGGCTGGACGGTGTCGAGCCTGTATTCGGATTGGTATGGGCGAAGAAATCGAACTCGATGATCTGATCGGAGTGGAATTGCGCGGCGGCATCCAGCGGTGCAACAACTGCCAGCACTTCGCGCTCGGCGGCAGAGGTGTTGCCGAGCCCCGTGCCTTGACGCCCCGCCTCGGCGCTTGGGTCTAATCGCGCCCGGTTGACCAGCTCCACCATATATTGCTCGGCAGCGCTCGGCCCGCTGAAGGACAGGGAATAGGCGCTATTCGGCAAGTTAGGAAGATCAGACATCATCCGCTCACTGCGCAAACACGTTTTGATAGGAACGCGCTCAGCCCCCGGCCGAACTTTCGAGACTTCCTCACCCTACGAAGATGGTACCCTGATTCCGGCGCAGCCTCAACATATCCGGGCGCGTCGTCCCAATTTGCTCCAGCTTGAGACCGTGGCGCAAAGCTAAGACTGCGTAGAATGAGATGGATAAGTTGTCCCCGGGCAGTTGAGTTCTTCCTGGAGCAGATCTCATTGGGAAATCTGTACTCTTGATCATAGGATCTTTAGGAGGAAGAGGGCAGCGGATTGAGAGCTGAGATCGTCAAACACGGTCAGAAATTCACCCAAAGGAGCATCTCGATGGTTTGGAAAACCCTTGATCGGGAGATCGTTTTTGACCGCCAACCCTTCCTCAGGGTGGTGAAAGAGCGCATCGAGACCGAGCGGGGGGAAGTTGTCGATGACTTCTTCCAGGTCGAGCTTCGCAGTTTCGCGATGACCGTCCCAATCCTTGAGAATGGCAAAGTTCAGTTGATCCGCCAGTACAAACATGGGCCGCGCCGGGTGTCGTTGTGTTTTCCGGGAGGCTTTCTTGATGAGGGCGAGGCGCCGATCGACTGTGCCCGACGCGAGCTGTTGGAGGAAACCGGGCTTCAGGCAGGGGAGCTCATCCCGCTTGGCAGCTTTGTTGACAATGGCAGCCAACGCGGGTCGGTCAGCAACTATTTTCTTGCGCCTGAATGCACTCAACTGCGTCCGCCAGCCCCGGGAGATCTGGAAGAGTTTGAATATGTCGAGATGCGCCCAGATGAGGTTGACAGGGAGCTGGCGACTGGCGGGTTCGCGATCAATCACCATGTGACCGCCTGGAGCCTGGTCGCAGCGCTAGGGCACCGGGCCGCGCTTGATCGCTAGGCCGTCTGCCTATCCACGGATATGGCGGATTGCCCTCGGGACGGGAGAGCACTCCATTCGCATGTGAAAATCCGGTTGTCCGAGACTACTCGGCGGCTATGACCGCGCGTTGGTAGATGTCTTCGTAGCGCACAATGTCATCCTCCCCCAAATAAGCGCCGGATTGGACTTCGATGAGGTGCAAGTCGACTTTGCCCGGGTTCTCGAGGCGATGGATCTCGCCCAGTGGGATATAGACGGATTGGTTCTCACCTAGAAGTTTGACAGCGTCGCCCACGGTGACCTGCGCCGAGCCGCTGACCACCACCCAATGCTCCGAGCGATGGACGTGTGACTGCAGTGAGAGTTGGCCGCCGGGTTTGACCATGATCCGTTTGACCTGAAACCGTGCGCCGATTGCCAGGCTTTCGTACCAGCCCCAGGGGCGATGGCAGCGCGGGCTCTCAAGCGCATCGGGCGCGCCATCGGCGGTCAAACGCTTGGCGATCTGACCGACCTCTTGGGCGCGGGATTTGTCCGCGACTAGGATCGCATCTGGCGTTGCTACGGCCACGATGTTCTCAAGCCCAAGGCCAACCAGGCGCGTCCGGTCGGTCTCGGAGCGCAAAAGCGTGTTGCGGCAATCCTCGGCCAGGGCATTTCCGCTGAGCGCCACGCCGTTTGCGTCTTGTTCGGACTCGCTCCAGACCGCCTCCCAAGCGCCGAGATCTGACCAGCCGAACCGAGCGGGCGTCACGAAGCCGCGAACCTTTTCCATAATCGCATGGTCGAAGCTGATCGATGGGCTTGCCTGAAACGCGTCGGTGTCCGGGCGCAGGAAATCGGCGTCTTCGGCGGCATTGGCGAGCGCCTTTTGACAGGTGGCGAGGATCTCTGGCGCGTGCTCGCGGAAGGCTTCAATCACCGTTGCCGCCTGAAACAAGAACATCCCCGCGTTCCAGAGATATCCGCCATCCTCGATCATGCGCACGGCAAGATCCCGTTCCGGTTTCTCGACAAAGTGGCAATAGGGCACCGGACGGTCGCCATCGAGAGTGCACGAGATATAGCCATAGCCCGTTGCCGGATGGTCGGGCTGAATTCCGAAGGTCACAATCGCGCACTGAGAGGCGGCCTGTTGTGCCCTCGCGATCGTCTCGCGAAACCCATCAAGATCGTCGAGCGCGTGATCCGAGGGGAGAACCAACAGCATCGCGGCAGGATCGATCGCATAGCGATGCAGAGCGGCCAAGCAGACAGCGGGTGCGGTGTTCCTGGCCGCAGGCTCGAGGATCAGCGTCTCGCACGCGCCTTGAGCCTGGTCTGCCGCAATGAAGCGGTGGTTTTCGTTTGTGATCACGACCGGTCTGTTGGGGCTGATCAACGCCGCGCGGACGAGTGTTTGCCTGAACAGCGTTTCGCCATCGGTCAATGTGCAAAACTGCTTTGGATAACTCTCGCGCGAGACGGGCCATAGGCGGGTTCCACTGCCGCCGCAGAGGATGACGGGATGGATGTTGGACATGGTCATTTCGCTCTCCTTGCTCTTTCCTGATCCGCGGTCAGGATCGCAAGGCGGGTTGGATGGTGCGAGCGCACTGAGGGCGAGACGCGTGCCTCTTCCGAGGCAAGATCGACGCTTTTGGGGAGGGTTCTATCCATTGGTATAGGGGGGCGGCGCAGCCTTTACCCTGTCTTCGATGGCTGTATGCTTTCGCCTTAGCTAGATCTGGTGCTGTGATCGCGACAATGGCGTTAACTGCCGAGCAAATAGGATTGGTACGAACCACATGGGCGCAGGCGGTGCCTGTCGCGGCCCTGGCTGCAAACCTGTTCTATGGCGAGTTGTTCAAGCGGGCGCCTGAGACCAGGCCGCTGTTCAAGTCCGATATGCAGGCGCAAGGCGAGAAGCTGATGGCGACCCTTGCCTTTGTCGTCGATCATCTCGACCGTCCGGAAGACTTGCTACCTGCGGCTGAGAGACTTGCGAAGCGACATCTGGATTATGGGGTGACAGCCGAGCAATACGCGCCAGTTGGCGAGGCGTTGCTCTGGACCTTTGAGGAACTGCTTGGATCTGGCTTTGGACCGGCGGAAAGGCATGCTTGGTCAAGCGCTTACGGAGTTTTGAGCGACCATATGGTGCAATCGGCCTATTCCGAGCCGTCCTGATGCCTTCGCCGCGCTATACTTTCGGATAGGTCGGCTATCCCCCTGCATTCTCCAACGCGACCTTCGGATCGCTATGCTGGCGCGCAGCAGAAGGATCAGTTCATGGATATCATTTGCGCGACCAGCGTTGAGGCGAGCACCAACAGCGCTTTAGACCATGTTTTGGACACGCTCGGCGCTGAGCAGCTTCGTGATGCCGACTTTATCGCGGTGCATCTCTCAGAAACCCATGACCTTGCGTTGATCGGCGCCAGGCTGGGGGGAGGCCAAGACCGGCGGATCCATGCCGGGACCTCCTGTCTGGGTGTCATGGGCAACTCTGGTATGGTGAGCCATGGCGGCAGCGGCCTTGGGGTCTTTGCGATCCGCGATCCCAAAGGCGACTACGGCACCGGCATGTCCGCCTTTGACGGCGACCCGCGCCGTGCCGCGCGAGACGCGGTGATCCGAGCGCTCAGCGCCGCGGACCGTCAGGGCGAAGCGCCTGATCTGATCTGGCTGACAACCTCGCCCGGAACCGAAGAGGATGTGCTGCGCGGGATCGCCGATGTGGTGGGCGCGAGTGTGCCGGTTGTCGGCGGGAGTGCTGCCGACAATCACATCAGCGGCGGCTGGCGGGTCTGCGATGGGGCCGAGATCGTAGCGGATGGGGTCATCGTCTCGGTTCTTTTCCCGTCCTCCCGGCTCTCGATCGCTTATCAGAGCGGCTATGCCCCAACGGATGTGACCGGTGTGGTGACGCGCGCCGAAGGACGCAAGCTGAAGGAGATCAATGATCGACCGGCAGCCGCTGTCTACAGTGAATGGACCGGCGGCCGCATTCAGGTGCCCGAGACGGATGAGGCGGCCATGATCCTGTCCGAGAGCACGTTCACCCCGCTTGGTCGGCGCTCGGGCATGGTCGCGGATGTGCCATTTTACATCCTGTCCCATCCGGCCTCGGTCCATGCGGATGGGTCGATCGACCTGTTCGCTGACATTTCTGTGGGGGATGAGTTGACCTTGATGCAGGGGGGTGCGGACAGTCTCACATCCCGCGCGGGCAGGGTCGCCTCCTTTGCCGCCTCAAGCGGTCGGATCGAGACGGGTGAGATTGCTGGCGCCTTGGTCATCTATTGTGGCGGCTGTATGCTGGCGGTCCAAGATCGCATGGACGAGGTCGCCAGCGGCATTGATGCGGCCCTTGGCAGTGCGCCGTTTCTTGGAATCTTTACTTTCGGAGAGCAGGGACCGATCTTGAATGGCCAGAACGCTCACGGGAACCTGATGATCTCTTGCGTGACATTTGCCCGATGAGGTTGCTGCTTGGTGAAACACGGCGATAGCGAGGAGCAACTTCGCGAGGCGCTCCTCGAACTGGATGTCCTGCGCCAGCGGGAAAGCGATGCGCTGCATCAGGCGCATGCGTTGCTGGAGGGGTTGGCCGCGATCTCGCATGGCGGCGACCCAGGTCAGGGGATCGCGGGGTTTCTTGAAACGGTACGCCGGAATTTGAAGGCGGAGCACTGCCTGATGCTGGCGCCGAACGAGGCGGGCGCGCAGGTCCTCTATGCCACGGAGACCGCCTTGATCGGCCGCGCCGTGCCGCCTGGCGCGGTCAAGAAACCCAGGGTCCGCAGAATTGCGGATCTGAAGCAGGTTTCCTGGTGGGAGGGCATGGAGCCGCCTTTTGCCCAGATGCATTCCTTTCTCGGCGCGCCGGTTGACCTGGCTGATGGTCAATCAGGGGCTCTGGTTTGCCTCGACCCAGCGCTGGACCAGTTCTCGATCGCCGATCAGCTTTTGATCGCGCGGCTTGCGCAATTGGCCTCGCAGGCCTTGGCGACGCTGGCCCTGTCCGAGCGCAACGCACTTCTTGCTGCTGTGATCGAGGGGGCGTCGGCCAGCGTGACGATCGCGGATGCGACCGATCCCAAGATGCCGCTGGTCTATGTCAATCAGGCCTTCCTGGATCTGAGCGGCTATGACCGCAAGGAGGTTCTGGGCGAGAACTGCCGGTTCCTCTCCGCCGAACCGGTCGACTCGGTCGAACGGGTGAGATTGCGCGACGCGATTGCAAACCGGACGTCGGGCACGTTCAACCTGCGAAACCGGCGCAAGGATGGGAGCGATTTTTGGAACCGGCTCACTCTCTACCCGGTCGCAGATGAGACCGGAGCCGCGCAGATGATGGTGGCAACCCAGGTCGACATCACCGCTGAGCGTGCGGCCGAGGAAGAACGTGATGCCGCGCGAAATCGTCTGGTCGGCGCGTTGTCCTCGACCTCTGAGGGGTTTTTGCTGTTGGATGCCCATGGCCGGATTGTCTTTGTGAACCCGAGATTCCGAGCGTTCTTCGAGACCGAGCAGGTCGTTTGGCAAGAGGGCGAGCGTTTTGTCGATGTTTGGAAGCGCCGGCTGATCGATCTGGGAACAGCACCTGGCGTGGCAACTCGGATGGCTCGTGCACGCCAGAATGCCCTGTTTTCCGGCGGTCGCGATCGCGAGGAGTACTTGCCCGACGGTCGGGTCTTGCTGATCAATGATCACCCCACGCGTGATGGCGGCGCGGTCTCGATCGCGACCAATATCACCAGCATCAAAGCCACCGAGACCATCTTGAAACAGCGCGCGGTCGCGATTGACTCGGCCCAGGATGGGATCGCGATCACCGATACGGATGGTCGCTTCGTCTATATGAACCCCAGCCATCTCAGCATGTTTGGCTATTCGAGTGAGGCTGAAGTGCTGGGGCGCCACTGGTCGACCCTCTACCGGGCCGATCAGGCCGAGCACATCACCCGCGTTGGCATTCCCGAAGTTGAGCGAACCGGGACCTGGCGGGCCAATCTCTCAGGTATCAGCAAAACCGGGAGCCCAGTGGCGCAGGAAATCTCGCTGACCTTGATCAACAATGTCGGACTGGTCTGCGTGACCCGCGACACGTCAGAGCGGGATCGCGGCCAACAGGAGCGCAACCGGCTGCTGGAGCAGCTCCAGCATGCCCAGCGGCAGGAAGCGATAGGGCAACTCGCAGCAGGAGTTGCCCATGATTTCAACAATGTCCTCTCGGCGATCGAGGGATCGGCCGCGCTTCTTGGGCTCGATCTTGCCAAAGATCATCCTGGCCGCACCCATTTGGAGCGCATTTCAAATGCCGCGGATCGGGCGGGGAGCCTGGTTGATCGATTGCTGGATCTTGGGGCGCGCAAGCGCACCCGCGGGCAGATCGACCTGCGCCATTCGACCGAGGAGGCCGCGGATCTGGTGGAAGCTGGGCTTACCTCGCTGGTAAAACTGACCGTCTCGCTGCCTGATGCGCCGGTGATGGCCGAGGCCGACCCCACAGATGTGCTTCAAGTTCTGCTCAATCTTGGCATCAATGCGCGCGATGCCTGTCCAGAGCAGGGCGGAGAAATTGGCATCTCGCTGGAGGAGGTTGCCGGGGA
>JBCDAS010000117.1:0-12071 GCA_039185235.1 Pseudomonadota bacterium
GACGATGGCGAAGACACCGAAGCACCGAATGAGTTGGGCAATGACGACGACGTAATCGCCGAGGCGTCAGATGACGACGATGATGACGAGGACGACAGCGAGGACGAACAGCTCTCCGAAGACAGCGACGACGATGAGGAAATCGACGATTTCGATGACGACCTGCTGCTCGATGACGAAAGCGATGACGATAACGAGATCGACGAGCTCAGCGATGTCGGCTCGGAAGAAGAAGAACGATAAAGCCTTGCACGAACCTGCGCAGGCGAGTAGACGCTAGCGCCAAGGGGCCATAGCTCAGTTGGGAGAGCGCTTGAATGGCATTCAAGAGGTCAGGGGTTCGATTCCCCTTGGCTCCACCAAACTGCACAACGGTTTGGAAATTTCGTCTAACACCCTGAAAGGATAGGGCTTTGGGGGTGTTCGATAACCGGCTTTCCGATCGTGCCGCAGAGGCTCTGGAAAGGCCAGTTTGAGCACCGTCCGCTTCAGGGCGTATCCGCCTTTTTTGTATAATTTCCAGGGGTTTGCGAGAAACCCAAGCGCGTGTTCGATTAGCTCCTCGTACCTGCCCTCTTCGGGAACCGATTTCGAGGCTTTTTCGGTGAGAGACAGCTTCTCGCGCTCTAGTTTCTCAATCCGTTGCTCGTAGGCCCGAACAACCGACGTACTTGTCGCCTCGACGATCCTGTCCAACAGAGAGTCGATCTGGCGATCGATATCCTTGAGCTGAGTGAGCAGCGCCGCCCGATCTTCTTCCGCCGTGATCCGGTGGCTCGCCCAAATGTCTGCGAACATGGCCTTGGCCATTTCGAACAGACCGCGCACAGGCTGCATCGAGCACAAGATCTCTTCAGCACCTCCTTCGATCTCCGCGCGCGGGATGGACTTGCGGCGCGACGGACAGCCTTTCGTGCTGCAGAGATAGTAGGGGTAACGCCTCTGCTTCCCCTTGCTCCAGCAGGATGTCAGCGGCTGTCCGCAATCATCGCAGGCAACAAAGCCCCGGAGCGGGAAGTCCTCATTGATGTCTTTTCGGGCTGGTGCGTAGACGTTGCCGCGTAGGCGCTCCTGAACGCGCTCATAGGTCGCCCAGCTGATCAAGGGCTCATGGTGCCCCTTGCAGAGACCGACACCCCAATCGGTCGCTTCGACGTATCCCGCATAGACAGCCCGCATAAGGATGTCCTTGACTTTGGTCGGATGCACGTAGCCGCTGGGACCGCTCTTGGGGAACGCGGGCTTGCTCTCAAGAAAGCGTTTCACCTCCGTCTGCGAGCTAAAGCGCCCAGATGCGTACCCTTCGAGAGCCTCGACGAGAATCGACGCTACCGGCTCGTCCCGCATGAGGAGCTTGCCGTGCACTTTGTCCTTGCCGTAGCGGTAGCCAACGGGGTCTTTAAAGACCCAGTAGCCCTTCTCCACCCGTGCTTTCATCTTCTGGATCACCTGACGGCGGTTTTGCTTGCGCTCCAACTGGCCTTGCGCGGCAATGATCGTCTCGATGAACTCGCCTTCCGGCGTTTCCTCGAAAGTGAAGTTCAGACATTCAGGCCGGGCACCGCGCCGATCGAACTCCCGGCGCAGCTTGATGTGGAACTCAGTATCTCGCGCAAAGCGCTTGAGATCGTCGAAGATCACCACGTACGGCTTGCCCGCCTGAGCATCGAGAAAGCTGAGGAGCGCCACCATGCCCGGGCGCTTCATGAAGTCGCCACCGCCGGAGCTGTCATCGGGGAAGACGGCCTCGACGGCATAGCCATTTTCTTCGGCGTATTGGCGGCAGCGGTGCTCCTGGCTGTCCAGACCGCTACCCTCGAGTTTCTGCTTGGTGGACGAGACGCGGCAGTAGATCAGCGCCGCCTGCGTCTTGTCCGGTTTGATGTGCTGTGTGCTCATAGGTTTTGCCTTTCCCGCCCTGTCATTCCTGATCGGGCGTGTCGTTAAATTCTTGTTTCATCGCAATGTCTTCGGGACCATCAGAGTCGCTTGCAGATCTCGGATCAAGCCCGTTCTCGAGTTGTCCACAGACTTGTTGCGCCGGATGGACACCAAATCCCAGTTCGACGAACGTGGTCATGATGATCCAGGTAGCTTTAACGATCTCCTCCTTCTGAGCGTCGCTCAGGGACGGATCATCAAGATAGGCTTGATACTTCGCGACATCGACTTCGACGCTGCCTCGGCGCGCTGCCGCATCCATTGCGAGCCCCAAATCGGGGGCTTTGCCAAACACGTGCTTGTTCATGACGGGTACCACCTTTCAATACGCTTTGCGCTCAGATGCCCTTCGGGACGCACCGGAACGCAGATCTTCAATTTCGGACGCAGTGGAGATTGCGGCGCCGAGCTGTCGGCTGTTCGGGAAACTCTGGTCAATCGATGTTCTGACCACCGCTTTCACCACCATTCTACTGCCCTTGGTTGCGCGTTTGCAAATTTCGCGCTGTCTGCAGATCCCGATCTGACGGCGCAGCGCAGGACTGGCGCGGGTTTCAAGCGACTGGAGGGGACTTGCCGCCCGGTGGGCGGCAGCCGTCTCAGGCGACTTCTGCTACCAGCCGCGACGCATCCGCAGGGGTCAACGCCATATGCAGCGCTTCAAAGACGGGTTTGCCGTCTTCAAAGCGATTGGCCGTCGGCACCAGATGACGCAGCCGGGCGCATGGCGTTGCTTTGAACACGCCGCGGGTTCTCGGGAAGAAGCCGAGACGCCCGAAGACCCTTGCGACCGCTGGATTGACGACGTCATCGGCCTGGATGCGAATGGTCGCCAACGCGCCAATCGCCTTGCCCTGATGCGCCCTCTCATAGGACAGAGCCAGCTTGATCAACTCCGGCGAAAGGCCCCGCGTGGTCGAGTTTGAGAAGAGGCCTTTGATGTAGGCGCGCTGTCCAACAGCCGTGACGCGGGCGCCGAACCAGCCGACTCTGACCTCGACCGGCAAAAGCTTGCTTCTGCCGCCATAGAGGCTGTTTGGCGTGATGCGCCGCCGCCAGTTGGCAACGGCGAACACTTGGACCTTTTTGCAGAGCATCGGTTTCAGGTTGCTGTGCAGGACGATCTGCGCCTCTGCCGGGAGCCTGCGTAGCTCGTCTTCTGTGATCAAGCGGCGCCCGGTTTGACTGAGGCTTTCCTGGACGCTATCGGCGCCCAGGGAAAAGCTTGAGACCACCTCAGTCGTCTCCCCACAATACTTGGAAACGTACTCCAGAGTGGTTTGAGACCGAATGCCGCCCAAGATCTGCTTGATGTCGGTTTCAGAGAGAACCGACTCCAAGGCATGTCTCGAGTAGACACGAACTATGGGGACGTCATCCAGACCATGTCTTGGAGACGACTTCATCGAGACCGGGAAGGGAGCACTTCATATCTGCCCTTCCCCTGGACCCATCCCATTGACCGGGGTGTTCTTGCCCCTGGACCCCGCCGCATCTGCGGGATCCCCCCTAACAAAACGGCCCCTAGCTGTCTTCGACGACGCGATCAATTTCGCCCGCGCAGCATCCCGTTTCCAGACATCCGATGTCGTAGTCCGGTGCTACTCAATCGAACCTGAGCCCAAATAAGCCGCTTGACGAGCTCTCATCGGACAGAACTGGTTCAACCACGACTGCTTCCCGATCGATCGACTCCGGCAAAGGCAGCGTTTCGAATATGTCCGAATTCATAGTTATGATGTACTGCCCGTTGGCGAGATCAGCAGCTTCCGTTCCCAAGGCGATCGCCTCCGCCACCTGACGCTTGTCGACCCCATCAAACAAATGACTGTCATGGATAAGGAAGCCGGGCCCAGCACCACTCCCGACCCAAATGTTGTATAGGGCGTAGTCGAGACAGAAGAGTTCCATGCTCGACACCCCACCGCCGCGTCCACCTTCAAAAGTCACTCCGAAGACAGGTCCATTTTCCGAAGGGCCGATTTCCAGGCCGCCGTCACGGTCATCGTAGAGGCGCCTTCGTGCCTCGTCGACGAGTATGACGGCTCGGTCGATCGCGTCCCGTTTGGCCGCATGATCGGTTAACAGACGCCGGTATGTTCGAGCCCTCGCCTCAGTCAGTTCACCGTATTCCTTCTCAAAAGTCTGCGCGGCTTCGAAGCGGTCCTGCAAGCTTGCGGCTGCTGCTTCAGCTTCTGCAAGCGACTTCTGTAGAGAAATGAACTCCGAGAGCGCCCCCTGACCTTCGAGATCCCTGAGGATGGAAGACCGTTCCTCGTCGAGTTTTTCCGAGCGTGCCTCTTGCTCTCGAAGCGTCGACTCTAGCCGCTCAATCTCCTCTTGAAGCCGCAGCCGTCGATTGTCCACGAGTTGCTCGTGAAAAAGCTGCACCTCTTCAAAGCGGCGTCGCACTAGGTCAGGCAGTTCCACACCTACGGCTTGATAAAGACGCTCAAGCTGCCCGTCGGAAGGCTCGTCTTCTGTTTCGAGAGCCATCTTCAGATGTGTGACCTGTTCACGCACCGGAATCGCTCGGCGGGTGATTGCTTGGATCTCGCGCTTCGCTGCCACTGCGCGCTGCATTTGATCGTCGTAGGCTTGATGAACACGAAACGTGGCGAGTGTATTGCCAAGCCTCTCTGCGCGAGCGCGCGCTTTGGCGAGTCTTGGCCGAATGCGCGCTGACGTCTCAAGCACTTGGCCGAATGCGCCTTTCCACGCGGCTTTCCGCACTTCTCCCAACTGTTTCTCGCGGTCCTTTGTAAGCTTGAGTTCCCGCGCAATGCGCCAGTCGAGACCGAGTAGGTAGGACATATTGACCTGCAAGTCCCAGTCGCGTTGTTCCTTCGCTTGCTTCTCTGGTCGATCAAAGGCTCCAGCTTCCTCGCGCCGAGCGAAATACGAGAGAAGAGCACGGAACGATGGGGTGAACGGCTCGCCATACTCCGAACCCTTCATATCGAGTGGCAAGCTGAAAAAGGCGTGGCCGAGCGCCTCCTTCCAGATCGTGTTCGAAATTCGTGAGAGACCCGATTCCCTATCAAGCTTCGCTTCGACCCCAAGATGCGCTGCGTCCTCCGGCGAGATAAATATCTTAGATTGTGCGCTACCGCTCCGCGAGACGCAAACGTCCCGTCCTTTGATGCGTAGCGTGCCGGTGAACGTCTGTTCGATCAACGCTTCATTGCGGAAGATCGAGTCTGGAGCAGAATCTGCCCCGAGCAAGAAGTGGACGAGCTCGACGAAGCTCGTCTTGCCCACGCTGTTGCGGGTCGCATGATCATCAGACGCGTCCGTCGTGGTTGCCAGAACCACATTTAGACCCTGGTGGAACCGCATGGCCTTAAATTTCGGTAGGGTGCTATCGAGAGCGATGAGCATTACACGACAGCAATTCTGTTAGGCTCATCAGCTTAGGGCTGGGCCGGTCGGATAGTGCTTCCATCATCATCCACGGCTCCAATTGCGTATAGGAATGCGAGCGCAAGCGTGAATTGGTCGAACAGAATTTTCTCAGAACTGGAGACATCCGCTTCGCGCACACGATCCCAAAGCGCCGATACATCGCGCGGGCGGTCGAGTTGGACGAGAACCCGCGCTCCGACTGTCAATAGCGCCGCATTGGCAGGCAAGTGGCGTCCTGGAAGGATCATGTTGGTGTCCCCGCGCCACTTTCGAAGATGTCGCATGCCTTGAACAGATAGCACAGCAGTGCAATCGTAGCAGTGGTCCGCTGAGGCGTAATCTGCACTTTTCCGGCAATCGCGTCGAAGAGATGCGCAAGGATTGTCTCGGGTGAGAGGTCCTGGGCGGAAAGGTCTTGGTATTTTGCCCCTACTGCATTCGCTACTGTTTGCCCGAGGAGTGGTCGCGTCGAAGCCTGGGCATTGACATAGTCTCGCACGAGTTTGGCGTTCTGCATCCCGGTCTCGAGCTGCAACTTCCAATGGCCAGTGATCTTGTTGAGCTCAATTTTGTTGGTCGGCAAGGCGATCGGGGCCTCGTCCACGACGGGACGGTCCATGCCGTCGATGACTCCATTTATGAGATCCGCGACTTCTTGGATGTTTAGATTGCGAACGTCCGTTGCCACTACCACCGGGCCGACCAGATGATCGAGATCAACGCGTGACATCCCGTTGATCGTCTCCCAGAACGCTTCTGGGCCGAAAAGTCCAAACTTAGTCGAGGGATTTGCTTTGCTCATGGTATTGATTTTCTGCGGCACCGTGATTGGCATTCCATCGTACATATTATGGACGAACCGCCACTCCTGTAGGATGTCTGCCAACTGACCCGCCGCCTTGGCGTAGTCTTCCTCCATCTTATCGGTCACAGAGTTCGAATTGAGCCCCGCGTCGTTTATTTTCCCGTAGCAGGCGTAGACGCATCCTGTTGACTGAAGGTAGCCGTCGCACCCCTTGTCGCCGGTCTTGCCCATCGGCCTAATCGCAACGTAGTCAGAACCGTGCCGACGTGCCATCACGCTAGCGAAGAAATCCTGAAATGCTACGCCGTTCTGTCGCCTCAGACGAAGCTCAAGCATGAAGCCGTATTGGCCGAGTTCCGCATCGCTCAGTTGGGTCATCCGGCTCTCTCTACTGATTTGAGCGTCGATCGCACTGAAGCAAATCGCATACCTACTAACGCAGTCAATAGACCTAGTAGCGTAACGCGCTAATTGGACCACATCTTGATCTGAATGTCTGCTCCGGTCTGTGATATGCGGCGCATTCGCACTTGCAACGAACGTCGACTTTCCCGCCCAGGGCATCACGGCTCGTGCATTCGGCTTGCGATTTCACCCTCAATGGCATCGAGTGATGCTAGGGCGTTGCGGCGCTCTTGGGAGCCGCGCGGGGCGGCGGCCAGTGCGTTGAAGGCCTGCCGGAACAGGCCGTTCAGTTCTGCGAGGCTGAGTTTTGCCGCGTCATGTCGTGAGATCAGTTTCATCGTATCCTCCTTTGGATCGTTAGGAGGCCCCGGCCATCGGAGCCTTTCGGCCCCGGACACAGCACACTCATTGGGGTTTGAAGGCTCCGCATGGATCGGCGGGTGATGGAATCCTGGCGGTGGATCTATGAGCTCATCTTGGCAGCGTGATGCGTTTACGCAGCCGCTAATAGACTGATGGTCTTCTTGGCGCGCCGCCTGACGGCGGCCATGCTCTCGTGAACCAAGCCCCTTCGGGTCTTGGCCCTGGCGGGCGTCGCTCCTTCGCGCGGTTTTGGACAGCCTGGCGGCTGACATGTCTTTTCCTGATTGGAGGGGCGTGCCGCCCCCGGGCCGTCAAGGCCAAGCCTCCGCTCACGCTCCGGCGACCCCCGGGGACCGTGGCTCACTCCCGTTGGTCGCTGCGCCCGCACCACTCCCCGGCTTTCGGCCCTGACAGCCTCCCCCCGCTCATTGCCGCGTGGCTAGTCCGGTTGCATGCGCAACCGGGTTCACAAAGAAAGGAATATCCCATGAATACAGTGCTTTATGCTCAGCCTTACGATCTCTCTGCCACCGGGTTCTCTTTTGAGGATGCCGAGGACTACGCCACCAAAGCGGCTGCATGCCGAAATGCCTACGGCGGACGGGTTGAGGAATTTGAGATCCAGTTCATCGACGGCGAGGCGATCAACGCACAGCTGGCCGAGGCCGTTGGCTTGCACCAAGGCGGTATCGCAGTTTTCTTTCAGGCCATCGCCGATTGGGATGAGCGGGACAAGCTCGCTGTCATCATTGCCGTGGGTGAATGCGGCTATGTGTTCGATTGGGCGTCCAGCGCGCCGGGTGATTTTGATGTCGATATCTACGAGGGGATGAGCCTTGAGGATCTGGCCGAGGAATTCGTGGATCAAGGCCTGTTTGGTGAAATCCCTAAACTGCTGCAATCCTATCTGGATTATGACGCGATCGCGCGTGATCTAGCCATGGACTACACCGAGGCTGAGGTTGCCGGAATGCGGCTCGTTTACCGCTGCAGTTGACGTGAGAGCATAGTTATCTATGCGCTGAGATGCGTTTACAGATTAGCAATCTATACCTCTTTTGACAGAAATAGTATATTGATATATACTCTACTGAGAGCCGAAAGATTAGACATATACACACCATGGCCCGTGTTCGGGATACAGCAAAGCGCCAAGCAGCCCGCTTTCTCGATAGAGCGGCGGAGCAGCTCGCGGGTCTCAAACCTCCGCGGGGAGGATGGATCGCGACCATGCGCAAGACACTGGGCATGACCGCGCCTGCGCTGGCACGCCGGGCAGGCGTGACCAAGTCGGCGATCTATCAGGCCGAGCGCCAGGAGCGCGAAGGCGGTGTTACGATCAAGCATATGGAGAAGCTGGCCGCCGCGCTGGGTGGGCGGTTTGTCTATGCCATCGTCCCCGACGGCAGTGTGGACGACATCCGGCGCGCCCAGGCGTGGGCAAAGGCCGAGGCCCTCATCAAACGGGCCAGCTCCCACATGGCGCTGGAGAAACAGGCGCTGTCTGCGAGCCAACTCGACGATGAAATCGAGCGTCTGGCCGAGGATCTTATGCGCGACCCCCCGTCCGATTTCTGGGAGGCGCGATGATCTTCGAGGAGCCGGACGGCGCGACACCGCTTGATCCCGACGAAATCGAAGGTCTGAGATTCGATCATATCACCACGCGTGGCGAACTGGACGAGTTGGAGCAAGCCAACATCGCCCAGGGTCTTCAGTGGCTGGGACGGCGGCGGCGCGGCGATGTCCTCACCGATGACTTCGTGCGTCGCCTGCATCAGCGGCTGTTCGGCGAGGTCTGGGATTGGGCAGGGACATACCGCCTGCGGGAGAAGAACATCGGCATCGACCCATTCCAGATCCCCATGCAGCTGCGCATGCTGTTGGACAATGCCCGGTTCTGGGCGGAGAACGACACCTATGCCCCGCTGGAGGCCGCAGCTCGCTTCCATCACCGCATGGTCCAGATCCACCCCTTTCCAAACGGGAACGGTCGGCATGCCCGGATCGCGGCGGATGTCTTCTTGCAGAAGTACTATGATCATCCGCCCGTGGAATGGGCGAGCGGCTTCGATCTCCAGGCCGACAACGCCCGCCGGGAGGCCTACATTGCGGCCCTGCGTGCCGCCGATGCGCAGGATTTTGCTCCACTTCTGGCCTTTGTCGGCGCCCAAGAAGCGTGAGTAATAACAATAGGTTACGCTCGCATGCGGGCGGGGGTGGGGCCGTTTCTTAACGGGATCTTAAGGCGCATCGTTTACCATATGGTCATGGTTGAAGACTTTCGCCGGATGGCACTCCGGCAAAAAGAACTCCTGCGCGAGCAGGATCTGAAGGATCTGGAAAGTGAACGGGCGGGCGTTGAGAACGGGCGTATCAACCGCTTCTTCGGCGACGATGGACCAAGCCTCTCCGGCGCCCACCGTGACAAAGACAAGCGCGAGGCCGATACCGCGCGGCAAATCCTCCTAACCACCAACATGACCTATGCACGCCAGTACCGCGCGGTCATGGATCAGCTGATCGCCGCCGAAGCAGCGACGGCACAGGCCTTAGCCAGCGCAGGAGCCCAGCTAGATGAGGCCGACGCCGATCTAGCCGCCCTGAGGGGCCGGGCTGCGCGGCTGGAGGATGGCCGTATCGTGTTCAAAGACGCCGAGGGCCGGGTCCGGGATGAAGACGGTAACGTGCTCTCCGACATCGACCCGGACAGCGTGCTCTGGCCGGAGACCGCGCCCAGCTACGAGGACTGGCAGCAGGCCCATGATCATGCCCGGGCGGCGCAAGACACCGTGGACCGCGTTCGTGAGTACCAGGTGGACGTGCTGGGACGCGCCCGCGACCGGATGTCCGATCAGGAGAACCCGCCGAGCCAGGAGGAACTGGACGGTATCCTTGATGAGATCGAGACCCAGATGCCGCTGGAAGTTCAGGCGATGGCACGACCGGAAGAACCGGAAGCACCGCCTAGGCAGGCGACCTCGCCGCTGAATACTGAAGTTCCCGAGTTGTAACCCGTTCTCAAAAGCTCCCGCATCGCTTTTGGACTACTGCCAAGATGACTGCCTGCGGGTGGCTGTCGGGAAAGCGCCACATCGCATCCCGGATCTGCGTGTTGCGCTCCGTCGTGCCCGCAGCGCCCTCGGCATACCAATCGCCAATGCATTTTGCGATGTGACCGTGATCTCCGGTCTGCCCCGCCACGATCGCGATCATCGAGATCGAGTCCTGAAATAGGGTCTCTTGAGACTTGGGTTGCCATCCAAGCACCTCGGCACTGGTAAATCCGTTGGCGCTCAAGGTCTGTGGATAAGTGAGCAAAGCAAGAAGAAACGCCTTTGGAATCCAGTTCAATTGCATGATCATTATCGAAGGATTTTGATCATGCGTGGATTTACATTTCGAATTGGTTTATTTATTTTTAGGAGTGTTGAGTTTTCGGCATTTTTGCCCTCGGAGATCACCGCCGACAGCGCGCGTCACACCCTGACCGGAAAGGTTCGATTCTGGTCACGGCGGGAGGTGCGGATATGAGCGCTTCAGAGAGCATCTGGTCCCATCTCGGCGGTTCTGGCCGACGTATTGGCTACGCCCGCGTCTCGACCAAGGATCAGAAGCTGCGCATGCAGCGCGATGCCCTGTCAGCCGTGGGCTGTGATCGTGTGTTCGAGGACCATGGCGTATCCGGCAGCAAGGCTGACCGCGCAGGGCTGGACGCCATGCTCAGCGCCCTGGCGCCGGGCGACACCGTTGTGGTCCTCAAGCTCGACCGCCTGGGCCGATCCGTCCTGCACCTGGCGGATCTCTTGGTTCGGTTCCAGCGAGACGAGATCCACTTCTGCTCGCTCAGCGAGGGCATCAACACGACCACGCCCGGTGGCAAGCTCATCTTCCACGTCTTCGCCGCGGTCGCCGAGTTCCACCGCGACATCATTGTCGAATACACCACCCTCGGTTTGCAAGCGGCACGCAGGCGCGGAAAGAAACCTGGCAGGCGACCGGTCCTAACCCCCGAGGCGGTTCTCGCCGCGCATCGGCTCATCGAAGCCGTTGTCCACACTCGCCAGAAGCTCGGCAGCGAGCCCTGTTGCGCCACTGGTCCGAGCGACAGTGGCGAACGGAACGGCGCACCTGCCAGATTGTCGGTGTGGCGCGCTCCACGCCGCAGTATAGGCCCAATCCCAGGGATGATGATGCCCTGCGTCTGGCGTTGATCCGGCTCGCCAAGAAGTACGGCCGCTACGGCTATCGCAAAATCGGCGAGCTGCTACAGGCCGAAGGCTGGCGGGTGAACCACAAGAAGATAGAGAGGCTGTGGCGCGAGGAGGGATTACAGCTCCCGGAGCGGCACAAGAAGCGCAAGCGCCTCTATCACCACGACGCGTCGGTCATCCGCCTGCGACCGCTCTACCCGAACCACATCTGGTCAGTCGACCTCGTGCACGACCGTCTGAGCAACGGCCGACCATACAAGATGCTCGTTCGCCGCGGCCTCGGTCCAGTGGCGGCCATGCGGCGAACTGCTCGACGAGTACACCCGTGAGGCGCTTGCGCCGTGACGGTTGCCACAAGGATGGGCTCGCATGAAGTGTTGGAAGCTCTCACGCCTTTGATCCTGAACAGAGGGGCCCCTGACTATCTGCGCTCAGACAACGGGCCAGAGTTCGTAGCCCAACCGCTACAGAACTGGCTGGAAAGGGTGGATATCGAGCCGATCCGCATCCTGCCTGGCTCTCCTTGGGAGAACGGCTACAACGAGCGGTTTAACGGCACCCTACGCCGCGAAGTCCTGGATGCAGAGTGGTTTGCGACCACACGCCAGGCCCAGGTCGTGATCGACATCTGGCTCAAACAGTACAACGAGATCCGCCCACATGAGGCACTCGGCATGCGCCCGCCCGTGCCAGAGACAACTTAGAGGAAACGCCAAAACATGGCCCAAACTCAGCGGGCTTTACAGCATCCCGTCGCCTGACCCAAGGATCCGGCTTGCCGTGCCGCGGACAGCCCAGCGCGGGTGGTTCTGATGAAGATCCTCGCCCTCTTTCTCTGGTTTTTGGTCCCTCTCGGGCTTTGGGTGGTGATCACCCTTTGGGGCACGCCCCATATCGCCTGGTCCTACCGCTTCCATGACAATGGTGATCGGTGGAAC
>JBCDAS010000118.1:0-12000 GCA_039185235.1 Pseudomonadota bacterium
AAGCGATCCATCCTGGCTATGGGTTTCTCTCGGAAAACCCTGATTTTGTGGAGAAAATCGAGGCAGCGGGGTTGGTTTTCATCGGCCCCCCAGCTTCTGCGATCCGGGCGATGGGGCTCAAGGATGCGGCCAAGGCGCTGATGGAGCAAGCAGGGGTTCCCGTGGTCCCGGGCTACCATGGCGATGCCCAGGATCCGGCGTTTCTGGCCGAGCAGGCGGGTGAGATTGGCTATCCCGTCCTCATCAAAGCCCGTGCAGGCGGGGGTGGAAAAGGCATGCGCCGAGTGGAAGCCGCGGCGGACTTCGCCGAAGCCTTGGTGGGGGCGCAGCGCGAGGGGCAGGCGAGTTTCGGCGACCCGCGGGTTCTGGTCGAGAAATATGTCGCCACCCCGCGCCATATCGAGATCCAGGTCTTTGGCGATGCCCATGGCAATGTCGTGCATCTCAATGAGCGAGACTGCTCGCTGCAGCGCCGCCATCAGAAAGTAATCGAAGAAGCCCCCGCCCCGGGCATGCCTGAAGCGATGCGCCACGCCATGGGAGAGGCCGCCGTCCAAGCCGCCAAAGCGATCGGTTATCAGGGGGCTGGGACCATTGAGTTCATTGTTGATGCCTCAAATGGCCTCCAGGAAAATGCGTTTTATTTCATGGAGATGAATACGCGTCTTCAGGTTGAGCATCCAGTGAGCGAGGCGATTACCGGGTTGGATCTGGTGGCCTGGCAGCTCCGGATCGCAGCCGGTGAGTCATTGCCGCTGACCCAGGATCAGATCCCGCTTGATGGCCATGCGTTTGAGGCCCGGATTTATGCCGAGGATGCTGGAAAAGGGTTCTTGCCGGCGACAGGCAGGCTGGATCATATCGCTTTTGCCAAAGGCGCTCGGGTCGATACGGGCGTTCGGGCGGGGGATGAGATCACGCCCTTTTACGATCCGATGATCGCCAAGCTGATCACCCACGGCCCAACGCGGGAGGTGGCGCTCAGCAAGCTCTCCTTGGCCCTGAGAGACACGGAAATCGCGGGCTCGGTCACCAATCTGGGCTTCTTGCAGGCTCTGGCATCGCATCAGGGGTTCGCGTCTGGCGTGGTTGATACAGGGTTGATTGCGCGGGATCTGGACGCGCTACTCTCTGCCGACCAACCGGCGCATCTCGCACCCGCGATAGCTGCGCTTGCGGCTTTGGGGTTGGGGGGCAAGGCCGCCGGACCTTTCGCAGGTCTTGGTGCGTGGCGGCTTTGGGGGCCTGCGCGCTCGGCGATCAGATTGGAACGCGAAGGTGAGATCTTTGACGTGATCCTCACGCTGCAAGGCGCTCGGGTAGTGGCGCAGGCCGGCGAACAGTCTTGGGAGTTCACACTGAGAGAGACAGGCGACGATTGGATTGTCGAGACAGAGCAGGGGCTTACCTCAGCCCGCTCTGTCATCTTTGGGGATCGCGTCACCACTTTCATCGCTGGGCGAGCGGATAATTTCACGATCCTTGATCCGCTCGCCGAAGCGGGGGAGGCGGCAGGCACAGGCGATCAGGTCCGTGCACCGATGTCGGGCTTGGTCAAGGTGGTCTCAGCCACGCCGGGGCAGACGGTCGCTCGCGGTGAGGCGCTTTTGGTTCTCGAGGCGATGAAGATGGAGCATACGCTGAGCGCCCCGCGCGATGGGGTGGTCAGCGAGCTTCTGACCCGGCCAGGCGAACAGGTTGCTGAAGGTGTGCTCCTGATCGCGCTCACGCCTGAAACATGATTAATCAAATATGAAGGCTTGAGCGCTAATCTGCTCCCTGATCGGTGAGCAGCCGATCATCCGCGTCGTCTGTCTGCAACCGCAGCAGCGCGCGGCAATCAACCAAACTGAGAACCAGACCGCCATGGCAAACCATGGCAAGGGGGGCAAAATGATGAAGACTGCAGTGAAGCAACTGGATGGATTGATGGGCTTGTTGAAAGCCATTCGCGACCGTTGGATGCTCTTGGCCTTTTTGGTCAGTGCCATCTTTTGGTTTGAGGATGTCGGGCGGGTCTATATGGGCCTGCCGGATCTGTTGGACGAGAAGACGCGGGCGATTGAGGCGATTGAGACGCGTCTTGACGCGCTTGAAGATCGAGTGGACCGGGCGCAATGCGTCTGGCCGCGGTGTCTCGGCCCGACCAAAAGATCCATCTGACGAGTACTGTAGACCGCGGCGCCCCGGCGCCGTTCCCTCTTTCTTCGGCGGGTCAGGCGACTGATCCGCCGCTTTTTATGCGCATCTCGGCTCTTGTGCAGGCGCGAACAGTTTGCTTAGGTGAGAGGTGTGATCAGATTTTGGGGGATGTCGATGGAAACCTTTGTTCAGTTTGACCGAGTTCAGAAGAGCTATGACGGCGAGACACTGGTTGTCAAAGACCTGAACCTTTCGATCGGCAAGGGAGAGTTCCTCACCATGTTAGGCCCCTCGGGCTCGGGTAAGACAACCTGCCTTATGATGCTCGCGGGGTTCGAGACCGCGACCCATGGCGATATTCTGTTGGATGGCCGACCGATCAACAATATCCCGCCGCACAAGCGCGGCATTGGCATGGTTTTTCAAAACTACGCGCTTTTCCCGCATATGACGGTGGCCGAGAACCTCGCCTTCCCGCTGGAGGTTCGCAAAATGAACAAAGCGGAGCGTGAGGCTAAGGTCACCCGGGCGCTTGATATGGTGCAGATGGGGGCCTTTGGCGGTCGTCGGCCGGCGCAGCTCTCGGGCGGGCAGCAACAACGGATCGCGCTGGCGCGTGCGCTGGTGTTCGATGCTGAGTTGGTTCTGATGGACGAGCCGCTGGGTGCGCTCGACAAGCAACTGCGCGAGCGGATGCAGTACGAGATCAAGCATATCCACGAAAATCTCGGCATCACAGTGGTTTACGTGACCCATGACCAATCCGAGGCCTTGACCATGTCGGACCGGATCGCGGTGTTCAATGATGGCGTAATCCAGCAATTGGCGGATCCAGAGACGCTCTATGAGCGCCCCGAGAACGCCTTCGTCGCGCAGTTTATCGGCGAGAACAACAAACTGTCTGGTCGGGTCACCGCGATCAGCGGTGAGGCTGCGAAAGTGCAGTTGGAGAACGGCCCCGAGGTCGATGCTCTCGCGGTCAACTGCGCCGGAGAAGGCAAGCCAACCATGCTCTCGATCCGGCCAGAGCGGGTGGTGATCGGCGATTCTTCCGCGCCGAACGCCCTGGAGGGGCAAGTCCTGGAGCTGATCTATCTGGGCGATCACATCCGCTGCCGGATGAATGTCGCCGGCAATGATGAGTTCATTGTCAAAGTCCCGAACAGCCACGCCCATGCACTTCTCAATGTGGGCGAAGTTACTCCGATTGGATGGGTGACCGACGATTGCCGCGCATTGGATGCCGCCTGATCGAGCGCGACCGGCAGCTTGAAAAGCGATCCGTGGAAGCGTACGTTTTTAGGACAGGCGCAGATTGGCGCCTGAAGCTGCTATCCTGGATAGAATGCGCAAACGGCTTCTCGCATTGCTGGCAGTTTTCTTCCCCGTGGCTGCCACGGCCTGTCCTGAGGCATCCAATACGGTGATGTTCCATTCCTGTTGGGGAGATGCGGAGGCGGAAAGTCTTCTGCTGCCAGAGGAGAGCCCTGTTCCACCCACGGCGCTCGACCGGTTGGTGGTGACTGGCGGCTATACGGGCAAGGATGTTCGCCCCGAGCGCCGTCCCAACCCGGTCGGCATGTTCATCCACCGTGGGCAGATCATCAATCCAACTCTGGCGCGCATGGACGGCGTTGTGATCCTGTCACCCGATGGCCGGCTCGACATTCAACACCGCGCCTCCGTTCGCTTCGGTGGATTGGAGTTTGATCTAAGAGAGCTCGCCGAGAGACGTGCATTTCAGAGTGACGCTGCAGCGGCCGGGCAGACGGTCTTTCAAAGCCACCTCTTGATTTCCAACACCGCGCTGGATGTTCGAGACGTAGAGGATGCACCGAAGGCGGTTCGCCGCCTTCTCATCCTCGATGACAGCGGATTTGGTGTCTATCAGACAGAAGATGCAGTCACGCTCTATCAAGCGGCGCGTGAGGTTGGCGACGCGCTCGCTCCGCGAATGGCCGTCAATCTCGACATGGGCAGCTATGACTATTGCCTGGAGACCCGCGAAGGTATCGAGACCAATTGCGGTGTTCTGGCCCGAGGAAACACCGAGAAGCTCTCAAATCTCCTGGTCTTTAGTCTGAAACCACGCGGATAAATCTGGCTTTCAGGCTGTTACCTTCCCATATCCTTGAGGAAGGAGGGCGCATATGTATGTGATTGTACTACGACTGGTGATCTTGTTCGCGATTTTGACAGTGATCTACATCGCGCTGTCTGCCTATGCGCGGTATGATGAGCGCAGGCGTCTGCACTCGGAACACGCGGCCGGGGCTGGCGGAGGGCTCAGCCGTGAAGATTTCATCGATAAAGGAATGGCCGCTTATGAGCGGTCATGGCAAAAGAAGCTCCTCTACGGGGTTTTCGTGTTCCCCATGGCGGCGGCTGGCATTCTGATGCTGGTTGCAAATTATTGGTAAGGCGATGAGCTTCTTCACCTATCTGCGCTATGGGCTGGCGACGGCTTTGCTTCTGACAATCGGCGGGTTTCTGCACTATTCGCTACCAGACCGCGACATCGTCCATATCGTTGGGACCGAGGTTGTGCGGATGGACAACCAACTCCAAGAGGATGGATCGCTGGTCAACAAGGATCAACCGCGCATCAATGCCGTCTGGCCGGATGGCGGTGCGAGCGTCTATCGCAATGAGGATACCGATTGGAGCTGGCCGCCGTACTTCAAATTCGACAGCGCGAACCTTCAGGCCGAAGCTCAGAATTACGCCAATCGCGGAGGGGAGCGGACCTATGTGGTGATCCGGCACTACGGTTGGCGGATCCCGTGGTTGTCGATGTTCCCCAACGCGCTCTCGGTGCGAGATGCTGAAGGAGCCGATGAACAACTCATTCCGTGGTTCAACATCACGCTGGTTGGGTTCTTGCTCATCTCGGTGCTTGTGATCCGACGTTTGATGATCATGCTCTTCGATCGCCATGTGGCGCCGGTGGTTGACCATATTGATAAAGAACTGGATGAAACCGCTGACGCGCTTTCAGACCGCTATAAAGGAATCAAGGGATGGTTCCGGAGGCGCACAGGCCTCTAGCCGCGTACCAAACGGAATGCGGCTTGCGCCGCATGCACCTAAACTGGCGCCCGTCCCGGGCGCATTGGCGCTTCCTGACATCCACCGCAGATCTCTGAGCTTGGCGCCGGGCGACCCGCTTCGCATTTATGCGAAGTTGGCGGGCTTTGCCCGCCGAAGGCCCATTAGGGCCTCGGGTCGCTTGCGAAAAGCTGGTGCTTTGGATGATCAGGTGCAGCGGCTTAATTGGCTGCGATATCTTGCGGCTTGAACCGAGACTGCGTTCGCGGCCTCGAGCAGCCAAGACTTTTTCCGCCAGCGGCCTTTGCGAAAGCCCGCATGGCCCTCGTGATAGTTCAGATACTGGTTGTAGGCATCTGTCATGGACACGTCGTTCGACCGTACGGTGCGGGACATGTACCAGCCCACGAAATCTGACGCATCTTCAAAGTCATTCCGATCAGCGCCGGAGTTGCCGGTATCTTTGCGATACCAGTCCCAGGTCCCATCGATGGCTTGCGCATAGCCATAAGCAGAAGAAACCCGGCCCGTTGGGATGATACCAGCAAAATACGTCTTTGGCGGTCGTGCCTCGGCCCGGAACGAGCTTTCGCGCCAGATGATTGCCATCTGCACCTCGATCGGCGCGTTCCACTTCAGTGCGCTGGCCTGCATCGCCTCGTACCAATCCGGGCGCTCGGCGAAGATCGCACACAGATCGTCCTGCGATCGAGGAGGATCACTATAGTCGGCCGACCCACAAGAAACCAAACCCAGCAACAGTGTTGCCAGAGTGATCATTCTGAGGGCGGCACTCTTATTCTGCTCGACGCCTACCATCGACCTAAAAGTACTACGAAGTCGTCACGCCAGCAAGACTTCGCGTCTTTGTGATAGTCTCTGTCCGGCTTGGCCCTTTTTTGGACGGAAGAGTCCAAAAAATGCACATTTGCCGCGCTAGACAGGGCAATAGCAGCGATATATGAGCGGTTGTGGAGTGACCGAACGAGATGGAAATGACCGTTAGCCGGGACGCAAAATTCAAGATTGGTCAGATCGTCAAGCACCGGGTACATCCGTTCCGGGGCGTGATTTTCGACGTCGATCCAGAGTTTGCGAATACCGAGGAGTGGTGGGAAGCCATCCCCGAGGAGATCCGGCCGAATAAAGATCAGCCTTTTTACCATCTCTTCGCCGAGAACGAGACGAGCTACTATGTGGCGTATGTCTCGGAGCAGAACCTTCTGCCTGATCGCTCAGGCGAGCCGGTTGACCACCCGGAAGTAACAGACTTCTTCATCGAGCTTGAAGGCGATCACTACAGCTTCCATCGCGGGCAGTGTCACTAAAAGCGAGCTTCGGGGCGAAGATCTAATCGACCGCTTTTATCAGCTTGCGCTCCAGGATCTTTAGCACTGTTTTCAGGTCCTGCCCGCGTTTGAGCACGCGGCCATCCATACCGACCACCGAATAAGCGCCCTGCCGACGCACGTCTTTGGGCCGCTTTTCGATGCGAAACATCGGTGTTTCAGCCGCTCGGCGGAAAATCGAAAAAACAGCCACATCACGCAGATGGTCGATCGCATAGTCTTTGCCGACACCCGCCGCCACAAAACGGCTGTAGACATCGAGGATCACCATCAATTCTCGACGGTCAAACGCGACCTGCGCGAGCAGGCTGGCAGGATGGACCACAACTTGATCGCTGCTCATGACCTAACTCTGATCCCGCAGACTTTGGAAACGCAAGCCCCGATTGCAGTCGAAAGAGCCTCGGCATGCGATTTTCCAGCCCGATGCAGAGGGGTGTTGCTGTTCTTAGGGCCAAAGCCTCCCATCAGCATCCGTGCCTCGTTGCGATTTTGAACCGCTTGGCCTCTGCAAGGGTTTTAAGAGTTGCCGGAAGGGCCCTCGAAACAGGGCCTAACGGCAGTCCATCGATGCTTGCTCGCTCACCTTGCCGACGCGCTCTTGCGGAGGTGGTGTACCCATCATCTCACCTGCTTCGTACCAGATAAGGGCGAGACAGGGGTCGGGCGAGACATCGTACCAGCCGACTTCATATATCCTTCCCAAGACGACGGCTGACATCGCGTGACCGCCCGAAGCTGAGGTGCCGAGCCAATAGAGTGCCTCCTCGACCCTCTCCGCCACAGGCCCGCCCTCGGTGAGCAAATACATGGCAAAGTCATGTTGGGCCACCGCATGACCGTTCTTTGCCGCCAATCGCCAGAAACGGGAGACAAGGGATGCATCCGGTTCCACATGGATCCCATGCAGATACATTTTGCCGAGTATATAGGCCGCCTCGCCATCGCCTGAGAAAGCCTTGCACTTGATCCCCTCCAACATCTGAGCAAATTTTTGGGCTTTGCACTCTTGAGTGCCAGCAGTGCAGGTGGCCGCCCCGGTCAGGGCATCAGCTTCGGGCTGAAAGACACATGCGGGGTTGGTCAGGGGGGCCTCGGCAGGCTTCGCAAGCGCCGATGTGGCCGCAATCGCGTAAAACGTGAGCGCGAGAGCGACACTGGTCCTCAAGCCTTGGTGCGATATCGATTGGACTTTAGGCATCGGGTCTCCTAACTATCCGCGTAGCGAGTGACCTCCTCTGACGCTTGCGTCAGCGCAACGGCATCGCGTCGTCGGTGGGAGCAACCAGTGGCAACAGAAATCTTTGAGGGAGTTCGTGCATGAGCACTCTGAACCGTAGAACCTTTATCATCTCGACGGCCGCGCTGGCGGCTTTGCCGCCTTCGATGGCGAAAGCCGAAGCTGTGTCGGTCGATATGCTGAACAAAGATCCCGATGGAAAAGGGCGCAATATCTTCAAGCCGCGGCTCTTGAAAGTCCAACCGGGTGACACCATAACCTTCGTGCCATCCGACAAGGGGCACAACAGCGCCAGCATCAAAGGCATGACGCCCGAAGGTGGTGAGACCTGGGACGGGAAGATCAACAAGGAAGTCAGCGTCACGCTGACCAAGCCGGGCTTCTACGGCTACAAGTGCACCCCGCATGAAGCTGGCGGAATGGTCGGTCTGATCATCGTCGAAGGAGACGGCAAGCTCGATAACCTCGAGGCTGCCAAGAAAGTCCGCGCCAAAGGCCGTGCCAAGAAGATCTGGAAAGAGATCTGGGCCGAAGCCGAGGAGCAGGGTCTCACCGCCTGACGGTGAGACCGAGGGCGAGGCGACGTGCCTGCCGATTGTTTGGTTTGGCGCCTCAGCCGCGACTGACATTTGCAGCGATCCGGTCGGCCTCTTCCGGGTCGAGGCGCGGCGGATGCCAGCCTTTGCCAGGTGCTGCGTCCAGCAGTTTCTTGGTGTAATCGTGTTTCGGTCTGTTGAAGACCTGATCGGCAGTGCCGAACTCGACCATCACCCCCTTCTGCATCACCGTGATATAATCCGAGATCTGAGCCGCGACGCGCAGATCGTGAGTGATAAAGATGATCGCGATATCCAGACGGCGCTGGAGATCGTTCATCAACCGCAGCACCTGTTTCTGGACCGAGAGATCCAGGGCGGAGACACTCTCATCCGCAATCACGACTTCGGGCTCCATCGCAAGGGCACGGGCCACCCCGATCCGCTGGCGCTGACCGCCTGAGAAGTTGCGCGGACGGCGGTGATACGCCTCAGGCCCCAGACCGACCAACTGCAAAAGCTCCTTCGCCTTTTCCTTTGACGCAAGCTCGCCCAGCCCACGCAGTTCCGCGCTGCGGCTGATCATGGCGCCCACGGTCTGGGTCGGGTTCAGCGAGCCATAGGGGTCTTGGAAAATCATCTGGATATGGCGCCGCGCCTCGTCCAGCGATCGCCCACGCAGCGCCAGGAAGTCCTGGTCATTGATGTAGATCGCGCCTTCTGACGGCTCGATCAGCCGGATCAGAGCCTTGGCGAGGGTGGATTTGCCAGAACCGGACTCCCCCACAACGCCCAGCGTCTCGCCCCGACGCAGAGTGAAGTTGGCGTTGTTCAGAGCATGCACGGGTGCGGCGCCGGAATTATAGACTTTGTGCACCTTGTCCGCTTTGACCAAGGGCGCATCGTTGCGGCTCTCATCCGGCATCCGGGTCGTCTCGAGCAGAGGCATCGCGTCAACCAAGAGGCGCGTGTAGTCTTCCTTCGGATGCATCAGGATCTCTTCGGTCGTGCCTTCCTCGACCAGACGGCCCCAGCACATCACCGCGACCCGGTCCGCGACCTCGGCCACGACGCCGAAGTCATGGGTGATCAGAATGATCGAGTTGTCATAGATCGTCTTGAGCTCGTTGAAGAGGCTGAGGATCTCCTTTTGCGTCGTCACATCTAGCGCAGTCGTCGGCTCATCGGCGATCAGGATGTCAGGCTTGCAGGCCAGTGCCATCGCGATAACCACCCGCTGGGATTGCCCGCCCGAGACCTGGTGCGGATAGCTGCCATAGATCCGCTCGGGCGAGGGGAGGTGCATTTGCTCGAACAGTTTCAGCGTTTCCTGCTTGCGCCCCTCCGGCGTGATTTCGGGCCGGTGGAGCTTGAAGACCTCATCCACCTGATCGCCGATCTTGATCGAGGGGTTCAGGGCCGCCATCGGTTCCTGATAAATCATCGAGATCCGCGCGCCCCGGATCTCGTTCAAAGCCGGACCGGTCACCTTCAGCATATCGCGATTGTCGAAAATCACTTCTCCGCCGCCAATCCCAAGGCGCGGGTTGATGTCGTTCATCACCGCGCTGGTCATGACCGATTTGCCCGAACCGGATTCGCCAACAATGCAGAGCAACTCTCCCCGTCTCAGATTGATCGAGACGTTCTCAACCGCGTATTTCCGGTCAGCGCCCTCGGGCAACGTGATCGATAGATTGCGGATTTCCAAAATATTCTCTGCGACGGCGCCGTCCATGGCGAACCCCTCCCTCGTTTGACTTCCTGTCTGAACGCGCGGGCTGGGATGTTGGCAAAAAGCGCAACCTGGCGGGGCGTTGATTGAAACTAGGTTTTCAATAACAGTTGACAGAATCTGAGTGATTTAGTCAACTATGAACATCCCAGCTTTGCCACATCAATTGGCCCGCCCGGACACCTCAACACAGGACCTAAGGAGCCGAGCGCTTTGGGCAGCATTGATCACATTCAACATGCACATCTCGCCAAGAACGACTTGGCCTTGGATACCTGCGGGTTTGACAGTTTCGAGCTCACCGTTCTGGGCGTTGCCCGCCGGTTCTTTGTCACCTTCTCTAACCCGGAGAGCCATTGCTGGATGGATGCGTTCGAGGAGGCGGAGCAATCCTTCCCGCCCCCCTTTGGAGCGACACTCGCATTAGCGGTGATGCGGACCATCCGCGTTCTGCGGCAAGCGCGAACCACGACCTTTACATTTGCCCATCCAGACTGCCCGATCTGTGAGCGTACCATCACCCAGGAAGAGCGCTACCTGATCTCGATCCTGCGCGCTGTCCGCAAGGGCCGCAAATCAGAAGCGATGACCCATGCTCTTTTGGTCTGCGAGGGCGGAGACTCCGAGCAACTCGTCCATGCTTTTGAAGTGCTTTGTGTGATCATCGGGGAAGGGCCGCTCGCCTGACCGGCCCTCAACTAGGCATCCCAACAGACCCAGCCCCGGTAGGCCACGCGAGACCTGTTCCCCGGGATCGCGCGCCTCTTCGCTCTCTTGATCCCGCCCTTTGCCTATATCTATGTCAAAAGACCGTGGTATTTCGTCGTCGCTTTGCTGATCAGCTTGGCCCTTGTTCCGTCAGCTCTCCATCTCCCCATCCTCTGGCTCGCCTTTGCGATCACAGTTGCCTTGCACGCAGCATCGATTGCGCTTTGGGGGCGCGACCGGAGAGGCGAGAGATGGTACGCCCAACCGATCGGTCTGCTCGCCTGCCTCGCCTTGACGACTTCGGCCGCAGCGGCGGCACGGACTTTTGTCTTTGACATCTATCGCGTGTCCAGCGGATCGATGGAGCCCAGTTTACAGATCAACGACCTCGTTTTTGTCAGAAAGTGGGAAGATCTGGAAATCGCACGGGGCCAAATCTATGTCTTCCGCTTTGCTGGGGAAGACCATGTCTCGGTCAAGCGGTTGGTTGGCCTGCCAGGTGACGCGGTTTCAATGTCGGGCAACTATCTCACGGTCGACAATCGAGACATCACACAACAGGCGGTTGATGCCACCGAGGGAGAAATCTCGCTTTGGGAAACGCTTGATGGTCATCGCTATCCGATCTTGGATCTCTACGACATAAAAAGGTTCCGGCGCGATTTTCATCTGGGCAAGGACGAGTTCTTCTTCCTTGGCGACAACAGATCGAATTCGATCGACAGTCGGATCAAAGGATCGGTTATGCGCGCCAGCATCATCGGCGTGGTCGCGCGCTTTCCCGCGATGCGGAGCTTTTGAACCTTCGAAGTGATGATGGAAGGCAGGAACCGGCCCTCGATCATCGACAAAAACACCAGCCATGCGACTTGGTAGTTTATCACGAAGTCCTGGAACTCTCTGGAGCGGGCGATGAGATTCGAACTCACGACCCTAACCTTGGCAAGGTTATGCTCTACCCCTGAGCTACGCCCGCGTCCTGAGTGGGGGGTGTATTACACTTCCCCATCGCTCTGACAAGGGGGGCAGTGGCGGATTTTTAGCCGCTGCGATCAGGGAATGATCAGTTGCCGCCAGGCCTCTATCATGCTTGTGTGAGCGCGCAATCAAGGAGCAGGACATGGCGGTAAGCGACAATTTGGTCACCTGGTTCGAGGGCACCTGGCACCGGGGCAATCCTGCGGTGATGCGGGCTGCTGACCATGGGCTCTGGCTTGGGACACCGGTCTTTGATGGCGCGCG
>JBCDAS010000119.1:0-11906 GCA_039185235.1 Pseudomonadota bacterium
CCCGCATGCTGCTCGTGGCGAAAGCTGATCACCCGCATGCCTTGCGCCTGGGCATAGCGCCCGAGATCGGTGATCGGAATGCCGGGGACATTGTAGATCGTGTTGAGACCGTTCAGCTTCAGCGCGTCAATCAACAGGTGGAACCCGTCCGTAACCTCTGGCGTGCCATCGGCTGGGCTTTCGATGTTCTCCGCTGTTGCCGTCATGGGGTCCTCCGGGGATCAGGTCTCGGATATGTTGTCGCGCCAGGTGCGGCGGATATAGCCGTGCAGGCGCATCGTGTGCTCGCGCACCAGGTTCGAGGCGAGTTCCGGGTCGCGCATCTCGATCGCCTCGATGATGTTCATATGGTCGACGATAGAGCGTTCCGCCCGGCTTTCATCCATGCTGAGCGCCCGGCGGCGTACGGCTTTCAGATGCGTGAAGAGCCCATCGGCGATCTCCACCATCTTGTCGCATTTCGACAGCGCCAGGACGTGGAGGTGGAAGTTGATGTTCGCCTCGGAATACTCGCTCAGTTGCGCGCGTGCCCGGTCTTGGCTGAACTCGGTCCCGATCTCGCGGAGCTGTGCGATCTCCTCATCGGTGGCGCTGGCGCAGGCGAGCCGGGCGGCCATGCTCTCCAGTGCCGCCCAAACCAGGATCAGCTCTAGGATCTCGTCCAGCGATTTGCGCTTGATATAGACGCCGCGGCGCGGGAGGATTTCCAGGAAGCCCTCTTGTTCCAGTCGCATGATCGCCTCGCGAATGGGTGTGCGCGAGATGCCAAGCTGCTCGGCCAGCGTGCGCTCATCCATGCGCAGATTGGTCGAGGGGTCATAGATGTCGAGATCCGTGATCGATTGGCGGAGCACGTCATAGATGTGCTCTTTGAGGCTGAAGCTCCCATCGACGGGTTTCAGATTCAGCTGGTTGGCCACGGTTTCTCCCAAATGTCGCTTCGGTCGCGATTCTTGTATCTGGTATACCATGCACCACACACCTGAGAGCGGCAATCGTCAAGAGAGAAGTTTCCATCTGATGACAAGCCTGGGTCGCGCACAGGTCATTGACCACCCCCATCTCGGCGCAGCCGGACCGCGACCGACCTCCTCCGGGAGGTCGCGATGGCGATGTGGCCAGAAGCTCATGCGGAATAGATGCTTTGGAGCGTTGGCTCAGAACGCCCGTCTTGAAGCGACCTCCAGGTCGGTCGCGGCCTGGCTGCGCCGGACGGGGCGGGTCAGGTCGCCAAACCCCTTCCGGGGTCGCCGTCGATCATGCTAGGGCTCGAAAAACCGCGATAGGATCCCGAGCTGCAATGACCGCCCAAGCTGCCGTCACCCCGATGATGGCCCAGTATCTCGAGATCAAGGAAGCGCATCAGGACGCGCTTTTGTTCTACCGAATGGGCGATTTCTACGAGCTTTTCTTCCAAGACGCGGTGCAGGCTGCGGCGGCTTTGGACATCGCGCTCACCAAACGCGGCAAGCATCTAGGCGAGGACATCGCCATGTGCGGCGTCCCGGTGCATGCCGCCGAAGGCTACCTGCTGACCCTGATCCGCAAGGGCTTCCGCGTCGCCGTTTGCGAGCAGACCGAGGACCCGGCGGAGGCGAAGAAACGCGGCTACAAGGCGGTCGTGCGCCGCGAAGTCGTCCGCCTCGTCACCCCCGGCACGCTGACCGAGGACACATTGCTGGAGGCGCGGCGCAACAACTTCCTCGCCGCCTGGGCTGAGATCCGGGGCGAGGGCGCGGTCGCCTGGGCCGATATGTCGACCGGAGAGTTGGGCGTGACGGGCGCGAACCGCGCTGGCCTCGGCCCCATGCTGGCCCGGCTCGCGCCCCGGGAAGTGTTGATCCGCGACCAGGTCGTCGAAGACATCGCCTTGATCGGCCAGATCGAGGAGGCAGGCGCCGTCTCCACCACGCTTGGCGCCGCGAGCTTCGACTCAACCGCTGGCGAAGACCGGCTGAAACGCGTCTTTGGCGTTGCGACGCTGGAGAGCTTTGGCGCGTTCGAGCGGGCCGAGATCGCGGCGCTCGGTGCGCTGGCCGATTACATCGAGCTGACGCAGAAGGGGCGCCTGCCGCTCTTGAAAGCGCCGGTGCGCGAGACCGGTACGGGCCAGATGCGCATCGATGCGGCCACCCGGCGCAATCTGGAGCTGACCCAAGCGCTGTCGGGTGGGCGCGAGGGGACACTTCTCCAGGCGATCGACCGAACGCTGACCGGCGCCGGTGCGCGGCTTCTCGCCATGCGGCTGGCCGCGCCCCTGACCGAGACGACAGAGATCGCCCGGCGATTGGATGTCGTCTCGCATTTTGTCGAGGACCCAGAACTGCGCGATCAGATCCGGACTGCGTTGGCGCAGGTGCCAGAGATCGAGCGCTCTCTCTCTCGCCTGGTGCTCGACCGGGCGGGGCCAAGGGATCTGGCAGCGATCCGCGCGGGTCTTGCGCAAGCCGCAGACCTGGCAGCTGTGCTGGCCGAGCATGCAGGGCTGCCCGAAGATCTCGCCGCTGCGGGCCAACGGCTGACCGGGCATGACGAGCTGGTCGATCTGCTGGAGCGCTCGCTTGTCGCCGAACCGCCCCTCCTGGCCCGGGATGGCGGGTTTGTGGCCCCCGAAACCGACGACGCCCTCGACGAGGCGCGGGAGCTGCGCGACCAGGGCAAGGGCGTGATCGCCCGGATGCAGGCCGACTACGCCGCCGAAACCGGGATCGAGAGCCTGAAGATCAAGCATAACAACGTTCTCGGCTATTTCATCGAAGTGACCGCGCGCCATGGCGATACTCTGATGGCCGCCCCCTTCAACGAGCGCTTCATCCATCGCCAGACGCTGGCCAATCAGATCCGGTTCACGACGACGGACCTCTCGGAGATCGAGACTCGGATCCTGAACGCGGGCTTTCGCGCGTTGGAGATCGAGAAGCGGATCTTTGGCGAATTGCGCCAGGCGGTGCTGGCGCGTGTTTCGCAAGTGGGCGATGCGGCGCGGGCCTTGGCAGAGCTGGATGTGGCAGCCTCGCATGCCGATCTCGCGATCGGGGAAGACTGGTGCCGCCCGACCGTCACGCCGGATCGCGCCTTTCAGGTCGAGGCCGGGCGCCATCCGGTGGTCGAGCGCGCGCTGAGGGCCGAGGGCGGCGGGGCCTTTATCGCCAATGATTGCGCGTTGAGTGGTCCGGCTTCAGGAGCCGCACCGGTCTGGCTGATGACCGGCCCGAACATGGCGGGGAAATCGACTTTCCTGCGCCAGAACGCGCTCATCGCGATCCTGGCGCAGATGGGCGCCTATGTGCCTGCCAAGCGGGCCGAGATTGGCGTCGTGGATCAGCTCTTCTCCCGCGTCGGAGCTGCGGACGATCTGGCGCGCGGGCGTTCGACCTTCATGGTCGAGATGGTGGAGACGGCCGCGATCCTGAACCAGGCGGGGCCGCAGGCGCTGGTGATCCTTGATGAGATCGGGCGGGGCACGGCGACTTATGACGGGCTCTCGATCGCCTGGGCAACGCTGGAGCATCTGCATGAGGTGAACCAGTGCCGGGGTCTCTTCGCGACCCATTACCACGAGCTGGTCGCGCTGACCGAGACATTGGAGAACCTCTCGCCCGCAACCGTCGCCGTCCGGGAATGGGAAGGCGAGGTGATTTTCCTCCACGAGGTCAAGGCAGGGGCTGCGGATCGCTCTTACGGGGTACAGGTGGCGAAACTCGCAGGCCTGCCAGAACCGGTGATCGCCCGTGCCCGCGATGTGCTGGAGCGATTGGAGAGCCAGGACCGCGAAGGCGGGGCTGCGGGGTTGGCCGATGCGCTGCCGCTCTTCTCTGCCGCGCCGCGTATGGCACCACCCACGCCCAGGGAAAGCGTGGTGGAAGAGCGTCTCGCCAGTGTCGAGCCGGATCTCCTGACCCCGCGCGAGGCGTTGGAGCTGCTCTATGAGCTGAAAACCCTGACCCTTTCTTAGCCTAGGAACCCATCGGCTTTGACCAGGTCACGACAGGAACTGGCGAGGCCCCCGATCAGAAGCACCCAAAAATCGTGATCCAGCCGAAAAGCGGTTCACAAGCGGGCTCTTCGTCCACAGTCGGCACTTTTTTAAAGCTCGGGCTTGCTGGCCTGACGTTTGAGGATGTGGTTGTTTGACGGGTGCTAGACCCAACCCGATTGTACTGCCCATCTTCCCATCGATAAGTGGAGGCTCCACATCTGAGCACGAGGTCTTGTTTCCCTGGTTTATCGATAAACTGCTCCCGGCAGTTGTCCATGCTGAGTTGAGCCTGGGCCGAAGAGATCAACGAGAAACCGTTGGTTCAATCAGTCTCTGGACTGGCGACCAAAGCAAGGCATGCCAAAAACGCTGTTAGGAACAAGGGTCTTTTGGCTGAAATCATCATCTATGCCTCCAATCAACGAAAACGCGCACTTTCGATAATCGAGTGTTGCATGCCTTCGAGAAGCCTCGCAACCATGCGTTGGAAGAAATCGGTCTGGATCGGCGCTGACGTCAGGAGCCGGGGACTTTCTTGAAACCCGAGCGCGATGTGTCCAAGGGTTGCTGGTCATCGGCCGAGGGGGCTGTCTTGAAAGCTGGATCGGCGGGGTCCAAAGTCGCTGCCTGATCAACAGGTTCGCTTGGCGTGTTCTCTGGTACCTCGCGGATCAAGGGCTGTCCCGCTTCGTTTGTCTCCAGATAGCGCCCGCCAACCCGGATATAGTACCGCCCGTCATTGCATCTGAACATGGTCTCGCCGCTTGCCGTGCCGGGCACAAAGGTCTCGCGGCAGTCCTGCAGGCGCAATTGAGCCTCGGCCTGTCCGACCAGGGAGAGCTTGCCTGATCGATCAATATGCGGATCGAGGATCCCGGCAAATCCGGCAAGTGCTGCGGTAAAGATGAAGTACCCGGTCAATGAACGTCTCATCATCTGTTGCTCCTTCTCGGGCCAGATCGCGTCAAGAATGGCTGAGTTTCGCATGTTTGCGGCGGTTTTCGCAACTATTCGTTGAGAGGCCGGGCTGGGATCACCTCTTGTGGATCAGATTTTAAAGAGACCGGTTGCGATGTCCCCCAGGACGTAGCGCCCCTGGTCAAAGCGGGGCAGGCGTGGGGTGGGCGCGCTTGGCTGGCCGGACCAGCCACGCTCGGCCCAACGCTCGAACAGTGCCAGATCGACGGCATTCTCGCGCAGGATCCGGTCGCGCAGTTTTGGGGGCAGATCTTCGGTCTTCAGGTGTTTTTTGGGAGTGACATTGCGGGGCTTGGTGCTCTCGGGCAGGCCGAGTTCCCGGCTGATGCCCGCGATCATCTCATCAGCGCGCCGGAAGCTGGCGACGAAATGGAACTGGGCGAGGCGCTCCTCGAGCCAGGCGAAGCGATCGGCTGAGGAGAGACGGTAGAGAACTGGCACCCCTTGTTCGAAATAGCGCATCAAGAGGAAGCGTGAGATCGGGTTGAGCCGCTGGCGGCTGTACCAGACCTCAAAGCTGGGCGGCTCGGTCCCAAAGCCATCCCCGAAGCGGGTCCAGCGGTAGTTGTAGAAGGACAGGAAATAGCCAATCGGGTCGCGGAGGAGAACGCTCTCGCGGATCTGGGTGCTGGGGAGGTGATGGGCAAGCGAGCGGCTGACGGAGTGGCCTGAGACAACTTTGACACCGTCGAGCTCGATGCCGGGATAGCGGTTGCCGATCACATCGCGGAGCATGTGATCCCAGCGCGGCGCGATCCGGAAAGCCTTCCCCAGATGGGCCGCGAAGTGATCCTCGACAGTTGTGCCCGCGCATTTCGGCACATGCAGGAGGAAATGGACCACCCGGGTTTTGGCCTGATTTTCTTGGGCTTCGGACATCTAGGTGGGACGACCCAGTTTGCTGGCGGGATTTGCCCGCTTTGTGCGCGAAATCTGGCTCGTGTCAATGACCCTGGCTTGATTGCAGAGGCTTTGCGGAGGCAGGGTGGGTGGGCCTGTGACAGGGTTTGGGATCTTGGAAGGAGAGGCGCGCAATGAGCTATGCGTATGACGATCAGAACATCTTTGCGAAGATTTTGCGCGGGGAGATCCCGAATACGACGATTGCCGAGAGCGAGCACACGCTGGCCTTCGCCGATATCAATCCGGTGGCGCCGGTTCATGTCTTGGTGATCCCGAAGGGCCCTTATGTGAATGCGGATCACTTTGGGGCTGAGGCGAGCAGTGCCGAGCTGGTTGACTTCTGGCGGGTTGTGTCAGCCGTGAGCCGGGAGTGCGAGGTGGCGCGAGCGGCTGGCGGCGAGGGGTTTCGGCTGATTGCCAATACGGATGTGCATGGGCTGCAAGACGTGCCGCATTTCCACCTCCACCTGATCGGTGGCAAGCAATTGGGCCGGATGATCGCGCGGGATTGAGGGCTGGGCGGGTTTTCCCTCCTGCGCTAAAGCGCAGATCGGCCCGCCCGCCCTGCCAAGAGTTCACTGGCGAGTTGGTGGGCGAGATCGGTGAAATCAGGGGCGATATAGGTCCAGTTCCCGGTGGGCTCGGTCTCTCCGGTTCCGGGCCCGTGTTCGTCGGGACGTGGGACAAAGGCCGTTGCCAGGCCATTGGCTTGGGCGGCCTCAAGGTCGCTGTTATGGGCGGCGACCATCAAAACCTCGGACGGTGGGAGGCGCAGGGCGGCGGCGGAGCGCAGATAGGCCTCGGGCATCGGTTTATAGGCTTTTGCTAGATCGGCGCCGAGGATGCAGTCCCAGGGCAGGCCGGCATGGCGGGCGAGCCGGGTCATCAGCGCGATGGAGCCGTTTGAGCAGGGCGCGATGATCCTCTGAGACTTGATCACGCTCAGGCCGGAGCGGACATCGGGCCAGGGGGGCAGATGCTCCCAGGCGCGGTTGAGTTCGGCGCGTTCCTCAGCTGTGAAGCGGTCCTGAAGGTCAAAGCGGGGCAGAATGCGCTCGAGATTCTCCAAGTGCAAGTCGTCAAGGGAGACATAGCCGCGATTGCCGGAGCGGATGCGCTCCATCGCCGGTTGGTACTCATCGCGCCAGGCATCGGCGAAGACCAGGGGATCGGTCTCGATGCCTTTGTCCCGGAAGATCTCTGCTACGAATTGCGCGACGCCTCTGCGCCAATCGACAACGGTGCCGAAGACGTCGAAGATGGCGGCTTGGATCATTTGCGGTCCTCTTGCGGGGTCAGGCTGCCTTGGTAGTGGACCATGAGGCCGAGCAGCGGGAGCGACAAGCGGATATCGAAGCGAAAGCCGTTTGGTGTCGCGATCTCTTTGGCCTCGGACCGCGGGAGCAGGGCTTTGGGCAGTGGCAGGCCGAGGATGCTGCCATATGCGACCGGCAGCGAGAGGCCATCTTCGGTCAGCTCCAACGGCAGGGTGAAGGCGAAGGGGCCGAAACGCTCGACGATTTCACCGGGCTTTGGGCTGTGGATGTGGGAGCGGAGCTGGTGCGTTGCGAATTGACGCGCCCAGATCTCGCCGTCGCCATCTGGGGTTATGGTCACGGTAACAGGCACCTGGCGGCCCGCCGGCGGGAAGCGGAAGAGGGAGGCAATCAGGCGGGCCAGTTGGTTTTGGCCCCGGGTGATATCGGCCTGGCCTTGATAGATGCGCGGCTCGGCACTGCGGTGGAACTCCTGAAGCGAAGGCGGGAGGTTCGCCCAGCTCGCGCCCAGCGCGCGTTGGAACGGCGCCAGGCTCACCGGATCAGCCGCGCGGTGATCGCGGGATCGGACAAGGCGCAAAGATCCGTGCGCCCGAGGACGCGGTAGCGGTTGCGTGCGATGCGCAGGTAGAGCCAGTTGCGCAGACCCTCTGGCGGGAGCATCACCAGCCAGCCGATGGGCCTGAGCCAGCCGCCGAGGAAGCGGCAGGCGCGGGCGATCCCCTCCATCCCCGTCGACGCCGTGCCATCGGCGAGGTAGATCCAGCTCTCCGGATCATCCGGATCGAGGCCGAAATGGATCAAGACTGCGCGTCCCGTCTGGGATTGCACGGGGCAGAGCCGGGCGGTTCCGGTCCGGTCCCGCCGCGCCACGATCCGCGCCCAATGGGAGCAGAGCGTGCAGTCCCCATCGATGAAGAAGACCGGCGCGCGATCCGGGAACTCCGGAACGGCGGGGTCGTCGCGATAGGCAAATGGCGCGTGGTGGGTCAGGCTCATTGGGGTTAGATGTTGCGCATGGGATTGGGGATCAATGCGGCCCATCCGCTCTGATCAGGGGCCGATATGGCCTTGGTTCTCACCGATCTGCCCGCGGTGGAGCAGGAGGTGATCAGCCAGGACCAGGGCCATCATCGCCTCGCCCACGGGAACGGCGCGGATGCCGACGCAGGGGTCGTGTCGGCCTTTGGTGATGATCTCGGCCGGCGCGCCGGACTTGGTGATCGTGGCGCGCGATTTCAGGATCGAGGAGGTGGGTTTCACCGCAAAGCGCACCACCACGTCTTGGCCGGTGGAGATCCCGCCCAGGATACCGCCTGCATGGTTGGTGCGATAGATGGGGCCGCTCTCGCCCATATCGATCTCATCGGCATTGTCCTCACCGGTGAGGGCTGCCGCGTCGAACCCATCGCCGATCTCGACCCCTTTGACGGCGTTGATCGACATGCAGGCCGCCGCGAGGTCGGTGTCGAGTTTGCCATAGATTGGCGCACCAAGGCCCGCGGGCACGCCTGAGGCCGTGACCTCGATCACAGCGCCGACGGAATTGCCGGAGCGGCGCAATTGGTCGAGATAGCTCGCCCATTCGCCTGCAGCTTGCGCGTCCGGTGTCCAGAACGGGTTTTGGTCGATCTGATCCCAATCCCATTTGCTGCGGTCGATTTTATGTGGGCCCATTTGGACCATCGCGCCCGTGATCCGAAGGCCTGGCGCCATCTGATCGAGCACTGCGCGTGCGATTCCGCCAGCGGCAACCCGGGCGGCGGTCTCGCGCGCGGAGGAGCGCCCGCCCCCCCGATAATCGCGGATCCCATATTTCTGCCAATAGGTGATATCGGCATGGCCGGGGCGGAACTTCTCCATGATCTCGGAGTAGTCCTTCGAGCGCTGATCCTGGTTGCGGATCATCAACTGTATCGGCGTGCCGGTGGTTTTGCCCTCGAAGGTGCCTGACAGGATCTCTACAGTGTCAGGCTCGCGCCTTTGGGTGGTGTATTTGCTCTGTCCCGGTTTGCGCCGATCGAGCCAGTGCTGCAGGTCCAGCTCAGAGAGTGTGATCCCAGGCGGGCAGCCATCGACGGTCGCGCCCAGGGCAGGGCCATGGCTCTCACCCCAGGTGGTGACGCGGAAAAGATGGCCAAAACTGTTGATCGACATGGGCGGCTCCCTCGGCCCTGGTGTTAGCCGATGCGCAGGCGGTGGGAAAGCCCTGGAGATAACCTGCGACTGCGCACTCTGTCGCTGCTGAACCGCTTAGAAGCGAGGGTTGGAAGGAGGTCGTGTGACGATGGAGGGGGAGGTGCTGACGTGAGCCACATGCGCAACATGCGTGCTCCGCCTGGTTCGATCGGTGGGACACCAAGTGCAAGAGAGAGCTCTTTCGGGGAAGGGCCGGATCCTCTGTCGGATCCCATATCGTCTAGGCCAGCGGCCTTATGCGGCGAGAGGGTTGTGGCTGCGCAGCCACGGGGATCTTCGTTCGGCTCCTCAGAGCCACGACTGGGGCGGGTGCCAGACCGCCCGATGCCGCTCATCCGGATTTCGGGTCGAGAGCTGTCGCTTTGACCCAGCATGCGGCGAAGAGATTTACGGGTGATCCGCTAAGAATTGATTAAAATGCAGTGGTTTCCCCATATCGAACCGCCCCAAAGAAAAACCCCGCCCGGGTGAGGGGCGGGGTTTCAAAGCGTTGCGGGCGCGATCAGGCTTTCTTCTTCTTGAGATGCGCCCAGAGCTGTTTGTTGGTGTAGTAGAGCAGCACCGTCAGGATCACCAGCCAGATGATGTTGCGAAAGCCTGCTTCCTTGCGCTCGACCATATGCGGCTCGGCGGTCCACATCAGGAAGGCGGCGACATCTTCGGCTTGCTGCTCGAGCGTGGCTTCGGGCGGGGTATAGTCGCCGTCTTCTCCACCGTGAACCGTGTACTCGACATCATCGCCCCAGAGCGGCTGAGCCATCGAGATCAAACCGCCCGGATAGGTCTTGTTCTCGTAGAGCACATTGCCGGCCATCTCCTGCTCTTCACCGGTGTAGTTCACCAGAAGCGAGTAGATATATTCCGGCCCGCCGATGCCTTGCAGGATCTGATTGATGCCGAGACCCGCTGGCCCGGAGAACCCGGTGCGGGCCTTTGCCATCAAGCTCAGATCCGGGGCGCCGAGCGCGTCATTTGCGGGGAACCGATCCGAGGGCACGGCAGGGCGGGTGTCGCCCGGCTCACCTTCTGGATCAGCCACTTCGTAAAGCTCTGCGATCGCCTCGACCTGCTCAACCGGGAACTCGGGACCATTGGGCATGCCAAGCTCGCGGAACGAGACGAATTTCAGCCCGTGGCAGCCAGCGCAGATCTCGTGGAAGACCTGAAAGCCGCGCTGCAGTTGCATCTTGTCATAGGTGCCGAACGGGCCTTCGAAGCTGAACTCAATGTCTTCGACATAGCCCGCCCCACCTGCGGCGGAAGCGACGCCGGGCAGCAGGGCTGCTGCCAGGGCCAGTCCGAGAAAACGATGTTTCATATCCTATCTCCTCGCTTTCCCGTCATTCCGCCGGGGTCGCTATTGCGCCATCGGGCGATTTCGCTTTCTTCGCAAGATCTGCGTCAAAGGCGGCCTCGATCGTCTCAGGCTCTTGATCTGGTTTCTCGATCAGACCGAGCATCGGCAGGATCACCAGGAAGTAGCCGAACCAATAGATCGTGCCGATCAGCGAGATCAGCGGCACCAGACCCTCGGCCGGTTGGCTGCCCGCCCACATCAGGACGAAGAAGTTGGCGACAAAGATCCAGAAGTACCACTTGAACATCGGACGATAGCGGCCCGAGCGGGTCCGGCTGGTATCCAACCACGGCGCCAGCGCCATGATCGCGATCGAGCCGAACATGGCCAGAACGCCGCCCAGTTTCGCATCGATCACCCAGAAGATGTCGAAGGTGATCGCGCGCAGGATTGCGTAGAAGGGCAGGAAGTACCACTCCGGCACGATATGCGCAGGCGTCGCCAGCGGGTTCGCTTCGATATAGTTGTCCGGGTGGCCAAGATAGTTCGGCATGAAGAACACGAACACCACGAAGAAGCAGAGGAAAATCGCCAGCGCGAAGACATCCTTGATCGTGTAATAGGGGTGGAAGGGCACGGTGTCCTTATTCACCGTCTCCACATTCTCGGTGCGCACCGGAACGCCGGTCGGGTTGTTGTTGCCGGTAGTGTGGAACGCCCAGATATGCACGACCGTCAGCCCGAGGATCACAAAGGGCAGCAGGTAATGCAGTGAGAAGAAGCGGTTCAATAGCGCGTTATCGACCGAGAACCCGCCCCAGAGCCAGGTCACCAGAGGCTCGCCGATCAGCGGCAGGGCCGAGAATAGGTTGGTGATAACCGTCGCACCCCAGAAGGACATCTGACCCCATGGCAGCACATAGCCCATAAAGGCGGTGCCCATCATGCAGAGATAGATCAGGATGCCGATGATCCAGGTGATCTCCCGCGGCGCCTTGTAGGAGCCGTAATAGAGCCCGCGGAAGATATGCGCATAGACCGCGATGAAGAAGAAGCTCGCGCCGTTTGCGTGCATGTAGCGCAGCAACCAGCCGCCATTCACGTTGCGCATGATATGCTCGACCGAGGCGAAGGCCATATCCGCATGCGGCGTGTAGTGCATCACCAGAACAATGCCGGTCACGATCTGGATGACCAGGAAGACGGTCAGCACGATGCCCCAGATCCACATCCAGTTGAGGTTCTTGGGCGTCGGGAACTTCATAAAGTCGAC
>JBCDAS010000120.1:0-11849 GCA_039185235.1 Pseudomonadota bacterium
CGAGCGCCCGCATCTTTGGCCACCCCCGAGGCGCTTGCTGGATCGTATCAATCGGAGAGTCTGTCGCCATTCACTTCACTTTTGACGCATTAGACCGCGTCTTCAGCACGCAATTTGTTATCCAGCCCCGTGGCTGGTCCAATGAGGGAATGACGATGACAGCAGATGTGATCGATGGGAAGGCTTTTGCCGCCCGGATCCGGGGTGAAGTGGCCGAGCATGTGGCCCGGCTGAAGGCCGATCACGGGATCACACCCGGCCTGGCGGTGGTTCTGGTGGGCGAGGACCCGGCGAGTCAGGTCTATGTCCGCTCCAAGGGCAAGCAGACGATCGAGGCGGGGATGAATTCGTTCGAGACCAAGTTCGATGCCTCGATCTCCGAGGCGGAACTGGTTGCCGAGGTGGAGCGTCTGAATGCGGATCCGAATGTCCACGGGATCCTGGTGCAATTGCCCCTGCCTGACCATATGAACTCGGACGCCGTGATCAACACGATCACTCCGGCCAAAGATGTCGACGGGTTCCATATCTCGAATGTCGGGCTGCTAGGGACCGGTCAGAAGGCCATGGTGCCGTGCACCCCGCTCGGCTCGCTGATGATGCTGCGCGACCGCCATGGCAGTCTCTCGGGCATGAACGCGGTCGTGATCGGGCGCTCGAACATCGTCGGCAAACCGATGGCGAATCTGCTGCTCAAAGACAGCTGCACCGTGACCATCGCCCATAGCCGCACGAAAGACATCGAAGAGGTTTGCCGGCGTGCCGATATCGTCGTTGCAGCCGTCGGGCGGCCAGAAATGGTCACCGGTGATTGGATCAAGCCAGGCGCGACCGTGATCGATGTGGGCATCAACCGCATCGATGCGCCTGAGAAGGGCGAAGGCAAGACCCGTCTGGTCGGAGATTGCCACTACGAAAGCTGTGCCGAGGTTGCGGGCGCCATCACGCCCGTACCGGGCGGCGTCGGCCCGATGACGATCGCCTGCCTCTTGGCCAATACGCTGACAGCCTGTTGCCGCGCCAATGGCTTGGCCGAGCCGGAAGGCCTAACCGCGTGACCCGGTGGAGGGGGCTGTCTGGGGTCTTTGCAACCCTGCTCCTCCTCCCCTCACCAGCACCTGCTGGCGAGTTCTGTGCAGCCCTCGAGGCGTTTATCGCGCAAGCGGAGCCGTTTGCTGATGCAACGCAATGCGCCACAGCGCTCGGTGAAACCGGGCCCAGCCCCTATTGCTTCTGGCGCTATGAGCTAAGGGCGCCGGAGGCACAGAGGGCTTTCGACATGCTGCTCTCCCAAATCCAGACCTGCGTCGGAGCCAAGGGCCCTGCGGCCGACCAAGACGTCAATCACCCAGACACATACACAGCCCACCTCTTCCAAACCGATCAGGCCAATCTGTCGCTCTCGCTCAAGGACAAATCCTCGCTTGGGGAGACACTGATCTTTCTGCGCGCAAGCCCAAGAGCCGAATAGTATGAAATTCGGTTGACGCCTCGTCTGAAACCATTATATTCTGTTGTAACAGAAATTACTGAAATATAGGGCTAATGTGAAATCCAATGAAGACTGCAAGTGATGCATATGCAAATAGCCTTAGTTGCGTGACGGTAGATCAGAGCGGAGATGCCTCCTCGATCAGGTCAAACACCGACAAAGCGGCAACCGATCCGGCTCCGAGCAGTCTTTCGGCCTTTTCACTGCACCCAGATCCAAGCCTTCTAGATGCAAACGCGTATCGCTCGGCTAGGTTATGGGCGCCCGCCCTCGGGGGTCTTCTGGCTATACTGCTTTGTCTCGCCTTGGCGATCTTCTTCAATTTAAAAGGGCTGTATTTCTTTGTCATTCCCGGTGTCTTCATCGGTCTGCCAGCCTATGTTTTCGTGGGCCTTCCGGCCTTCCGCTTCGCAATTCTGCGGAGCGCGCGCGAGGGGCTTGCTGTGGTCTTCAGCGTGATCTGTGCTGGCCAGGCCGCCAATATCCTGGCCTATCCGCTCTACTTCCTTGTCGCTCTCTTGCTGACCGGGGACCCGGGATCAGCACACAGAGGCACGCTCGGCTATATGATAGGCGGCGCGACATTTGGACTGCTCAACTGCATCGCCTTCGGCTGGATCTACAAGTCCACACGACACTCCACCAAACCATTGAAAGGAAATTGAAAATGAGCTTGCTCTACTATTATCCAATCGCCCTGAGCGGTCTGGCTGTTTTATCGACCATCCTCGTCCTGATTGGCCGCGCGACCAAGGACTGCCCACAGCTATCTGGCGCGGCACGGCTGGTCAGTATGATCGTGACAACAGGCTTTGCCACAATTGGCGTCGGGGTGATTGCCTTGATCGGAGCTTTCTCGCCGCGGTTTGGCGACCAACTGATCGAGGTTGTGTCTGTTGCCGTTGGCCTGGCAGCAATCGCCCTTGGTTTTGGATTTTGGACGGCGGCGGTCAATCTAAGGGACCTCCTAAAGGACGCGCAACTTAGCCGTCCCTTGCCAAGCGGAGGGGCGTAATCCCAGCGCACGAAAACCTGACTGGCGGTGAGGGGAAACGGTACTACTGTCCTCTGCATGAAACTGAAGTTCCTGATCCCGCTTCTCTGCGTTGCCGGTTCTCTCAGCGCAGAACCCGTGCCGTTTCTGACCCATGCCGGGCATTACGCGATCGATTGGTCGCCCACCCGGCAGACCCTCGAGATCTCGAGCCCCTCGATCGAGGCGTCCTATGATGTCACTGGTTGTGTGTTCGGCAGGCGGCAATCGGGGATCTTCCCGCTCCATATCCAAGGGCTCGAGGCGCCTCATATCGTCCAGCATTGCGAAACCGAGAGCGGCGATCGGCTGAGCATCTATGCGCCGCAAACCGACCCACGCCATCCGGTGTTTGAGATCTACGCGACCCGGGTCGAGTACCGGCTGGGCCCGGATCGCCTGTCGATCACCGCGAGAGATGCGCCCCGGGCGCGGCATATTGATTGGAGCGCCGAGGGCGCGCGACAGGCCAGTCCCATGGATATACCTGAACTCCGCAGGCTTCCCGATCCTTTGATCGCCCGGCGCCAAGGTCTTGCATTGCTGGATCGCCAGCTCCGCTCAGCCGAAGGCAGACGACAATTGACGGGCATCCATAGCGACTGGCCCGGCTGGACGCGCCTGTTGCGCGGCGGCTGGACCACCGAGCGCCAGGCCGATGGCCGCCAGACCGCAACCTTGCCCGCCGATCGCACCAATTGGCCGGACGATTTGGAGCAGGCTCAGCATCTCTATGGCGACCGCTCCGGCGCGCTGATGCGCACAGCCCCGCACAACAGCGCCCCGGCGCTCCGACCGATCCAGCGGGTGATCCTCACGCCGGGACCAGATCTCTCAGGTGGCGAGGCATTGCGCGCATCGGGCTGGATGCATGTCTGCACCTCCTCCGTCGAGTGCGGCTTTGTGCGGGCGGATGATGTCCGGGCGCCCGAGGGCGCTTGGGCGCGCTTCAGCCGCAGCGGTCCGGGAGAGCCCTGGACCCTGGAGCACCTCGCGACCGAGTGATCAATCGAGCTGAGCATAGCTGAGCGAGATGATCTTCTTGCCGGTCAGCAAAACCCGGCATCCCGGCCCCAGAAGATCCTCCATCGCCTTGTCGGTGACATCAAGCCCGCCCGTATAGGTGCCAAAAGCTGGCAGGATCACGCGCTCCCCACTCACTACAAAGCAACGCCGGCTGATCCGACGGCCTTTGACGGTGACATGCGCTTTGGGATGGAAATGCCCGGAGATCTCCATCTCAGGCCGATCGGGCTTTGCGATATGGCGCAGATGCACACCGCCGATCACCGCCACGTCCAAATGGCTACCCGGCAGGCTCACGGGCCCCGGATCGTGATTCCCAGAGATCCAGATCAGGCGCCGCCCAGCGGCCAGCCGCTCCAACCGTCGGACGACCTCCTCGCTCAGGGCCGAGGCTGCGGAGAGGTCGTCGAAACTATCGCCAACAGCGATGATCAGGCGGGGGCGAAGGCGGTTCACCTCCGCATCCAGGCGGTTCAAGGTCTCAGTGGTCTCGTAGGGCGGCAAAAGCGCGCCACCTTCCCGGGCCAAACGCTCCGCTTTGCCAAGATGCAGATCCGCCACAGCCAGGACCTGGCGCTCCGGCCACCAAAGCGCGCCCGAGGGCTGCGCTTCGAACAAGGCATCTGACAGAGCGATCTGATCCGCTGCCTGCAATGTTCGCGCCTTGTTCATGCCCCCTCGCTACCCTGTTCTACGCCTGCCAACAAGAGCCTTCGCTGGACCAATCCCAATCTCTTCCCATATTCCGAGGGGCAGAGCGAGAGGACAGGCGTGAGCGATATCGACACCAAAACCCGGCCCAAAACAAAGCCCAAGACCGAGCGGCCTAAAATGTGGAAAGTCATCCTTCTGAATGACGACTACACGCCGCGAGAATTCGTGACCATCGTGCTGGCTTCGATCTTTGGGATGGGACCCGAAAAGGCACATCAGATCATGATGACCGCCCACCGCAAAGGCGCCTGCGTGGTGGCGGTCTTCACCAAAGAAATCGCCGAGACCAAAGCCGCCCAAGCAACAGATGCAGGCGCCGCAGCGGGCTTCCCGCTGACCTTCACGACGGAGCGGGAGGACTGAGCCAAGCTCAGATCAAAACGCCTGCAGCATGAAGCGCAGCCAGTGTCGGCGCCTCATACTCAAAGACTTCAAGATAGGTGTGGTGCACGACCAGATGATCCGCTTCAATCTCAGAGATCCGTGCCTCAGCTTCCACCGAACTCGCGAAATCCCAAGGCTCCGCGATGACGGCCTTTGGGCCCGATGTCGGTACGCGAAGAACAGCATACCGCCTTGCCATGGCGCTGCCTCCATTCTGCGTAGGATCGGAGCGGACAGTCGCCCGCTCCCATAAGGTCACGCGGACGCGACGGCACGCTTGGTCATTACGCCCACCAGATGCGCCCGGTATTCGGGGCTGCCATGCAGATCACCGATCATCCCATCGGCCGAAGGCGTCATGCCAGCCAAAGCGTCAGGCGAGAAATTCGCGCTCAGCGCAGCTTCCGCCGCGCTCCACCGAAACACACCGCTCTCCGATGCCCCTGTGACAGCCACCCGCACCCCGCTTGCCGATTGGGAGACAAAGACCCCAACCAAAGCAAAGCGCGAGGCGGGCTGGACAAATTTGGCATAGCTCGCCCGGCTCGGGATCGGGAACCGCACGCCGGTGACGATTTGACCCTCACCAAGCGCTGTCTCGAACATGCCCTGGAAAAACGCATCCGCCGCGATCTCACCGCTCGAGGTCAGGATCACAGCGCCGGTTCCCAAACATGCCGCGGGATAACAGGCGGATGGGTCGTTATTGGCAACCGATCCACCAATAGTGCCCTTATTGCGCACCTGCGGGTCACCGATCCCACCCGCCAGCGCTGCCAGGGCCGGGAAGACCCGCCGGAGATCTGACGAATGCTCCACATCGGCATGGCGGGTCGCGCCTTTGATCGTCACCGTCTCCGGCCCAATCTCGATCCCCGTCATCTCCGCAATGCTCGAAAGATCCACCAGAACCGAAGGCTGACCCAAGCGCTGCTTCAGGGTTGGGATCAGAGTCTGCCCGCCTGACATCGCTTGAGCATCCTCAGTGCCAAGCGCCTGAACCGCCTGCGCGACCGATCCGGCTTTCACATAGTCGAAGTTATACATGCCACTCTCCTTCTTGTGCGGCCCCTCATGGCCGGGTGGGCGGGCAGTCGTGTCGGCAAAGCCGGCACGCTGGATGCCCCCCGGGCCACGGGCCACAGCCTCAGCTGTTCATTGCTTCCCAAACCCGCTTCGGTGTCAGCGGCATATCGATATGCATGACACCACGCTCTGCCAGCGCATCGACCACTGCATTGACCAGCGCCGGTGGCGAGCCAATCGCCCCAGCCTCACCACAGCCTTTCACACCCAACGGGTTATGCGTACACGGCGTCACACTCGAATGATCCACCGCAAAACTTGGCAAATCATCGGCCCGCGGCATGGCATAATCCATGAAGCTTGCCGAGATCAGCTGCCCATCCGCATCATAAACCGCACCCTCCAACATCGCCTGTCCAATTCCCTGGGCCAAACCCCCATGGACCTGTCCCTCGACGATCATGGGATTGACGACATTGCCGAAATCATCAGCTGCCGTGAAGTCGAGGATCTCAACCACCCCGGTTTCCGGGTCGACCTCAACCTCGCAGATATAGGCGCCAGCCGGATAAGTGAAGTTCGCCGGATCATAGAACGATGTCTCCTCTAGCCCGGGCTCCAAAGTCTCATGTGGGAAGTTGTGGGGCACATAGGCCGTCAACGCCACATCGCCCCAAGCGACCTTCTTATCCGTCCCGGCCACACTGAATTCGCCATTGGCGAACTCCACATCCGCATCCGAAGCCTCCATCAGATGCGCCGCAATCTTCTTGGCCTTGGCGACGATCTTATCGACTGATTTCACAATCGCTGAACCGCCCACCGCCAGCGACCGCGAGCCATAAGTGCCCATCCCAAACGGGATCTTCGAGGTATCGCCATGGACAATGTCGATCTGGCTCTCATCACAACCAAGCCGGTCGGCCACCACCTGAGCAAAAGTCGTCTCATGCCCCTGGCCATGGCTATGGGACCCCGTCATGACCGAGATCGACCCTGTCGGGTTCACCCGCACAGTCGCCGCCTCGTAAAGCCCCGCCCGGGCGCCCAGAGCCCCCACCAGGGTCGACGGCGCAATCCCACACGCCTCGATATAGCTCGCAACGCCCAAGCCCCGCAGCTTACCGCGCGTCGCACTCTCCGCCTTGCGCCCGGCAAAGCCTGCCACATTGGCAATCTCCACCGCCTTATCCATGGTCGCCGTGTAGTTGCCGCTGTCATACTCCACCGCCACCGGTGTCGCATAAGGGTACTGGTCCGGCTGAATGAAGTTGCGCCGCCTCAGCTCGATCGGGTCAATCCCCATCTCCCGCGCCGCCTTATCAATCGTGCGCTCCAGCTGATAGGTCGCCTCCGGCCGCCCCGCCCCGCGATAGGCATCCACCGGCACCGTATTGGTGAAAACCGCCTTCACATTGGTGAAGATTAAGGGCGTCGTATAGTTCCCAGCCAAAAGCGTCCCATGCAGCCAAGTCGGCACACAAGGCGCAAAAGTCGACAGATACGCCCCCATATTCGCCAGCGTCGAACAGCGCAGCGCCAGGAACTTGCCCTGCTCATCCATCGCCAGCTCGACCTTGGTCACATGATCGCGCCCCTGCGCATCCGAGACAAACGCCTCCGATCGATCCGAGGTCCATTTGATCGGCCGCCCAATCTGCTTCGAGGCCCAGGTAACGAAGGCCTCCTCGGCATAATGGTAGATCTTCGAGCCAAACCCGCCGCCCACATCTGGCGCCACAACGCGCAGCTTATGCTCCGGAATCGAGAGCACAAAAGCCCCCATCAACAGCCGGATCACATGCGGGTTCTGGCTGGTGGTGTAGAGCGTGTGCTCCTCGGTCGCCGAGTTATACTCACCAATCGCACAACGCGGCTCCATCGGATTGGCGACCAGGCGGTTATTCGTCAGCTCCAGGGTGGTCACATGATGGGCACCTGCAATCGCCTCATCCACAGCCGCTTTGTTCTCGGCCACGAACTCCCAGTCAAAGCAAATATTATCCGGTGCTTCCTCATGCAGCGCCGCCCCACCCGAAATCGCCGAGGCCATGTCGATCTGCGCCGGAAGTTCCGAGATATCAACCTCGATCAACTCAGCCGCATCCCGTGCTTCGTTCAGGCTCTCCGCCACAACCACCGCGATCGGATCACCCACATGGCGGACCTTGCCCGCGGCCAGGATCGGGTGCATCGGCTCCTTCATCGGCTCGCCATTCTTATCCGTCACCTGCCAACCGCAGGGCACGCCGCCGAGGCCCTCCATATCTGCCGAAGTGAACACGCGAACAACCCCAGGTGCCGCACTGGCAGCCCCTGTGTCGATCCCATTGATCGCCCCATGCGCCACATTCGAGCGCAGGATATAGGCATAGGTCTGACCAGGCCGGTTCAAATCATCGGTGTACTGACCCTTGCCAGTGAGAAACCGGATATCCTCGCGGCGCTTCGAACTTGCGCCAATTCCTTGATCTTTAGGCATAATTCTCTCCCTGAATGACCCCTCTCATGGCCGGGTGGGCGGGCAGTCGTGTCGGCAAAGCCGGCACGCTGGATGCCCCCCGGGCACCGGGGTCTGCGCTTATTCGGCGGCTTGTGTCTGGCCATTCAGCACAGCGGCTGCGGCCTGGATCGATTTCACGATGTTGTGGTAGCCGGTGCAACGGCAGATATTGCCCTCCAGCCATTCGCGGATCTCACCCTCGGTCGGGCTGCCGTTCTTCTGCAACAGATCCGCCGCCGACATCACCATGCCCGGGGTGCAGAACCCGCATTGCAGACCGTGATGATCTTGAAACGCCTGCTGGATCACCCCCAGCGAGCCATCCGGGTTCGCCATACCTTCAATCGTGGTGACCTCAGCACCATCGCACGCCGCCGCCAACAGCGAACAGGCCTTCACGCTCTCGCCATTCACATGCACCACACAAGCCCCGCATTGCGAGGTATCGCATCCCACATGGGTCCCTGTCAGACTGAGATCTTCGCGGAGAAACTGCACCAATAGCGTGCGCCCCTCCACATCGCCCGAGACGGCCTTGCCGTTCACGGTCATGGAAACACTGGTCATTGTCTTGGTCCTCCCTAGCTTCTCACCCGGCCTTGGGCCGGAGCATTCGCGCGGTTGGGTCTCAGCCTATCATTCGGCCAAGCCAGCCTTTCTTCTCCTCATCCCCGTCCTCTTCGGTCGGGGTCTCTTCCGTCATGTCCTCGGGAACCGGCCCGCCGACCGTCTCCTGAAATTTGTCAAAGAACTGGTCCGCCATCTTCTTGGCAAACCCATCGATCAGGCGCCCACCCAGTTGTGCGATCTTGCCACCGACCTTGGCTTGCGCCGCATAGGTCAGCAAGGTCCCACCCTCGTGGTCAGCTAGCGTCACATCTGCACCGCCCTTGGCGAACCCGGCGGCACCGCCTTTGCCCTCGCCCGCGATCGTATAGCTCTCTCCCGCCACCACGTTCGAGAGCGTCACCGCCCCCTTAAAGGTCGCCGAAACCGGACCGACTTTCTGCTTCACAACGGCCGCGAAGCCCTCACCCTCGCGGGTCATCTCCTGGCAACCTGGGATGCAAGCCTTCAAGATCTCGGGATCATTCAGCGCGTCCCAAACAGCCGCACGTGGGGCCGCGATCTGGCGTTCGCCTGACATCTCCATGCTGATCCTCCCTGATACTTTTTCTTTTCAACGTAGGGCGAAGCCTGACCGATTGTCCACACCCCTGCCATCCACATAGTGGTAAAGCCCCCCGCATCCACCCGGGAGGATTGCGGACAAGCGCGCGGCGCGCTAGACCAAAATTGGTTCATCCTGTCTCGGGTTGAAAGAGAACTTTGGTCCAGATTCAAATGCTTGAGCAAAATCTTCGGATCTGGCTGCTCCAGTCAGATCCGATGTCGCTCTAGCAAGCGCATATATAGGTTGGAGGGGAGACGCATGGCGATCACGGTTTGGGGGCGGGCGACCTCGTCCAATGTGCAAGTGGTGATGTGGGCGATCGGAGAGCTGGGGCTCGAGGTCACCCGCCACGATATTGGCCATACTTATGGCGGCACCGACACGCCCGAGTATCTGGCGATGAACCCGAACGGCAAAGTCCCGACGATCCGGGACGGCGATCTGGTCCTCTATGAAAGCCAAGCCATCCTGCGCTATCTCGCCGCCAAATACGGCGATGCCCATTTCTGGCCCAAAGATCTGGCCATCCGCGCCGAGCTCGACCTTTGGTGTGAGTGGATCCGCACGACCTTCCAGCCAGAGTTCAACTACAAGATCTTCTGGCAAAAAGTCCGTATCGGGGCCGCCGACCGGGATGAAGCCCAGATCGCCCGGGATGCCGAGAAACTGAAACCCCTGGTCGCCCAGCTTGACACCCGCCTCGGCGCAGGCCCCTACCTGAACGGCGACCATCTCTCGTGGGCCGATATCGTTGTGGGCCACCTGCTCTATCGCTATGCGACGGTCGATTTTGACAAGGCCGCGACCCCCAATCTCGATGCCTATTACCAAAGCCTGACCGACCGCCCGGCCTATGCCGAGCATGCGATGGTCAGCTACGAGCCGCTGCGCGTCGTTTGATCAGGCATAGCGCAGCCGCTGGTTGAGGCCCATTCCTTTCGCTTTCTCAAGCATATAGGCCCCCAACGCGATATCCGAGGTGGCAAGGCCCCGGTGCCAGAACAGGATGGTCTCCTCAGCGCTTTCGCGGCCCGGTTTCAGGCCAGCTGCGACCTCGCCAATCTCGGCGGAGAAGCTGTCGCGGGTGATTTTGCCCGCATTGATCTGCGGCCTGAGCGCGCCCAGCGTGCCGGCATTCATCTGGCCGAGATCATCCATGAAGAACTTGTCGAACTTGTCCGTAAACTCCAAGGGCAGGGTCGACATGGTGCCATAGGGCACGACCAGCGCGCCTTTCCTCACCCAATCGGGGTTGAACAAGGGCGTCGGCTGGGTCAGGCGCGAGGCTTCAACCAGGATATCGGCGCCGTTGAGACAGCTCTCCCAATCCGCGGTCGCGACAACCTCCTTGCCCAAATCGGCCGAGAGCCGCGACGCCGTTGCCTCCCGGCTCTCAGGTCTGCGCGAATGGATGCGGATCTCCTCGAAATCGAACAGATGATCCAGCAGCCGCACATTCCAATAGCTCGAGCCCCGCGCCCCGATATGGCCCAGCCGCTTGGGGTTCGGCGGCGCCAAGCGCTTCGCGCCCAAAGCTGTCACAGCGCCTGTGCGCATATCCGTGATCCCGGCCGCATCGATCACCGCGCGCGGCGTGCCGGTCCTCGGGCAAAAGAGGTTGATCAGCCCCATCTCCGACGGCAGGCCCTGTTTGTAATTCTCATAGAAATCGCCCACCACCTTGATGCCCGCGACACCCAGCGGCGCCACATAGCCGCGCAGCACATTGAAATGGCCGGTGCCGTTGGGGTCAGGTTTCAAATGCATCCGCGGCTCGATCACCGTCTCGCCCCGTCCGGCCGCGATCAGGCCTTGATCGACCGCCGCCAAGATCTCGGCATCCGTGAGCGCAAGCGCGTCAACTTCCGGGCCGCCCAAATAGTCGATTTCAATCATAAATGCCTTCCTCGACACGCTTTGGTGACGTCGGAGAGGGGGATGAGCAAGCCCGCGGCTTAGGCCTGTGCCACCTGGCGGCGACCAAACCAGCCCAGAAGGACAATCCCAGCCAATCCAAGCGGCAGCGCAGGCGGAACCGGCACCGAGGTCAGGATCAGATCATTGCCAAAGGAGACAAGAGTGGAAGAGGCAATGCCAACGCTCGGCGCATCCAAAAAGCCGAACACCGAACCCTCCCGATATCCAACTGTATAGGGTATGCCAGCGGTCAACCCGCTGAAGAAAATCGTGTCTGCCTCGTCAAAGCTCACGGTCAGCGTGCTCGGCGTCGCGGTGATCGTGGTGCCAATCACGGTCAAACCATCCGAGGACGGATCATCCACATCCAGTGTCAGCGTAAAATTGTCCCCTTGGCGGACCGCGGTCGCAGACGCGCTGGTGAAGTCGCTGACCTGGAGCACGCCCGTCGTGCCATTCGTGGTCACCGTCCCGGAGACGTCCCAAGTGCCGTTCAACAAGGAGCCAAAAACATCATCGGTCGAGATCGTCAGAGTAAACGGCTGCAAGTCATAGGTGATCGCCAAAGCCTTGTTCGGCA
>JBCDAS010000121.1:0-11813 GCA_039185235.1 Pseudomonadota bacterium
CGCTGGGCTCAAAGAGAGCCATGTCCATGATGTTCAAATCACGCGCGAGGCGCCGAACTATCGCGGAAACTAAGGCGATTGCTGAGCTTTGGCTGGTCTTCCTCGATGGGATCAGCTAGATCCTACACTTTCTGTAGTGACTTTGGAGCCTGTCATGGATGCCGCGCAACTCACGATCTTAGCCGCCTGTGCCCAAGTGCTGGTCCTGGTCTTGGCGGGCTATCGAACCGTTCACGGCCGGTTTGTCGATGTCCGTCAAAACGGTGTCAGAATCCGGGATATTGCGATCACCCAAGACGCCTATACGAAACCGGTGCAGAAGCTGCAGGCCAATCTGAACAATCAGTTCCAGACCCCGGTCTATTTCTTTGCGGCGATCCTGTTTGGCCTTCAGGTCGGCGCGGTTGGGATGGTCTTTGCTGCCGCGGCCTGGGTCTATGTCACTACTCGTCTGGTGCATCATGTGATCCATACCGGGCGGAACCATCTGCTGCATCGGATCACGACCTTTATGACGGGGGGGCTCGCCGTGCTCCTGATGTGGGGGTTGGTGGCCGCTCGGGTGCTTTTTGGATGAGCTATGCGCCCTGATGCCCGGGTCCAAGCGGCAATTGACGTGCTCGCCCAATGGTTGGCTACGGATCAACCGGCGGAGCGGGTTTTTGCCGATTGGGGACGGGCGAACCGCTATGCGGGTTCGGGAGACCGGCGGGCCATTGCCGATTTGGTCTATGATGCCATCCGCAAGAAACGCTCCGCCGCCTGGCTGAGCGGGTCAGAGGATGCGCGCGGGCTGATCCTGGGCAGCCTGATCGACATTGGCGCGGATGTGGAGGCGTTGTTTTCCGGCAATCGCCACGGGCCGGAGGCTCTAAGCCAGCTCGAGCGCAACGCGGTTGTCTTGCCACCCCCGCTGGCCGAGGCGCCATGGGGTGTACGCTTGGATCTGCCGGATTGGGTGGCGCCCGACTGCGAGGGCTTGGATCAAGGTAATCTGAACCTCCTGCGGTCCAGGGCGCCGTTAGACTTGCGTGTGAACCGTTTGAAGACGGATCCAGAAACGGCAATCGCGCAATTGATCGAGGATCAGATCACTGTGGAGCCTGGTCCTCTGGCCCCGGATTGCCTCCGGGTGACATCCGGTGCGCATCGGGTGCAGCGCAGCCAGGCCTATCTGGGCGGGTTGGTGGAGATCCAGGACGCCGCGAGCCAGGCGGGCGCCGTCTTCTCGCGGGTGAAGCCTGGTGAAGATGTTCTGGATTTTTGTGCGGGTGGCGGGGGCAAGACACTGGCGCTGGCCGCGATGCAGCAGGGCCGTGGGCGCCTTGAGGCCTATGACATCAGCGCCGCTCGCCTCGCGCAGATCCCCGCCCGCGCAGACCGTGCGGGAGCTCAAGTCACCCTCCTGACCGAGGCGGATCTGACAACGCGGGCGGGAGGTTTCGATGTGGTTTTCCTGGACGCCCCCTGTTCGGGCAGCGGCGCGTGGCGACGAACACCAGAGGCGAAATGGAACCTCTCTCCCGCGCGTTTGGATGAATTGGTCCAGCTTCAGCACCGAATCATCCTCCGCGCAGCGGAGTTTTTGCGTCCCAAAGGTCGGTTGATCTACGCCACCTGCTCGCTCTTTCGGCGAGAGAACAACGGCCAAACTTTGACCACGGATCATGAAAAGAACAAGCTTGTCAGACGTCTGTGTCAAAGTTGGACAGACCTGCAGTTGGGGGATGGGTTCTACGCGGTGGAACTAGCCCTTAAGTAGGCGATTGCTCCTCAGAAATGCGCGCATTGGTTGCGCAGACTGCAAATTTCGATATGGTTAATGACGTGGGGTGCAGTTTGTGCTGTGCGTTTGTGGATCAAGACTAAGGGCTTGGTGTGTATTCAGAGGTTCTTTTCTCGCTGTTGCTGTTGATCGCGCTAGTTGTCAGCGGTGTTTCTGTTGGGGTTTTAGTCTATTTGGCGTTGCGATGGCTCGACGCCCGGCGCTACCAGACATCGACGATCATCTCGCGCCTGAACAATGCGCCCACTCCAGCTTTCATCAGCAATCGCAACGGCATGATCCTTGTGGTCAATGAGAAAGTGCCAGAGCTTCCCCGTGATCTCCGGTCGACTTTGCAGTCCGCCTTCTCAGCGCTCTTCGTCGATGCAGGACCTGATCTGATTTACCGATTGAGCAACGCAGTTCAGCAAATCGGTTTCACGGGCGAAGCTGTGACCTGCCGATTGACCGGAGATCGGCGGTATCTTGCCTGCCAGGAGATCCAAGACGATTTGCTCTATTGGACGGTCTCCAGCAGCGAACAGGCGGATCAGCTTTTGCGCGACAAGATTGCGGATCCGCTTCGGACAGCGCCGTTCCCGGTGGTCACAATACGCGCGCCTGGGGTCTACGAGACCAACCCCTTCTTCCGCCAGAGATTTGGCAACGACCCGGCGCAGGTGGTCGAGAAGATCGATCTTTCGCAACCCTGCAATGGCCAACGCATGGCCTTTGACGAGCTGGAACGCGGATTTGGCCTTTACCGTGTCTTCATGCTGCGCCGCGATGGGGGCGAGGGTCAGGACATCCTGTTTCTGCCCTATTCAGGCTCCGGGACCAGCCGGGACAATGCGTCGAGCGGTTTGGAGGCCTTGCCGATCGCCCTCATGCAGTTTGATCTCAAGGGGCGGCTTCTTTGGGCGAATTCCTCGGCGCAGAACATGCTGGATGGGCGCGCCGTTCTGGGCCGCGCGCTGGCGGATATGTTCCTGCCCCTCGGGCGCACCATCAACTCTCTGATCGAGGAGGCGGTAGAGACGGGCACCAGTGGGCGCGGCGCGATGATGCGGATCGCTGGTGTGACAGCTGGGGCGCATGGCGATGGTTTCCGCCAGATCAGCCTGACGCGCACTCAGATCGATGGCACAGACAGCCTTCTTGCCGTGATGAACGACGCAAGTGAGCTGCGCCAGTTGGAAGACCGTTTTGTGCAAAGCCAGAAGATGGAGGCCGTTGGCAAGCTCGCGGGCGGCGTGGCGCATGATTTCAACAATGTCCTCACAGCGATCCGAGGCCATTGCGACTTTGTGCTGATGGGGCGCGAGACGGGCGATCCGGATTACGACGATCTTTTGCAGATCAAGCAGAACACCAACCGCGCCGCCAGCATGGTGCGCCATCTGCTCGCCTTCTCACGCCAGCAGACCTTGCAACCTGCGCTTTTGAACGTGGGCGATGTAATCTCGGACGCCCATGTTTTCTTGAACTCGGTGATCGGTGAGAAAGTCTCCCTCGCGATCGATCACGGGGCGGAGCTCTGGCCGGTCATGGCCGATCGCCATCAGTTGGAGCAGGTCTTGATGAACCTGGTCGTGAATGCCCGCGACGCGATGCCCAAAGGCGGTACCGTCCTGTTGGAGACCGACAATATGGTCCTGCATCGCGAGACGATCATCAACGATGTCGCGATCCCTTCTGGCGACTATGTCGAGATCGAAGTGTCCGATGAGGGAACCGGCATTCCCGCGGATGTGCTGGAGCGGATCTTCGAGCCGTTCTTCACCACCAAAGCCCAGGGGCAGGGGACTGGCCTCGGCCTCTCAACCGTCTATGGGATCATCAAACAGTCCGGCGGCTTCATCTTTGCCCAGAACCGCACCGATCGCGGCGCCTCGTTCCGGATCCTCCTGCCCGCCGTGTCGACCGAAGTCGCCGCTTTGCCGCCAGAGAGCCCCGTTCCGGCCAAACGCGATCTCACTGGCCGCGCTTCTGTCTTGCTGGTGGAGGATGAGGACTCGATCCGCTCGGTTGGCTCGCGCGCCCTCAGTCAGCGTGGGTTTGAGGTGGTCGAAGCGGCCTCGGCCGAGGAGGCGATGGAGATCCTCGAGAAAGACAAGATTGCGGTCGATGTTCTGGTCTCGGACGTGGTTATGCCTGGGATGGACGGCCCCACCTTCGCGGTCAAAGCGCGCGAGCATTGCCCTGATCTGAGGCTTATCTTCATGTCCGGCTATGCCGAGGACAATTTCCGCAACACAGAGCTTGGCAAAGACTTCCTGTTCCTGCCCAAACCCTTCTCGATCAATGAATTGACCACAAAGGTCAAAGAGGCACTCGAGACGCAGGCCTAAGCCTCGTAACTTTAACCTTTCATCAACCATGCTGGGCCAATTTGGTCGGCATGGAGCAATTTGTTCTTTCTTTGTTTCAAATTTTATGAGAACACTAAGAGAACAAACGGGCGATTGCGGCACCTCTGCCGTTGTGAAATAAGGAGATGAGAGATGCAGGAAAACCTCCTCAAACTCGACGAAAGGCGGAGCATGGACAAGCAGAAGGCGCTGGATTCGGCCCTCGCTCAGATTGAACGGAATTTTGGCAAGGGCTCGGTGATGAAGCTCGGCCAACGGGAAGCCGCGATGGATATCGAGGCGACCTCGACCGGCTCGTTAGGCCTTGATATCGCGCTGGGGATTGGCGGTCTGCCAAAGGGGCGGGTCATCGAGATCTACGGTCCTGAGAGTTCTGGCAAGACAACGCTCGCGCTGCACACGATTGCCGAGGAGCAAAAGAAGGGCGGCATCTGTGCATTTGTCGATGCTGAGCACGCGCTTGACCCGGTCTATGCCCGCAAGCTGGGCGTCGATGTGGATGAACTTCTGATTTCGCAACCCGATGCGGGCGAACAGGCGCTGGAGATCACCGATACCCTGGTGCGCTCTGGCGCCGTCTCGGTGATCGTGGTCGACTCGGTGGCGGCGCTGACGCCGCGGGCCGAGCTCGAAGGCGATATGGGCGATGCGCAAGTGGGCGCCCAAGCCCGGCTGATGAGCCAGGCGATGCGCAAACTGACGGGCTCGATCTCGCGCTCGGGCTGCATGGTGATCTTCATCAATCAGATCCGGATGAAAATCGGCGTTATGTTCGGCTCGCCAGAGACGACGACGGGCGGGAATGCGCTGAAGTTCTACTCCTCCGTGCGGCTCGATATCCGCCGGATCGGGGCCATTAAGGACCGCGATGAGACGATCGGCAACCAGACCCGCGTCAAAGTTGTCAAGAACAAGGTCGCGCCGCCCTTCCGCCAAGTCGAGTTCGACATCATGTATGGCGAAGGCGTCTCGAAAATGGGCGAGCTGATCGATCTTGGCGTCAAAGCCGGTGTGGTCGAGAAGTCCGGCTCCTGGTTCTCCTATGGCGATCAGCGGATCGGGCAGGGGCGCGAGAATGCCAAGCAATTCCTCCGCGAAAATGATGACATCGCCTTTGAGATCGAAGACAAGATCCGCGCAGCCCACGGCTTGGACTTTGAGATGCCGGGCGGCGCTGAGAGCGAAGATGATGTGATCGAGGGCTGAGACCTCGAGATCAGAGGCTGGCGGTGCGCCGCCCGCCTCTTGCCGCTCTGGCGACTGCGGGATAAGAGACGGGCGCAGAACCCGAATGTATCCAGACAGGCAGGGCGCCATGGCTTCTCTCAACGATATCCGCACCACGTTCCTCGACTATTTCGCCAAGAACGGGCACGCGGTTGTGGCATCCTCGCCGCTGGTCCCGCTGAACGACCCCACACTGATGTTCGTGAACTCCGGCATGGTGCAGTTCAAAAACGTCTTCACCGGGCTCGAGAGCCGCGATTACTCCTGCGCGACCACCAGCCAGAAATGTGTGCGCGCAGGTGGGAAGCACAATGATCTCGATAATGTCGGCTACACCGCCCGTCACCATACGTTCTTTGAGATGCTGGGGAATTTCTCCTTCGGCGATTACTTCAAAGAGCAAGCGATCGAACATGCCTGGACCTTGGTGACCCGTGAGTTCGCACTCAACCCAGATCGCCTGTTGGTGACGGTCCACAAGTCCGATGAAGAGGCAGCTGGCCTCTGGCGTAAAGTGGCTGGGCTGAGCGATGACCGGATCATCCGGATCGACAGCGATGATAACTGGTGGCGGATGGGCGATACCGGGCCAAACGGGCCCTGTACGGAGATCTTCTACGACCATGGCGATCACATCTGGGGCGGCCCTCCGGGCTCAGCCGAAGAGGATGGCGATCGGTTCATCGAGATTTGGAACCTTGTCTTCATGCAGTTCGAGACTTTCGCGGATGGAACCTCCAAGCCGCTGCCGAAACCCTCGGTCGATACGGGCATGGGGCTGGAGCGGACCGGAGCGCTGCTCCAGGGCAAGCATGATAACTACGACACGGATCTGATGCGGGCCTTGATCGAGGCTTCGGCACACGCGACTTCAACCGATCCGGATGGAGACCAAAAGACCCATCACCGGGTAATCGCGGATCACCTGCGCTCGACCTCGTTTCTGATTGCCGACGGGGTGCTGCCATCGAACGAGGGACGGGGCTATGTCCTACGCCGTATCATGCGCCGAGCAATGCGCCACGGCCATCTCTTGGGTGCGAAGGATCCACTGATGTTCCGGCTGGTCCCAGAGCTTGTGCGCCAAATGGGCCAGGCCTTTCCAGAACTTCTCCAAGCCCAATCGCTGATCGAGGAGACGTTGGAGAGCGAGGAGATCCGTTTCCGCCGGACCTTGGATCGCGGTCTCGGCATTCTCGAGGCTGAGTTGCAAGCGCTGGACGAGGGTGCGCCCTTGCCCGGCGAGACAGCCTTTAAGCTGTATGACACCTATGGTTTCCCGCTCGATCTCACCCAAGATGCGCTGCGAGAGAAGGACCGTGCCGTCGATACCAAAGGCTTCGATGCAGCGATGGCCGCACAAAAGGCGCAAGCGCGCGCTGCGTGGTCTGGCTCCGGCGATGCGGCCGATGAGAGCGTTTGGTTCGATCTCCGCGAGACCCATGGCGCGACGGAGTTCCTCGGATACGAGGCCGAGAAGGCCGAAGCTGTGATCCTGGCAATTCTTCAGGACGGAGCGGTTGTGGACACAGCGCCTCGAGGCGCCGAGGTTCAGATCGTCGTTAACCAAACGCCGTTCTACGGCGAAAGCGGCGGCCAGATTGGAGATCAAGGAGAGATCCGAACCTCCTTGGGCCGGGCCCATGTTGAGACAACGCGCAAAAAGCTGGGCGATCTCTTTGTGCATACAGCTCAAGTTCTAGAGGGGTCGCTGGCGACAGGAGAAGCCGCCGAACTTGAAATCGATCATGTCCATCGTGCGGCAATCATGGCCAACCACTCTGCCACCCATCTCCTGCATGAAGCTTTGCGTGGCACATTGGGGGATCACGTGGCACAGCGCGGCAGTCTCGTTGCAGAGGATCGCCTGCGTTTTGACTTTGCCCATGGCAAAGCAATGGCATTGGAAGAGATCGGCCAGATTGAGCGTGAAGTGAACGGCTATATTCGCCAGAACAGCCCTGTGACGACCCGGATTATGACCCCCGATGATGCGCAACAGGCAGGTGCACGGGCGCTTTTTGGCGAAAAATATGGAGATGAGGTGCGGGTCGTCTCGATGGGAAGCCGGTCTGATGGGGATTTGGGACCCGCAGGCGAGATCTATTCGTTGGAGCTTTGTGGTGGGACACATGTGCGCCAGACAGGAGAGATCGGGGTCTTTGTCGTGACCGGCGAAAGCGCGTCATCGGCAGGTATCCGTCGGGTTGAAGCCCTCACGGGGGCTGCTGCATTCGACTATCTCTCTGCCCAAGACAACCGTCTGGCCGAGGCGGCCTTGGTCTTGAAAGCGCGGCCCGAGGAAGTGGCTGACCGGGTTCGCAGTCTTTTGGAGGACCGCAAGAAGCTTGAAGCAGAGCTTGCGGAGGCGCGGCGTGAGCTGGCCCTTGGCGGCTCTGGGCAGGGTGGTGGAGTGGAGATGATCGGGACTGTGCCCTATCTCGGGCAGAGCTTGAGCGGTGTGGAAGCAAAGGATCTGCGTGGCCTGATTGATGCGCATAAGGACCGGCTCGGATCGGCGGCGATCGTGTTGGTCGCGGATACCGGAGGTAAAGCTGCGGTGGCGGCCGGGGTGACCCAGGATCTCGTTGATCAGGTTTCTGCGGTCGATCTTGTCCGTGCAGCGGTTCAGGAGCTTGGCGGCAAAGGCGGGGGCGGGAGGCCAGATATGGCCCAGGGCGGCGGCCCCGATGCGTCGCGACTAAATGCGGCACTCGACGCCGCAGTCGAGGTGATCCGCGCATAAAGGCGGCGTGCTCCCCTCAACGACAAGCGCTTGGTTGGCGTGGGCACAGGACTGCCCACCCACCCGCACGCCGCCTTCGCCATCCGCGCGCAATGGGTGAAGCGGGACCGCGCGGGCGGGTGGGTTTGCGCTGAACTGGACTGCCCGCGATGGCTTCGAATGGGAGCGCGGTCCCGCCTGGCGTCTACATCAACATCCCCATCGGATCCTCGAGGTTGCGCTTAATCGCATCCACGAACTGCGCCCCGAGCGCGCCATCGATCACTCGGTGATCGCAAGAGAGCGTCACGGACATGACGTTGGCAACGGTCAATTCGCCATGTTTCACGACGGGCTTTTGAGCGCCCGCACCGACTGCGAGGATCGAGCCGTGGGGGGGATTGATCACGGCATCGAAGTTGTCGATTCCGAACATGCCGAGATTGGAGATCGCAAAGCTCCCGCCCTGATATTCGTGCGGTGCGAGTTTTTTCTCACGCGCTCGTCCAGCCAGATCTTTCATTGCGTTCGAGATCACAGAGAGAGCAGCGCTGTCTGCGTCCCGGATCACTGGTGTGAAGAGCCCGCCATCGATTGCAACAGCGACTGCCACATCCGAGGCTTTGAACTTTAAGATCCGGTCACCGGCCCAGACAGCATTGCAATCGGGCACCTCTTGCAGAGCGATCGCACAGGCTTTGATGATATAGTCATTGACCGAGAGCTTCACGCCGCGCGCTTCGCCCCGCGCGTTCATTTGCTTTCTGAGCGCGAGCAGGGCATCCAGCTCTATATCCCGGCGGAGATAGAAATGTGGGATCGTCTGTTTTGCTTCGGTCAAGCGGGCAGCGATTGTCTTGCGCATGCCATCGAGCGGCATCTCTTCGAATGCCCGGTCTTGATACATCGCCTTGACCGCGTCGGTGCCGGGACCGCTTGGCAACGCCTTCGTAGCAGGTGCTTCGGGTGCGCTCGCGGGTGGTGCGGCCGCTGCGGGTGTTGCGCTTTCTACATCTGCCTTGATGATCCGGCCATGGGGGCCACTGCCCTTGATCATGGAGAGATCCAAGCCCTTGTCGGCAGCAATCCGGCGCGCGAGCGGAGAGGCAAAGATCCGCCCGCCTTCTGGTGATTTAGGAGCAGCAGGCGCGGGAGTTGCCGCAGGCGGCGCGTCGTCTTTCCCATTCGCTTGGGGCGGAGCGGCCTCGGGCGCGGCTACTGGGGCGGCAGGCGCCGCGTCAACAGCGCTCGCGTCCTCGCCTTCTTCGAGCAAAACGGCGATGGGGGTGTTGACTTTCACAGCCTCTGTCCCCTCGGCGATCAGGAGCTTGCCGATGATACCTTCATCGACGGCTTCGACCTCCATTGTGGCTTTGTCGGTCTCGATCTCGGCAATCAAGTCGCCGGAATTGACCGTGTCGCCTTCCTTCACCAGCCATTTTGCAAGATTGCCCTCTTCCATCGTGGGTGAGAGCGCGGGCATCAGAACTTGAATGGGCATAAGCGCTCTCCCTCAGCGGTAGCAAACGGCTTTGGCGGCCTCGACGACCTCATCGGTCGTGACCAGCGCGAGGCGTTCGAGATTGGCAGCATAGGGCATCGGCACATCTTTGCCTGTAAGATTGACCACCGGCGCATCGAGATAGTCGAAGGCATCGCGCATCAAGATAGCCGAGATGTGATTTCCGATCGAGCAAACCGGCCAGCCTTCCTCGACCGTCACGCAGCGATTGGTTTTCATGACCGAGCGAGTAACGGCGGGCGTGTCCATCGGGCGAATCGAGCGCAGGTCGATCACCTCGGCCGAGATCCCGTCCTCGGCCAATCGATCGGCGGCCTCCAGCGTGTAAGTCATGCCGATGCCAAAGCTCACCAGGGTCACATCCGTCCCCTCGCGCCAGATGCGCGCTTTGCCGATCGGGATCTCGTAGTCGATATCTGGCACCTCGAAGCTGCGTCCATAGAGGATCTCATTCTCAAGGAAGATCACTGGGTTCGGGTCGCGGATCGCAGTCTTCAAAAGGCCCTTCGCATCCGCTGCCGAATAGGGCTGGACCACCTTCAAGCCGGGGATCTGAGCGTACCAGGCCGCGTAGTCCTGGCTATGCTGCGCACCGACCCGAGCGGCCGCGCCGTTAGGACCGCGGAACACGATCGGACAGCCCATCTGACCGCCGGACATATAGAGGGTCTTGGCGGCGGAGTTGATGATCTGGTCAATCGCCTGCATGGCGAAGTTGAAGGTCATAAACTCGACAACCGGCTTCAGACCCGCAAAAGCGGCTCCCACGCCGATCCCGGCAAAGCCATGCTCGGTGATGGGTGTGTCGATCACCCGTTTCGAGGAGAACTCGTCGAGCAGGCCCTCGGTGATCTTATAGGCGCCTTGGTACTCGGCGACCTCCTCGCCCATGACAAAGACGCTCTCATCGGCTCGCATCATTTCGGCCATGGCATCTCGAAGCGCGACCCGCACTGTCTGCTCGACCAAGGGGGCGTCTGCCGGCCAATCGGGCTCGATCGGGGCGCTCTCGATTGCAGGGGGAGACGCTGCGGGCGGCGGGGTGGCGCCATTGCTCTTCGGTGTGTCCTGAGCGGGAGTTTCTGCTGGCGCAGGGGCTGTTTCCACGGCCGACGCGTCTTCGCCATCTTCGAGCAGCACCGCAATCGGTGTGTTCACTTTCACCGCCTCGGTGCCTTCGGCGATGAGAAGCTTGCCGACAACGCCTTCGTCAACTGCCTCAACCTCCATCGTGGCTTTGTCCGTCTCAATCTCGGCGATGATATCGCCCGAGCTGACAGTGTCCCCTTCTTTCACCAACCACTTGGCGAGATTGCCCTCTTCCATAGTGGGTGAGAGCGCTGGCATAAGCACCTGAACTGGCATGTATTTCCCCCTTAGGCTTCGGCCAGAATATCGGTATAGAGCTCGTCCAGTGCCGGTTCCGGGCTTTCTTGGGCGAACTGAGCCGATTCATTCACAATGGCCTTTATGTCTTTGTCGATGGCCTTGAGCGCGTCTTCATCAGCGACACCTTGCTCCAGCATCACCTTGCGCAGGCCTTCGATCGGGTCCCGCGTTTCGCGCATTTTCGAGACTTCTTCACGCGTGCGGTATTTGGCAGGATCTGACATGGAATGGCCGCGATAGCGGTAGGTCTTCACTTCAAGAATGTAAGGCCCTTTGCCCGAGCGGCAGTGCTCCAGTGCTTTGATGCCCGCCTCGCGAACCGCGAGCACATCCATCCCGTCCACCTCCTCGCCTTCGATCCCAAAGGCGGCACCACGTGTATAAAGCGCTGGTGTCGAGGTGGAGCGCGCTTGCGCGGTGCCCATGGCATATTGGTTGTTCTCAATCACGAAGATCACGGGCAGCTTCCAGAGGGCGGCCATGTTGAAGGTCTCATAGACTTGGCCCTGGTTCGCCGCGCCATCGCCGAAGTAGACGAGGCTGACCTTGCCATTGCCCTCGTATTGGTTGGCGAAGGCGAGACCCGCGCCGATCGGGACCTGCGCTGCGACGATGCCATGGCCGCCATAGAACTTCTTCTCCGATGAGAACATGTGCATTGAGCCGCCCTTGCCTTTGGAGTAGCCGCCCTCGCGCCCCGTGAGTTCAGCCATGACACCTTTTGGGTCCATTCCGGCGGCGAGCATATGGCCGTGGTCGCGATAAGAGGTTGTGACCTGATCGCCATCTTCGCACTGGCTCTGCAAGCCAACG
>JBCDAS010000122.1:0-11563 GCA_039185235.1 Pseudomonadota bacterium
GTAGCGCCGGCACATATTGGTCCGCCATCGGAATCTCCTGTCATCAGATTGAGAAGATCCCAATCGTCAGACAGGCATGCCTATCCTCCAAATCGCAAGCTCAGATCAGCGCGCAACACCCACAACAAACGCCAATACCGCGAGAGCGGTTTCGTCCAGGTCACGCCCAGTCGCTATTCAAAGAAATAACGGAGTTACCAAGTCCGTTAAAGTCCATAGGCATCAAAGTGCTCGGGCGCCGGCTCCGTCCTGCAACCCGAGGCGACAGTGGCGTGACACGATCCGTATGTCTGCGTAGATTGCTGAGCGCTAATGGGAGGCCTTTTGATGCTCAGCGAAGAACAGATCCTGATCCGTGACACTGTGCGCTCTTATGCGCAGGAGCGTTTGGCGCCGACCGCGCATGCGCGGGAGAAGGCGGGGGCGATTGAGCCCGAGATTGTGGGGGAGTTGGCGGAGCTCGGTCTGCTCGGCATGACGATTGACCCGGATTGGGGGGGTGCTGGTGCGGATTATGTCTCCTACGCTTTGGCGTTGATCGAGATTGCGGCGGGGGATGGCTCGGTCTCGACGCTGGTTTCGGTCCATAACGCGCCGGTTTGTGCGGTGCTGGATCGGTTTGGCAATGACGACCAGAAGGAGCGTTGGCTGCGGCCTTTGGCGGAGGGACAGCATATCGGCTCGTTCGCGCTGACCGAGCCCCAGGCGGGATCGGATGCCTCGAACCTGAAAACCCGGGCTATGAAGTCGAACGAAGGCTATACGGTCAACGGGTCGAAGCAGTTTATCTCGTCGGCGCGGATCGGCAAGGCGACCGTTCTATTCGCGATGACAGATCCCGAGGCGGGCAAGAAGGGCATGTCTTGTTTCGCGGTCGCCAATGACACGCCTGGCTTCAGTGTCGTCCGGGTCGAGGAGAAGCTGGGGCAAAAGGCCTCGGACAGTTGCGCGCTGAGCTTCGATGACCTGAAGATCCCGTTTGAGGACCGGATTGGCGAAGAGGGGCAGGGGTATTCCATTGCGCTTTCCTCGCTCGAGGCCGGGCGGATCGGGATCGCGGCTCAGGCGACCGGGCTGGCCCAAGCGGCGTTCGATCGCGCATTTGCCTATGCCAAGGAGCGCGAGGCGTTTGGCAAGCCGATTTTTGACCTTCAGGCCGTGCAGTTCCGCCTCTCGGACATGGCGACCGATCTGGAGGCGGCCAAGCAATTGGTCCTGAACGCCGCGGCCATGAAAGACCGCGGCGAGCCCTGCCTCAAGGAAGCCTGCATGGCCAAGCTGTTCTGCGCCCAAGCGGCGGAGCGGATCACATCCGAGGCGATCCAGGTCCTCGGCGGCTATGGCTATCTGGCGGATTACGAGGTGGAGCGGATGTATCGCGACCAAAAGGTCTGCCAGATCTATGAGGGCACGAATGATATCCAGAAGCTGATCATCGCGCGGCAGTTATGAGCGGGCAGATCCTTGTTGTTGGTGCCGGGATTGTCGGGCTGTCGACCGCCTATTGGCTGACCAAGCGGGGGGTTCAAGTGACGGTTGTCGAACAGGGGGCGATCCCGAACCCGATCGCCTCCTCCGCCGATCATCACCGGCTGATCCGCTATCCCTATGGCGAGGCTGAGGGCTATGCCCTGCGCATGCATCAGGCCTTTGCCGCTTGGCGGGCTATGTGGGCGGATCTGCCGGGGGAGGAGGGCCATTACTACGCCGCCACCGGCATGTTGGCGATGAGCCAACAGACGGGCGATTACACCGACCGATCCGTCGCGGTGATGGACCGACTTGGCATTCCTTATGAGCGGATTGCGCCCGAGGATATGGCCCACAGGCTCCCGTTCCTCGAGCCGTCGAATGTCGGCTATGCGACGCTGTCGGAAGGGGGCGCCCTGATGGCCAATCGGATCCTTGTGGCGCTGGCCGATTGGTTGCGCCAAGCCGGGGCGGAGGTGCTGGAGCAGGCGCCTGTCACATCCGTTGAGGCGGCGACCGGGTCGGTGCATCTCGCCGATGGGCGGATTTTGAGCGCGGATCGGGTTATTGTCGCGGCAGGCATCGCCACGGGGCGGCTTCTGCCCGAACTGGGTCAGCGTCTGGTTCCCTATCGCACAGTGATCTTCTACGCCTCCCCGCCCGAGGATTTGGCCGAGGCCTATGCCGCAGCACCCTGTTGGACCGATCTGGGTGGCGATACGGATCTTTGGGGGATGTCTGCCATCGGGGGCTTGCCGATGAAGCTCGGCAATGGCGCGCTTGGCCGACAAGACCCTGAGGCCGCCAGCCGGAGGGTTACGGCCGAGGAGGTTGACCAGGTGCGTGCGAACTACGCGCTGCGCTTTCGGGGCGCGGAGCGGTTCACGATCCATTGGCACCAGGCGAATTACTGGACCGAGGCGCCCGAGGGGGCCTTTGTGCTGGAGCCTTTTGACCGGGCTCTGGCGGTCTCGGCCTGTTCGGGCCATGGGTTCAAGTTCGGCGCGCTGTCGGGCCGGGATGTCGCGGATGCGGTCGATGGATCGCTGCCGGTCGAGGCCGTCGCCCTGCGTATGGCCGGAGATCTGGCGGCCGCGCGGGCAGAGGCGGGCCTCTGAAAGCCGCCCCGCAGGTAGCGCTTTGTGTTGCCCCATTAGCGGGGTAAACTGCGCCCGAGACAATCGAGGAGCAGAGAATGGCATTCCGAACCCTCTTTGGCGCAGTCGCGATCGCTCTGACCCTGGCGCCCGGTGCACAAGCCGACGAGATCACCGATACGATCCAGGCGGCTTTGGAGGCCTATGAGGCCGGTGACATCAAGCTCGCCAAGGAGGAGCTGGATTTCGCCTCGCAATTGCTCAGCCAGATCAAGGCCACCGGTCTGACCGCGTTCCTGCCCGAGCCGATGGATGGGTGGACCCAGCAAGAGGTCGACACCCAAGCCAGCGCGGCCCTGGCCTTTGGTGGCGGGCTGGTGGCGAATGCAGTCTATGAGAACGGCGGCAAGTCGGTCGATATGACCCTGATGGCCGACAGCCCGATGGTCACGGCCATGGCCGCAGCTTTGGGCAATGTGGCGATCATGGGCTCGATGGGCCAGGTCAAGCGGGTCAATGGCCAGCGCCTGGTCGTCACACCCGATGGCGAGATCCAATCGCTGATCGATGGCAAGGTTCTGGTACAGATCTCGGGCACAGCCGCGGTCGAGGAAAAGCTGGCCTATTTCGAAGCGCTCGACGCCGAAGGGCTCGCGGACTTCTGATCCCCTGCAAATTGGTGGTGAACAAGGCGCCAAGCGAGAGCATGCGAGGCGCATGGTCTGACCATCAAATGGTCCGAATTCCGTCCTCTTGCGCGGGAGTAAAGCCAATATCTAGGCTTCAGCAAAGGGCCACCCAAGCGGCCCAAGCTCTGACAGAGAAGGATTGTAGGAATGGATGCACAGAACGCGCTTGAGACACTTATCAGCGAGATCAAGGCCGAAACTGGCGTTGACTTAGCATTCGACGAGAACGGGATGACTGTTCTCCAACATGAGAGCGAGGTCGCGGTCATCTTAACCGCTGATTACGCATCAGGCCTGATGCGCATCAATACTCTTCTTGGGAGTATTGCTGATGCCAATCGGGAAGAGCTGCTTGGCGATCTAATGGTCGTCAACTTCTTCCCACAGGTCTATGGGCCCTTCTTTTTTGCGCTCAATCCGGAACAGACGCATCTCTTCCTTATGAGCCGGACACCGATCTTGTCCCTTGATGCCCACGGATTGATCGATCATTGCAACCAGCTCGTGCGGGCCCACCAGATCCTTAGCGAACTGTTGGTCGGTCCATTGAGCGGCCGAGGGCGGCTTTCGCAAGCGATTGCTGAGCGATTTGACGATGCTGAAAGCGGTGCCAAGAGCGATGTACCTGCAACATTTGTCTGAACAGACAAGCCCGAACACGAAAGGATAATCTAATGACGAGCATTGACGGTGGCATCACGCCAAAGATGACGACACTCAACGAGATGAACTTTGACATCGATAGTACACGGGATTCATCGAACTCGATCTCATTCTCGCAGAGCTCGATCGACAGTGAGTCGTATCTGTACGACAGCAATCGCCTCCGCTTCTACAGCGACTCGATGTCGAATGACTTGGAAACAGACTATAAAGACCAGATGGAGGACACCTCGTCCAAGTCTCTGGGCGACAAGATGAAATCCTGGGGTCGCGCAACTTTGAGTGGGTTAAAAGAGTTCGGCAAGCAGCTCATCACCTTGGGTTTCATCAACCTCTACCGCGCTGTTAAATCGAGCAATGAGGAAAAGGACCGCCTTACTCAGGACTTCAACGAGATGAAGCATAACAACCTGAATGAGCCCCAACCTTTTGGAGCTCCTCAGATGGAGCGGGTTGGCGCAAACAAGGACGATGGTTCGAGCAGCTTAGCTAAGCTTTACAATGAGGCAATGAAGCCAAAGCCATTGAACCCCGATGATGTTGAATTCGCCACGGGGCTGGAGGCTAACGCCGTGTTTGAAGCGGACATCATGGACGGTGTTATCGATAGCTTGGTGAAAGATCTGAAGTCAGAAGGGGCAGAGAACAAACGATCAACAATGAAAACACTGACGACTCTCTAGAGGCTGAGGGTTTTGCTGAGACGGGTCCTCTGAAGGTGGAAGATCAAATCGAAATCGTAAACATGATCAAGGCGGATGAGCTCAAGAAGTCTGAAGGCAAGTCAGCCGTGCAAGATAGTGTAAATGAGGGCGATGTTAAGTTTAGTACCGACTTGGGCCAGGCAACATTCAACCTGGATGAGCTAGCAGACGAGGTATTGAATGAAATGAAGAATGAGCGAGAAGAGGCCAAAAAGTAGATGATGCTCAGATCCGGCGGCGCGTACAAAACGGGCCGCCGTTCTCTTTTGTCTACAGCCCGTTGATCGGGACTTTTAGATAGACTTGACCATTCTCCTCGGGTTCGGGCATTTGCCCTGCGCGCATGTTCACTTGGATCGAGGGGATGATCAGCTTGGGCATGGAGAGTTGGGCGTCGCGGGTCTCGCGCATTTCGACGAACTCGTCCTCGGACGTGCCATTGCGTACATGTTTGTTCTTGGCCTTTTGCTCACCCACCGTGCTCTCCCAGGCGAATTGATCGCGGCCAGGAGCTTTGTAGTCATGGGCGGTGAAGATGCGGGTCTCGTCGGGCAGCGACAGGATCTTTTGGATCGAGTGCCAGAGCTCGCGGGCCGAGCCCCCGGGGAAATCGCAACGCGCCGTGCCGAAATCGGGCATAAACAGCGTATCACCCACGAAAGCCGCGTCGCCGATCACGTAGGTCATGCAGGCGGGCGTGTGGCCTGGGGTGTGCAGCACATGGGCCTGGAGCCCGCCGATCGCGAACAGATCCTGCTCCTTGAACAGCGCGTCGAACTGGCTGCCATCGCGCTGGAACTCGGTGCCTTCGTTGAAGATCTTGCCAAAGACGTCCTGGACCGTGCAGATCTCGCCGCCAATCCCGATCTTGCCGCCAAGCTGCTCCTGCAGATAGGGCGCGGCGGAGAGGTGGTCGGCATGGACATGGGTCTCGAGGATCCACTCCGTTGTCAGCCCCTGTGCCCGGATATGCGCGATCAGCAGATCCGCCGATTTGGTCGAGGTACGGCCCGAGGCATGGTCAAAATCCAGCACCGAGTCGATGATCGCGCAGGCGCTGCTGTCAGGATCCCGCACGATATAGGACGCACAATTCGTCGGCTCGTCGAAGAAGCAGGTCACATCTGGGGTCATCGGGCTCTCCTTGGTTGTGCCCGGCAACTATAAGGGAAAATCACAGGAATAAAATGTGTATTCGATCGGGCTTGGCGGGTCAGAACCGCTCGGCTCGCACGACCTCGCAATCGGTGATGGTGATGACGCCGATATGCCGCTCGACCAGGCGGAAGACATTGTCGAGCAGGTCTTGGATCCGCTCAGGCCGAACGATGCAGATCACCTGGACCATGCCACCGGCGAGGCCGATGCTCTCATCCGAACTCCATTTGCCGGAGCGGCCAGAACCGCCGATCACGGGCAGAACCGAATAGCCGGTGACGCCCGCCTCGTCCAACGCATCGGTGAGGCGCCCGCGGACGGGCTTTTCGATGATAATGGCCACGCGCTTGGCTTGGTGGGTCTCCATGGATCAGCCTCCCGTGATGAGCTTGGCGATAGCAAGATAGATCGGCAATCCGAGGGTCAGGTTAAAGGGGAATGTGATGCCGAGCGACAGGGTCAGATAGATGCCTGGATCGGCCTCGGGCACAGCGACCCGCATGGCCGCTGGCACCGCGATATAGGAGGCCGAGGCCGAGAGCACCATCAAGAGCAGCGTGCCCCCGGTCGAGAGGCTCAAGAGGAGCGCCGCCCCCGCACCCAGCACGGCACCAATCATCGGCATCAGGATCCCGAAGCCCACCAGGCTGAAAGTCAGGAGGCCGCGGCTTTGGCGCAGACCCCGGCCCGCGATCAGTCCCATGTCGAGGAGGAACAGGCAGAGCGCCCCTTTGAAGGGCGCGACCATCAGCCCTTCGATCTCCGTCATGCCATCGGGGCCGGTGATCAGGCCGATCACAAACGAGCCCACGAGCAAGACGATCGACCCGTTGAACAAAATCTCGCGCCAAAGCCGGGCATCCATCCGGGTCGAGCCATTGCGCGACAGAAGCCAGAGGGCGGAGAGAATGGCCGGTGCTTCCATGGCGGCGGCGACCGCGACCATAAAGCCCTCGGCCTTGATCCCCTGGCTCTCGAGCACCGAAGTGCCCGCAACAAAGGTCACAATCGAGATCGAGCCGTAATGCGCGGCGACCGCAGCCGCATTGGTTCGGTCCAGACGCGTCATCACCTGCAGAAGGGCAAAGGCGATAAATGGGATCAGCGCGGAGAGGAGGACACCCAGGAGAAGGGTAAGCAGCAGGGTTGCATCCACCCCATGATCGGTCACGCTCACTCCACCTTTGAAGCCGATGGCAAAGAGCAGATAGATCGAGAGCGCCTTGGCAGCGGCCTCTGGAAAAGTGAGGTCCGACCGGGCGAGCGCAGCGCCGACACCTAAGATGAAGGCCAGGATCAAGGGCGAGGCAAGGTTGTCCAGCGCGAGCGCGAAAAAGTTGTCCATCCCCGGTCCTTTCGAAGCTCCCGCGGATATAGCTAACTCCCCGTCATCTGCAACACTGCGACATGAGAAAACCGGTGGCGCAGTTCGTTTCGGATCGACCTCGACCAAAATCGTTTCGACCTGAATGAGGTTGAAAGAAAATTTTGGTCCAGATGCAATTTATTGAGCAAACTCCTAGGATCTGACTGATCCAGTCAGATCCGTTTTTGCTCTAGAAACAAGTTGGGCGCCTCTCAAGATGCGCCCCCCGGTCCCCGGGCAAGCCCGGAGCCCGGCGGCCACGAAAGCGTGCCTGCGGCACGCTACAGGCGCTGGTTTTTGAGCTGGGCGCCGGGCGGACCGCTGCGAGCTTGCTCGCAGGCGCAGGCCTTGGCCTGTGTTGCCGCGTCAGCGGCTTGGGCCGCTTACGAGGAGGGTGATGCTTCTATCGGTTCCGGTTCTCGTTTTCGGCAAAGTCTGGGCAGCCTGTTTCTTTGGCGACCAAAAGCCGCGCGGGCCGGCGCTCTTGCGCTTGGTCGAACATTGGACCCACATTGCGGCCGAATGAGCTGACATTGTCGACCTGGGCAAAATGGCGTTTGAGCGCGGGAGTGAGCTTCGCCTCGACCACTTTCGGCACTTTGTTCGGGTCATCAAAATGGAGCCAAATATAGGCCATGGGCGCGCCGCGCCTCAGCACCCATGGTCGCTTCTGGTCTTGCCATTCCAGCACAGCGTTCAATGGCCTTGGCCAGGAGCGCAGGGGGAACCTGCCGCAGACCAGCGTGCCGGGCCATTGGCGAAACCCCGGCTCGAGGAAGGGCGGGGTCAGGTGGAGCGCGCACTCCTCCTCGGTCACCATCATCAGGTTCATGCTGATCTGCAGCGCGGGGGTCGCCTGATCGCGCTGGGCACGCCGTAGGATTGGGGTTGCAAGGCCTTTATACCCCGCCTGGGACAGGCCGCCTGGCATGGGCACTTGTTGGAATCCCGGAGGGGTGCCATTCGGATCCACCAGGCGGACAGTGAGGTCGTAAGGACAGCGGATTTGCAAGATCCGCTCGGCCATGTCGGGCGAGACGCCGAGCTCCGCCGCGCGCGCGGCGCCGATGGGTTCTGGCGGGAAAAACGCCAATGCAGCCTGCGGGCTGGTGCAGCGCCAGCCGACCAGAACCTCATCCGGCATCGACGGTTTCCTGCAGGGTCATCAGTTTCGCGGGGCGTCGGTCCTTGGCGCTCTCCCAGATCCCCTCGATATCCGGGGTCAGGTGGTGCAGCCCCTCCATGCCCCGGCGCCACTCATCCAGTTCAGGCGTCAATGCAGCCTCGACCAGCTTTGGGCGTTTGTTGGGATTGCCGAACTCGAAGAGGAAGTAGCAGAGCGGCTCGCCCTGTTTCAGGACCAGTTCCTCCCCAGGCTTGTCCCATTCAAAGCCCCAGGTCAGGTTCTGCGGCCAGAGCGTCACGGGATAGCGCCCGGCGACCATCAGGCCGGGCCAACGGCGCATGGAACTGCCGAGGAAGGGCGGGATCTGGCTAACCCAGGCGGGCTCGTCTGTCACAAAGAAGAAGGGCAGGCGGATCTGGATCACCGGCTTTCGCGGATGGCGCCAGCGTTGCGGCGGCTCGACGATCAGCATCTCGCGGATCTTGTCCTCTTGGACGAAGGTGCCCATCTGCTCGATCTTGAGATTGGGGCCCTGCGGGGTCGCATCCATGCGCAGACGGATGCCGATCGGCGAGGGCATCTCGATCAAATGGCGCTCAAGGCTGTTGACCGCCGGGCAGTTCTGGATCGCGCGGGTGCCGAGCGGCTTGTCGCGCTCCGAGAACACGCTGCGCGGCGGCTGGAATGCGAAACCACCCTCTGCGTCCGTCAGGCAATAGCCGATCTCGACCGGAATTGTTTCGGAATACATAGGGCTCTCCGGCGCTGCTCTTGGCCGCCGTTATAGCAGGGCGGGGGCGCGCAACAAGGTGCCACGCGCCCGCAGGATCAGGCGGCGTAGTCCGAGCCTTCTTCATCAAGGATCGCTTTGAGTTCCGCCAGATGGCGGTCGCCTTGGCCTTCGTATTGGGCGATTTCCTGACAGGTTTTCTCGGCGATCTCATGGGAGAGAACGCGGAGTGGGCGCTGGGTCCAAAGCGCTTTGATATAGGTCTCGGCCGCGCGCTCGAAATAGTAGAGCCGGTTCCAGCATTGGGCGACATCTTCGCCGATGACCATAATGCCGTGATTGGCCATCACCAGCACCATCGCATTCGGGTCCGAGAGGTTTTGGCAGACCCGCTCGGCCTCCTCCTCAAACGCAAGACCGCCATATTCTGGATCGATCGCGATGCGATTGTAGAAGATCGCCGTGTTTTGGTCGATCGGCGGCAGGGTCGGATCCTCCAGACACGCCAGCACGGTTGCGTGGACCGAGTGGACATGCATCGCACACCGCGCATGCGGGCACATCCGGTGCAGCGCGCCATGCAGGCCCCAGGCGGTCGGGTCCGGCGCATCGGGCCGGTCCATGGTCGAGGGATCATTGGCATCGATCAGCAACAGATCCGAGGCTTTGATGCGGCTGAAATGGACCTGATTGGGGTTCATCAGGAACTGAGTGCCGTCCCCATTGACGCTGAGCGAAAAGTGGTTGGCGACCCCCTCATGCAGGTTCAGCCGGGCGCACCAACGAAAGCTGGCCGCGAGATCCACGCGCTCTTCATAATGTGAGAGATTGTCGGTCGGCATCGGCAACTCGGTGACGGACATGGGCGGAAGTCTCCTATTTAGCTGATCTGAGCATGTGGGCTCTGGGCAGGGCCAGGCAAGCGAAAACTGCGCCCCAGGCGCCGATCGTCAGCCAATGCAGCGAGATGCAGCCAACCAAAACCGCCCCGCGCGCCAAAGCAAGCCGGAGGATGCGGAACTTTCCGTGCAAGACCCGGGCGGGGGCCAAAGCGGCGCGCCCGGCCCCAGGACCAGTTGGCTCACTGGAGCAGCTCATCGACCCCCTGGACGCGTTGGAACAGATTTGGTCGCCGACGCAGATGTGCTATAGCGCGCGCCTCGAGCGATAATGTGAGCGATCCGATATGTCTTTGTGCTTTGAGAGCGCGCGTCTGCGCTACCGTCCTTTGGAGATCGGGGATCTGGATCTTGCAATCGAGCAATGGACCGATCCCGAGGTTGTGCGCTATGTGTCCGACCGGACCTACTCGGAGCAGGAACTGGTCGATGAAATGCCGATCGTTGTTCGACGCTGTGCTGCGGGCTGCATTGGGATCTGGGTGCTGATCGAGAAACGCACGGGCGAGAAGCTGGGATCGGTCTTTCTTCTCCCGATGCCGGTCGAGCTGGATGACACGGATTGGGATCTGGTGGTGGGTGAGGAGATCCCTGAAGGCGATATTGAGGTGGGGTACATTCTCAAACGCGCGGCCTGGGGGAAGGGATATGCGACCGAGGCCTGCACTCGCATGATGCAATTTGCCTTTGAGGTCTCGCCCTTGCAAGAGGTCGTGGCGACCATCGATCCCGACAATCAAGCCTCGCGCCGGGTGTTGACGAAATCGGGGTTGCGCGAGATTGGGCTGATACGGGCCTATCAGGCGGAGATCCCTGGATTTAAGATCACGCGGGCGCAATGGCAGGCCGATCGCCAAAGCGCGGAGGCGGGCAAGTAGATCGAACCAAACGGAATGCGGCTTGCGCCGCATACACCTATACTTGGCGCCCTTGCGGGCGCGTTGGCCCCAGTCGGACTGCCCTCGCAAAACTCTGAGCTAGGCGCTGGGCGTCCCTGCCCATGCTTGCATGGGTGGCGGGCTTGGCCCGCCGTAATCCCGTAAGGGATCAGGGACGCTTGCGCCGAATCTGGGCTAGCTGGGTGTTTCAACATCCAAGTGGATCTCGAACCGGGATCGGATTTCGGAGTCTGCTTTGGCATCCAGATAGCCTGGATCGGGGTCCGCGAGGATCTCTTGCGCGCGATCTCGAGCGCGGGTCCAGGCATCGGGGCGGCCCAGCTCTTCCCAAGTCACCGGCGGGTCGCGGTCGGCCAGCCGGGGATAGAAGTAGTCGCGCTGCATCGCGGCCATGGTATGGGCGCCGCCCAGGAAATGGCCCTCGCCCAGCACCGCTTCGCAGATCGCGTCATAGCCGAGAGTTTCCTCCGTCACCTCAATGCCGCGGATGATGCGGTGGACGTGTGAGAGCATCTCGTCATCCAGCACAAAAGCCTCGAAGCTCACGCCGAGCAGCGATGCGGTCATGCCCGAGCTCTCATAGACCATATTCGCGCCTGCAAGCCCTGTGGCCAGGCTGGTCAGAGCCTTCTCAGCCCCCATTTGCGCGTCCACCGCCTTGGCATCCGCCATCGAGCAGGCAACGCCCGAGGGCAGGCCGAGCCAGTTGATGATCTGGGCGGAGCCTGCATTCATCACAGCGCTCTCCCCGCCGCCGCCCGA
>JBCDAS010000123.1:0-11404 GCA_039185235.1 Pseudomonadota bacterium
ATTTTCTCACTGGTGCGGTTCGGCAATGTCCTGGGCTCTTCCGGCTCCGTCATCCCGCGCTTTGAAGAGCAGATCCAGCGCGGCGGCCCGGTCACCGTCACCCATCCCGAGATCACCCGCTTTTTCATGACCATCCCAGAGGCGGCCCAACTGGTCATCACTGCAGGTCTCCAGGCCAATGGAGGCGAGGTCTTTGTCCTCGATATGGGCAAGCCGGTGAAGATCCTGGATCTTGCCCGGCGGATGATCGCACTCTCGGGCGCGCAGGTCAAAGACCGGGCGCATCCTGATGGCGAGATCGAGATTCATTTCACCGGCCTGCGCCCGGGCGAGAAACTCTATGAAGAGCTTTTGATCGGCGCGGATACGGTCGAGACCCCGCATCCCAAGATCTTTGTCGCCCACGAGAACCATATGCGCGCCCAGGAGATGGCGGATCTGGTCCATGATCTCACGCAAGCGGTCGAGGCATCGGATCTGGAGACCGCCATGCGCTTGATCGAGGATACTCTTCCCGACTACACCCCCTCCCATGACGTGACGGATGTCATGGAGCATCCCCGCACGCCGCGGGATGCCAGCGCCTTTGGCCCGCCCCGCATCGTGCCCGGCGGGCGCGACTGACCAGCGGGAGGGAGCCTATGTCTGGAACCTGTATCATCACCGGCGCCAGCCGGGGCATTGGCGCAGCCGCAGCACGCATGGCGGCCGAGGCGGGATATGCCGTTTTGGTCAATTACGCGCATGATGGCGAGGCAGCGGCAGGGGTTGCGGCGGCAATCACCTCGGCAGGTGGCCGGGCGCTTGTCCACCAGGCCGATGTCTCGGACGAGGCTGCGGTCGTCGCCATGTTCGAGAGGGCCGAAGCCGAGCTCGGCCCGCTCACGGCCCTGATCAACAACGCAGGCATCCTAAAGACCAAAGCCCGGCTGGAGGAGATGGATGCCGAGCGGATCTCTCGCGTCATGGCGGTGAATGTCACCGGCAGCCTGATCTCAGCCCGCGAGGCGGTCAGGCGGATGACGCGAGGGGGCGCGATCGTGAACCTCTCATCGCGGGCGGCGGCACTGGGCGCGCCCAATGAATTCATTGATTATGCCGCCTCGAAAGGCGCGATCGATGCAATGACGATCGGTCTCTCGAAAGAGGTGGCCGATCGCGGCATCCGGGTCAACGCAGTGCGCCCGGGCCTGATCGACACCGAGATCCACGCCTCTGGCGGCGATCCTGACCGCGCGTTTCGCCTGGCGAGCACGGTTCCCATGCAGCGCACCGGCTCGGTGGAGGAGGTCGCGGAGGTGATCCTCTGGCTCCTCTCGGACAGCGCCTCCTATGTCACCGGGACCTTGATCGACATCTCAGGCGGGCGCTGAGCCTGGGCTGCATGGTTCGGTTCGCGCTCCCGCCCCCTAGGGTGACTGTCCCATGAGCTTCACGGGTCAATCCATCGCAAGCCTGGCGATGGCAGCGTTCTATACTGGGATGGCGCTGCTGATCTCGATCCTTCTGGCCCGGTCGATGCCCTTGGCGGAGTACGGGCTTTACGCCTCTATTCTGGGCCATGTGATGGTCCTAACGGCGCTGATCTCGGGCCTGCCGGGCTATTTGATCCGCGAGATCGCAACCGCGGATCATGGCAGTGAGGCTTCGGTTCTGGCCGGGTTGATGCGCCGGGCGCTGCAAGGGCTGATGCTGGTTACAGGGCTGGTTGCCCTCGGAGCCTGGCTGGTTTGGCAGATCAGCCCCGGCGATCCGCAATGGTGGCAAGGTTTTGTGATCGGCATCGGGATCTTTGCCGGTTTGGGTCTGCTGAACATCCTGGCCGCGATTATGAACGGCCTCGGCATGCCAGTCTTGGGTCAAATCGCGCCCAGCCTTGTCCGCCCCAGCGTGCAATTGGCCGTTTTGATCGGGATCGCGAGCTTCGTGCCACTGAACGGCACCCTGGCGCTGATCGTCCTGCTTTGCGCCTTGATCGCGGCGATCCTGTTGGCCTCCAACATGTTGCGCACGGTGTTGGCGGAGCGACCGCAGGCGGCACCGGTCTATCGTGACCGGATCTGGCTGATCGGGTTTGCAACCTTTGGCCTCGCCACCGGCTTTCAACGGATCAACCAACGCCTCGGCACTGTGACGATGGAGCAGTTGGGCACGGTCGAGCAGGTCGGCCTTCTGCAACCGGCTGTTGAGGCGCTGCTGGTCATGGGCCTGCCCGTGCTGGCCGTCATGGCGATCTTGGCGCCGCGCCTGCGCAAGGCGATTTTGGACGGAGACCCGAGGGCGCAGCAAACCTTGCTGGATCGAGCGCATTGGATCACGTTTGGATCCACCGTCGTCCTTGCGGCAGGGGTTTGGATGCTTGGCCCCTCGGGTATTGCCGCGATCTTTGGCCCGGCTTTCGACGCAACCTTCCCAGCAGTGGCAATCATTGCGTTTGGCCAGGTCATCGCCGCGCTGTTTGGCAATCCACTCGCCGTGCTGGTGCAGGCCGACCAAGAGCGCGTGGCGGTCGCCATCCTTCTGAGCGCCGCGGTTTTGAACCTGATATGCCTGTATCTGCTCATCCCCAGTTTTGGCATCGAGGGGGCGGCGCTGAGCACGGCTTTGTCGATTGTGGCCGGGCAATTGGTGATGACGGTTCACTGCTACCGAACGCTCGGGCTCAGAACTTGGCTCTGGCTCTCGGCGCGGGGCTGACATAAATCGGTGCAGGCGCGGGGGTCTCGCGCTTGATGATAGGATGACACGCGATGGCCAATCCCCTCTTCGATGCTCTCCTCGCGCCGCATTTGGGGGCCGAGAGCCCGTTTCTCACATTGGCCGATGGAACCAAGCTGAGCCATGATGCGTTCCTCAAACTCGCAGCCCAAATCGCCCATGCGATGGGGGCTGAAGGGGCCAGGCCCGGGGACCGGGTCGCGGTGCAAGTGGCCAAATCGCCCGAGGCGCTGGCGATCTATGCGGCTTGTATCCAGGCCGGGTTGATCTTCCTGCCGCTCAACACCGCCTACACCCCCGCCGAGGTGGAGTATTTCATCGACAATGCCGAGGCGCGTCTGCTGATCTGCGACCCAAACTCGGAAGCGGCGCTGAAGCCGATTGCAGAGAGAGCCGGAGCACGGGTTCTGACCCTGGCCGCCGATGGGACCGGCAGCCTGACGACCCGCGCGGCCGGCGCGCCCGAGACCTTCGACACCGTTGCGCGGAGCGCCGATGATCTGGCTGCCTTCCTCTATACATCGGGCACCACCGGGCGCTCAAAAGGCGCCATGCTGTCCCAAGGCAACCTCCTCTCAAACGCAAGCACGCTGGTCGATTTCTGGAGGTTTTCGCGCCAGGATGTGCTGCTCCACGCCTTGCCGATCTTCCACACCCATGGGCTGTTTGTGGCCTCCAACATCCAGTTCCTGACCGGCGGGCAGATGATCTTCCTGCCAAAATTTGAGCCAGAGGCGATGATCCGCTGGATGCCTGAGGCGACCTCGATGATGGGAGTGCCGACTTTTTATACCCGCCTCTTGTCCGATCCGCGCTTCACGCAAGAGCTGACGGCCCATATGCGCCTCTTCATCTCTGGCAGTGCGCCGCTCTTGGCCGAGACGCATCGCCAGTTCGAGGAACGCACCGGCCATAGGATCCTCGAGCGCTATGGGATGACCGAGACGAATATGAACACCTCAAATCCTTATGACGGAGAACGCCGGGCCGGCACGGTCGGTCATCCTCTGCCCGGGATCGAGCTGAAGATCACAGACCCCGCCACGGGCGCGACTTTGCCCGATGGCGAGACCGGGCAGATTGAAGTACGCGGCCCCAATGTCTTCCAGGGCTACTGGCGGATGCCTGAGAAGACCCGCGAGGAGCTGCGTGAGGATGGGTTCTTCATCACCGGCGATCTGGGGCTGATCGGCCCGGATGGCTATGTCCAGATTGTGGGTCGGGGCAAGGATCTGATCATCTCGGGCGGGTTCAACATCTATCCCAAGGAGATCGAGCAGATCCTCGATGACCAACCCGGCGTGCTGGAGAGCGCTGTAATCGGCGTGCCCCATCCCGATTTTGGCGAAAGCCCCTTGGGGGTTCTGGTCGCCCAAGGCGACGGGCCTGAGCTTTCCGCGATCGATGCCGCGTTGCGCCGCCAGCTTGCCCGCTTCAAGCAGCCCAAGAAGCTTATCCTGGTGGACGAGCTGCCTCGCAACACCATGGGCAAGGTGCAAAAAAATATCCTGCGCGAGACCTTTGCGACCCTCTTTGAGGAGGGCTGATACGGCGGGACATGCCGTATCAAGGCCGATCTTCGCGTTTGAGGCCAGGCTGCAAGACCCCTGCCGACCGCGTCTGAGAGCTCAGAACAAGACGCGGGCGCGCAGGCCGAAATGGCGTGGCGGGCCGACCTCACCTTGCCTCGGCGTGCCGAGAAGGCTGGCCACGATCCCGCTGGTCTCGCCTGTCTGATAGAGCTCGTCGAGAAGGTTCTCGATGAAGAGCTCAACCTCGAGGTTCTCGCTCCGCAGGCCGGTGCGCAGATTGATGATGTTGCGGCTGCCGAAATCCTCCCCAGCCACGATGCTATCGCCAACCCCGTTGAAGAAGCTGGAGGTGTAGCTGTATTCGGTTCGGAAGAACGCATCCGCCGTGTCATCGAGGACGGGATGCGCGTATTCGCCGGTCAAGCTAAAGGTGTGAACCGGCGCATTCGGCAGACGCTCGCCCGTGATATCGCCCACAAGCGAGTCCTCGAACTCGACGAATTTCGTCTTCGCCAGACCATAATCGACGCCCAGGAAAAGCCCCTCGATCGGAAAGGTTCTGAGCGAGATTTCCGCGCCGATGCTGCGCGCTTTGGCAGCGTTATCGATGATGGTGATCGGAAGACCAATGGTGGGCACGTTTGAGAACACTTGAAGATCCTTGTAGAAGGTCGCAAACCCCGAGCCGTTGACGATCACCTTGTTGTCCAGCCAGCCGGAACGGAACCCGCCTTCGTAGTTGATCGCTTTCTCCTCTTCGAAGGTCTGGCTGACCGGGTTCGGACTGGAGTTGAACCCGCCAGAGCGATAACCGGTCGAGATCGTGACATAGGTGCTCAGATCATCGGTCCAGGAATAAGTAAGGCTGCCCTTTGGGCTGATCCCGGTAAAGGTCTCGCTGTCCGAGAACTGCGAGGTAGGATCGCCGCCGAGTAAAAGGAAAACCCCGCTGGTCGTGTCTGATTGCTCGAACTCAACATGATCGAGGTTGAAGCGCACGCCCGCACCAAGCTCGAGCCGCTCGACCGGTTCAAAGATCACGTCGCCGAAGACCGCAAAATTGGTGACATTGCGCTCGCTTTCAGCCGTCAGAGCGCCCGGCCCGCCAAACAGAAACTCCAAGGTCGAGCCGGAGAGCGAGAAGTTCTCTGACTGATCGCGGTTAAAGCTAAAATTGGTGCCAACAGTGAAGCTTGTCGGGCCTAGATAGGGCAGCGGCAGTTTATCACTCGCAAACCTGAATTCCTGACCGATGGAGCGTGTTTGGTTCTTCAACCCAATCACCAGAGCATCGAGCGCCGAGACATCGCCGTCGCCAACCCCATCTTCCTCGACGATGAAGAACGAGGTGATGGAGCTTGCGGTGCCGAACCCGGTCTCATAGTCGGCACGCAGCGCAGTCAGGAACCGATCGACGCTGAAATCCCCCTCTTCATTTGGCAGATAAAGCAACCGCTCACCCGCCTCGATACTCTCCTCGGTGGCGGTGTTCGAATCGACATAGTTGTTACGTTCATAGGTCGCGCTGAAGTCGATGGTCAGGCGGTCGTTCGGCTGCGAACGCAGCGCGATACGCCCTCCAAAATCGCTGGTGTCGAGGCCTTCATTATCCGGCAAATTCGGCGTGTCGAGAAAGCTGTTAGCACCTTCGGCGAAGAAGGTCACACGCCCGTTGAGGAGGTTGTTGTCCAGGATCGGGCCGTTGACCATGCCCCGGATGCGACCATCTGGGAAGCTGGCGGCCTGACCCTCGATACTCGCCTCGAACGCCTCGGTGGGTTTCTTCGTGACATAGTTGATAGCGCCCCCGATGGTCCCGCGCCCATAGGTCGTGCCCTGCGGACCGTAGAGAACCTCGACCCGTTCGAGATCGACCAGGGTGGGGTTGAGCCCGGTATTCCGGCCCGTCGGGTTGATGATCACCTCGTCGATGTAAACACCGTTGGTCGGACCCGTTCCGCTGGCGCTGATCAGATTGGAGAGACCGCGGATCGAGAGCTGGGCATCGGTCGGCGCGCCCCCTTCGATGCTGTTCACATTGGGCGCACGCAGAACGATGTCATCCAGATCGGTGATGTTTGAGCGTTCGATCTCCTCATCCGGCAGCACCAGCACCGAACCTGGGACATCTTGCAGGCTCTCCTCAAAGCGCCTGGCGGTGACCGTGAGCGTGTTCAGCGTCACCGGACCATCGGCTTGCAAGGGTGCCTCGGGCGCTGGGGTGATGAGATAGCTGCCCCCTGATGTCACTTCATAGCTGAGACCGGTGCCTGCCAGGAGTGCCGACAACGCGGCCTCGGGTGTCAGAACACCATCGACCACCGCGCTGGAGCGGTTGCGCGTGAGCTCCGCGGGTGCGACGACTTGCAAGCCGGTCTCGGCATTAAAGCGCGCCAGAGCAGACGCCAACGATTGCGCCGGGATGGTGATTTGTTGCGCATCCCCCGCGGTTTGCGCGCCCAAAGGCGCCCCACCCATCATCGCCGCTGCGATCAATGTCGTGCCCAAAAGCTTTTTGATCCGGTTTGTGCTGTTCATCATGTCCCCCAGTCACAGGCGCGGCAAACGCGCCTCTCATGAGGTAAACGGAGCGGTCGGCGGATCTTTTAATCGAACACTCGATTTAGTTGCGGGTGATGATGGTCATCACCGGGGGAAGCGCGATGACTTGGGCATCTGTGACCGCGGCGGCGGCTCGCAGTGCTTCCATTGGATCGGCGAGCGAGAACCCGCCGGTCAAAAGCTCCCGCCCCAAGCTTTGGCTTGCGATCACGACCGGGCCTTGGATCCGTCGATCGAGGATGGCGGCGATGGAGGCGAAAGCCTGATCCTCGGCAACCAGCCGGTCCGTGCGCCAGGCGGCAATTGCATCGAGGGGAATGGAGGCCTCGACCGCGCTACCGCCAGCCAGGGTCAGCTTCGCGCCCCCCTCCAGAACCGTACTGCCGGTGGGCCAAACCGCCTCGACCCGACCTTCGGCAACCTCGAGAGTGACAGCATCATCGCTGCGATCAACGGCAAACTCGGTGCCCAGAACCCGGATGGTCAGATCGCCCGCGACAACATCCAGCGGGTCGATCCGCTTTTCGATTTCGAAATAGGCCGCGCCGCTATCCAAGGTCAGGATATCTCGGCGATCCTCCCGGTCCTGCGACACGGCCGAGCCTGCATCCAGCGTGAGGACATGCCCCCCGGCGAGCAAGACCTGTTCGGGCATCTGGGCCGAGGTGTAGTCCGAGCTTGAGAACGGCAGGCCGAGCCACAGGACACAGGCGACCGAGGCTGCCAAGGCCATCGCCGCAACCGCCCGTTGCGGCTGCCGACGCGCAGGTTTCAGCGCAGCCGAGGCACCCCAGATGCGCTGGATCTGGCGATAGGCCTTTTGCGCATCCTCACCCCTTGCCAGGAACGCATCTCTCGCATCCCGCGCGCTGGGATCGCCGGGGCGTTCCTCGAGCGCGAGAAACACCTCTAGGGCTCTGGCGCGGAGATCTCGGTTCACATTGGTCATTCGCTTGCTCAGAGGGGCCTGTTCGGTCCTGGGGCTTGCCGATCCTTACGCATCATCTTCGTCGAGAATGTCGCCGATTTCCAGCACTGCCTCTTTGAAGAGCTGGCACACACGGCCACCGGACAAGCCCATCTGTCGGCCAATCTCGCCATAGGTCAGGCCGTCGACCCGTCGCAACAAGAAGACTTTGCGCGATCGCGGCGGCAGTTTCGACAGGGCAACCTGCACCCGCGCCACGGTCTCGCGATCAATCGCCACCTGTTCGGGATCTGGGGCGTTGCCGCCAACTAATTGCGGCATCGAAAGCCGTTCCGCCTCGGACCGAGAGCTTCTGATCCAATCGATCGCGGCATTGCTGACAATCCGTCTGAGAAAGGCGCTGGAAAGCGCGGTCCGGCTGCTCCGCCACCAACGCAGCCAACTTTCCTGCGCAATTTCCTCCGCAACCGCATGGTTGCCGACAATGCTGCGCGCGGCTGCCACCATCTCGGGGTGATAGCGTGCATAGCTGATCGGGATCCCCGCCTCGAAGTCATTGTCGCCCGGCATTCATGTCCTCACAAGGTGATCATGTCTGGCGGGCGAGACGCACTGGCTGGACCATGCGAAGGTACTGCGAGAAGAGAGAATTGCAACCGGGGGTGATCTCCGGCTTAGCCCCTCAGCTGAGAAGCCGAAGCGCCCATTGGAAGAGGTAGCCCGATGCCAGCGATCCAAGCAGGGCCAGGATCAGATAGAGGGCGAAGGGCTTCAGCTTAATCACCGGCGCGATGGCCAACGCGCCCCAGATGCTGACAACCCCGCCCGAGATCAAGAAGGCCATTGCAGCCCCTGGCGCCATGCCATTGTCGATCAGCCCGCGCGTGAGCGGCAGCGCCGCGTAGCCGTCGATATAGGCCGGAGCGCCGACGAAGACGGCCGCCGGAATGGCCCACCACTTATCCTCGCCCACATATTGCGCGAGTGATCCCGGGGTAAGCGCGGCGTTCAGCGCATATTCCGCCGCGAAGGCCGGGATCAGGCAGATCAGGATCAACCGGGTCGTCGCCCAAAACTGCTTGGCAAAGGCCTGGCGACGCGGGCTGGTCTGCCAAACCAGCGGCTCGAATGCGCGCCCTGCCCCGCAGCACATTGCCTCGCTCAACCGGCGCGCCATCCCGTTCTCTCTGAGCGACCGAAGCGCCCAGGGCCGGGTCGCGAAAAGCGCTGTGACGGCGCCGCCAAAGACACCGATGCCGAAAGCCGCGAGTGTTTTGCCGATGGCGAAGGCCAGGCCAAGGGTGGCGGCAGTGGTCGCCAGCATCGCGGGGTCGGTGATCGGAGAAGAGAGCCAGAACGCCATGATCGGTGCAAGCGGCACACCAGCGGCCAAAAGCCCCGCCATCAATGGCAGGACAGTTACGCCGCAAACCGGTGTGACCGCCCCGATCAACGCGGCCGCGATGACCGCGCGGAGCACCCTGCCCTCGAACGCTTGGGCGATATGCGCATCCGCACCGCTGGCGATGATCCAGGCGGCGAGGACAATCCCAGGGATGACAATGGGCGCGACGGTGACAAGGCCCCAAAAGACGAAAGCGGATGCGTCGAGAATGTGCTCTGGCCAGATCGCCAGGACCAAGAGCAGCAGGGCTAACGCGCCGCCCCAGAGAATTCGGTTCCTGGATCCACGGTCTTCGATGCTCACCTGATCTGACATGGCGCTCTCCTTTTGCCATTGCAGGATAGCGAGGCAAGAAATATATATAAAACGAATAGTTCTAATTTCTGATATTAGAAAAACAAATGGAACAGCTTGAGAGCGACCTCCTTCGAACCTTCGTCGCCATCGCCCGCGAGGGCAGCGTGACCGAGGGCGCCACGCGCATCCACAGATCGCAATCGGCGGCCAGTCTTCAGATCAAGCGGTTGGAGAGCATTCTGGGCCAGACCGTCTTCGACCGCCACGGGCGCGGCGTGGTGTTGAGCGATGTGGGCAAGCGCTTGCTGCCTGTTGCTCAGGAGGTCACCGCGCGGCTGGATGCGGCGCTGCGCGAGATCAATCAGAGCGGTGTCGCCGGGCGTCTGAGGATTGGCCTGCCCGATGATCATGGCAGGGCGCGGCTGGCCCAGATCATCTCGGCCTTTGCCCGCCAATACCCACAGGTCGAGCTAGAGGTCACCTGCGCGCTGAGTACCGAGTTTCCGAATGCGCTGCAAAAAGGGCATCTCGACCTGGCGATCTATGAGGCGGTGTCAAAACCACGCTGGTCGAAATGTCGGACCGCATCCTGCAACGGGTCGCGGCGCCCGAAACATCGGATTACTTCCGCGCGCTGCATCACGCGCATGGCGTCGATATTCGTGAAGCCTGCGGCCTCACCCGCCTGACGGGCGAGGGCCGTGTGACCGGTGCCGAACTGACCGACGGGTCGGTTCTGGACGTGGATTTTGTGATCGTCGGCGTGGGCATAGCACCCGCGGCGCGACTGGCAGAGACGGCGGGGCTTGCCATCGACAATGGCATTCGTACGGACCTGCACGGTCGCACCAGCGATCCGGCGATCTGGGCGGCCGGGGATTGCGCCTCTCTCCCCTATCGGGGGCAGCGGATTCGGCTGGAATCGGTGCAAAACGCCATCGACCAGGCCGAGGTGGTGGCGCAAAACATGATGGGCGCGGGCGTCGAATATATCCCCAAGCCCTGGTTCTGGTCGGATCAATACGACACCAAACTGCAAATTGCGGGCCTGAACACCGGGTATGACCGGATCGTCACCCGCATGGGCGACAAAGGCGCGGTGAGCTTTTGGTACTATCAGGGTCTGACCCTGCTTGCGGTTGATGCGATGAACGATCCGCGCAATTACATGATCGGCAAGCGCCTGATCGAGGCGGGGAAATCGCCTGCGCCCGACACGATTGCCGATCCGGCGACCAACATGAAAGCGCTTTTGAAAGCGTGAGGATTGTTGGCGGGGCCTTTGGCGGTCGCCGATTGGCGAGCGTTGGGCGTGGCGATGCCAAGGCCGCCCTGCGCCCGACCACGGATCGGCTGCGCGAAAGCCTGTTCAATGTGCTGGAAGGCGGGCGCTATGGCGATCCCGTGGCGGATGCCCATGTGCTCGATCTGTTTGCGGGCACCGGTGCGCTGGGCCTTGAAGCGCTGAGCCGCGGTGCGGCCACATGCACCTTTGTCGAAAACGGCCGCGCGGCGCTGTCAATCCTGCGACAGAATATCGGGCTTTGCGCTGTGACAGTTCGGGCCAACGTGGTTGCCCAGGATGCGCGGATGCTGACGCGCGCCCCGGAACACCCGGCGCGCCTGGTGTTTCTGGACCCGCCTTATGGGCGGGGATTGGGCGCGCTTGCCTTGACGAAGGCGCGCACCACGGGATGGATCTCGCGCGGTGCGCTGGTTTTGTGGGAAGAGGAGGCGCCTCAATCCGCGCCCGATGGCTTTGCCCTGCGGGAGGTGCGGCGCTATGGCAGCACCTCTTTCACGTTTCTTGAAGTTCTGGCTCTCTGACGTGTGGCTACTGCCCAAAAGCACCCGACTTTTAAACTGAGGCACACCGCTCCATATTGAGCACCCGCCTGACGGGCACCGTCAGGCCGCGCCGACCCGCCCCCCAGGGGCGGCGCGATTGCGCCACCCCGCGGG
>JBCDAS010000124.1:0-11318 GCA_039185235.1 Pseudomonadota bacterium
AACGGGCGCATGCGGGAGATAGTCAAAGATCGTCTCCAGCCGATCGTGGAACAGCGCCAGCCAATGCTCCATGCCCTGGTGTTTGCGCCCCTCCGAGACCGCCGCATAGAGCGGGTCGTCCAGGCGCGCGGCGCCAAAACTCTCGCGGTAGCCCGTGCGAAACCGGGTGATCGCGGTCTCGGTCAAGATGATCTCTGAGGCGGGCGCGAACTCAACCCGAGTGATCTGTTCCAGGGTCCGTTGGCTCTCCACATCGAACCGCCGCGAGCTCTCCAGCACATCGCCGAAGAAGTCGAGCCGGACGGGATGGGTCTCGCCTGGCGGGAAGATATCGATGATGCCGCCCCGGACCGCGAAATCGCCGGGCTCGATCACGGTCGAAACGCGGTTAAAGGCCATGCCGGTGAGCCAGGTGATCAATCCATCGATGTCGATCTGCTGACTGGCCTCGGCGATAAAACTGCTCGCGGCGACGGTTGCGGAAGAGGGCACGAGCTGTGTCGCCGCATTGAGCGTGGTCATCACCACGCTTGGCCGGTCGAACCCATCGGCAAGCGCGGCGAGGCTGGCCATCCGCTGAGCCGCGATCTCGGGATTGGGCGAGACGCGATCATAAGGCAGGCAATCCCAAGCGGGCAAGTGTAGGACGGGTAGGCTGGGTGCAAAAACCGCCAAAGCCTCGACCATTGCCGCGGCCCGAGCATCATCGCGGGCCACATGGATCACTGGTCCAGCCGCTTTGGCGACCAGCTCGGCGAGATACTTGGCATCCCACCCTTCCGGCGCGCCACAAACGGTTATGGCGCCCGGGGTGATTTCCACCGCGTGCTTCATGATCGCGGGCCTAACCCCACCGGTCCGAGCCTGCAAGGCCAAAGCGCGGTCCGCCCCGCCCAAAGGTCAGCGATGCGGCCCAAGCCGCTGGCGCGGCAAATCGGGCCACGGCCCGATCCCTGCGCGCAAACGCGCAGAGGGCCGCCCGGCGCTAAGCTCTAAGCAACGCGAGAGCAGTCCGACTGGGGCCAATGCGCCCGGGAGGGCGCCAAGTATAAGTGTATGCGGGCCTTGGCCCGCATTCCGTTTGGTTCGTCGCCTCTTGCAGCGACTGCAACACGCATGCAAGCTTTGGCGCCAAAGACGACCGAGGACATCCCAGGACTTGCCCATGCTCACCCCCGCCCCTTTTCCAGCCAATCGTCCGCGGCGATTGCGCCAAGCCCCTTGGATCCGCGCTATGGTGGCTGAAACCACCCTCAGCCCAGCGGATTTCATCTGGCCCTGTTTCGTGATTGAAGGCGAGAACCAGGCAGAAGCAATCGAGACCATGCCGGGTGTCGAGCGTCTCTCCATCGATCGCCTTGTCACCAAAGCCGCTGAAGCCTCCGATCTCGGCATCCCAGCGCTCGCTATTTTTCCCAACACGCCCGATGAGAAGAAGACACCCGGTGCCGAGGAAGCCTGGAACCCGGATAACCTTGTCTGCCGGGCCACCCGCGCGGTCAAAGCCGCCGTACCGGGGATCGGCATCATGCTCGATGTCGCACTTGATCCCTACAACTCCGACGGGCACGACGGCTTGGTCGATGATGGCATCATCCTGAACGACGAGAGCTTGCTCGCGCTTGAGAAACAGGCGCTCTGCCAGGCCGAGGCTGGGACGGATATTCTCGGCCCCTCAGATATGATGGATGGCCGGATCGGCGTGATCCGCCGGGCGCTCGAAGCGCAGGACTTCCAGAACGTCGCCATCATGACTTATGGTGCAAAATATGCCTCCTGCTTTTACGGCCCATTCCGGGATGCGGTTGGCTCTGGTGGCGCGCTCAAAGGCGACAAGAAGACCTATCAGATGGATCAGGCCAATTCCGATGAGGCGATCCGCGAGATCCTGATGGATCTCGATGAAGGCGCCGATATGGTGATGGTGAAGCCCGGGATGCCTTATCTCGATATTTGCCAGCGGGTCTCGTCAGAGCTTCGCGTGCCGACATTCGCCTATCAGGTCTCGGGCGAGTACGCGATGCTCAAAGGTGCGATGGGCAATGGGTGGCTCGATGCCAGGGCCGGCATGTTTGAGAGCCTGATGGCGTTCAAACGCGCCGGCTGCAGCGGGATCCTGACCTATTTCGCGTTGGAAGCCGCCCGGGCCTTGAAAGAAGGATGAGAGACGGGACGGTCGCTATTCCGGAGCATTTGATCAAAGATCGCGGCCCGGACTGGATCCTGGTCTCTCCCATCCCGCCCGAGCTTGCAGATGCGGTTGGTGCGTTCTCTGCCCGCAGACGGGTGTCGCTGCGCCATATCATCGGGGACCGGGACCAACGCGAGAAGATGCTTGCGCGCCCGATCCGCCCTGACCGGATCGCAGCGATCCTGATCGAGGGCGAGGTGATTGGCTGTTTGTCTTATCGGGTTGATGGCAAGGGCTCAATCGCACCCCAGATCAAACGGTTTTGGCGGGAATACGGGTTTATGTCCGGGTCCCTGCGTTGGATTGGAACGGATCTGACCTTGCGCCGAGGCAGACGTGGCGAGATTTACATTGAAGGTTTCGCTGTGGCCTCAGAAGCGCGCGGCCAGCGCCTTGGCTCAGCCCTTTTAAACTGGGTCTCGGGCGAGGTCCGGCGGCTTGGGAAGACAGCTTGGCGTGCCGAGATGCCGGACGGGCATCATGAAGCAGCGCGTGCCTATGAGCGCTCGGGCGCGGCGCGGACACGGATTGTGCCGCTCGGCCCGTTCGGACCCTTAATCGGGTCAAAGGCCATGACGCTCTATCGTTGGACACCAGATTGATCGATTATGTCGAAGATCGAACCAAACGGAATGCGGCTTGCGCCGCATACGCCTTTACTTTGCGCCCTTCCGGGCGCGTTGGCCCCAGTCGGACTTCCTACGCATAGCTTTGAGCTGGGCGCTGGGCGTCCCTGCCCATGCTTGCATGGGTGGCGGGCTTTGCCCGCCGTAGGCCCGTCAGGGCCCAGGGACGCTTGCACGGCGCTCCTTCTAGCTGGATCAATCAAGCGAGATTGTCCCTCGCCGTGAACCCTATACTGCCCTATCTCTTAACCAAAGGGAGGTGCCCATGATCCGCTTGTTCTTCCTGATCTTTCTGATCCCCATACTCGCCACTGCACAGGTCTTTGAGACCGCGAGCGGCAAGGTCCAGGTCGACCGTATGGTCGGCGGGCTCGACAACCCTTGGTCCTTCGCCTTCCTGCCGGAGGGCGGGCTTTTGATCACCGAGCGTGATGGCCAACTGCTCCACATCTCACCCAATTGGCGAAAACGCGAGATCTCGGGCCTCCCGCCTGTATTTGCTCGCAATCAAGGCGGTCTTTTTGACGTGATCGTACCGCGCGACTATCCCAGCACTGGCGAGATCCTGCTCACCTATGCTGAACCCCAAGATGGCAGCGCCAATACGGTGATCGCCTCGGCGCGCTTGGACCTCGACCGGGCGCGGCTCGAGGCTCCGCGTGTTCTCTTCCGCATGAACTCTGATGGCGATGGTGGACGCCATTTCGGCGGTCGCCTGGTCGAGGCACCCGATGGCACGCTCTTCCTCAGCACAGGAGACCGGGGCGAGCGTCCGACTGCGCAGGAGATGGATCTGCACAACGGTAAAATCATCCGCATCAACCGCGATGGCTCGATCCCCGCAGATAATCCATTCATCGATGGCCCAACGCCTGAGGTCTGGTCGCTTGGCCATCGCAATCCGCAAGGCCTCGCCATGGATGCGGCGGGCCGCCTCTGGACCAACTCCCATGGCGCGCGCGGCGGTGATGAGATCAACCTGATTGAGCCCGGCAAGAACTATGGCTGGCCGGTTATCTCCTATGGTCGCCACTATACCGGGGGCAAGATTGGCATCGGGACCGAGAGAGCCGGTCTCGAGCAGCCACGCTATTACTGGGACCCCTCAATCGCGCCCTCGGGCATGGCGATCTATTCCGGCAAGCTCTGGCCGGAATGGGAGGGAGATTTCTTCATAGGCTCCCTCAAGTTCGACTTGATAAGCCGGATCCAGGTCGAAGGCACCAAGATCACCGGCGAGGAATGGCTGCTCCGCGATGAATTCATCCGCATCCGCGATATCCGCGAAGGGCCTGAAGGCGCGCTTTGGTTCCTCGCGGTCGGCGATGAGGCGCTGATGCGCATCACGCCTGTGCGATAGGGCTTGGCGACGCTCGATCGGCCCGCTAAGCCTGCGCCCATGACCAAATTCACCACCCTCGTCGAGAGCCTGCCCCCGACCGTGCCCTTCGTGGCGCCTGAAGAAACAGAACGCCAACGCGGCCGCCCTTTCGCTGCCCGCATTGGTGCCAATGAAAGCGTCTTTGGCCCCTCTCCCCTGGCGCTTGCAGCCATGGAGCGTGCGGCGGCGGAGAGCTGGATGTATTGCGACCCGTCCAATCACGACCTGCGCGAGGCGCTGGCGTCCTACCACGCGATCCCGGCCGAGGCGATCCGGATTGGTGAGGGGATCGACGGGCTCTTTGGCCTGGTCGTGCGGCTTTTGATGGAGCCGGGCGATGCGGTCGTCACCTCCGCCGGTGCCTATCCCACCTTCAACTACCATGTGGCAGGGTTCGGCGGGGTGCTCCACACAGTGCCCTATCGCGACGATCACGAAGACCCCGAGGCGCTGGCGGCCAAGGCGCATGAAGTCAATGCCAGGCTCGTCTTCCTGGCCAATCCTGACAATCCGATGGGCACCTGGCACAGCGCCCAGCGGATCTCGGCCCTGATCGACGCCCTTCCCGCAGGTGCAATCCTGGTCCTTGACGAGGCCTATATCGATTTTGCCCCATCAGGCACAGCGCCAAAGCTCGATGTCACCGATCCGCGGGTTGTCCGCTTTCGCACCTTCTCCAAAGCGCGCGGCATGGCGGGGCTGCGCATCGGGTATGTGATCAGCCAGCCCGAGCTGGTCGCTGGGCTCGATCGGATCCGCAACCATTTCGGGGTCAATCGCGTGGCCCAAGCGGGTGCACTGGCCTCGCTTGGCGATTCCGCGCATCTGGAGGAGGTTCGCCAAAAGGTAGAAGCCAGCCGCCGCCAGATCAGCGAGATCGCCGCCGCGAATGGCCTGATCGCCCTGCCCTCGGCCACCAATTTCGTGGCCGTCGATTGCGGTCGTGATGGGGCCTATGCCAAAGCCGTCATGCTGGCCCTCATGGAGCAGGATGTCTTTGTCCGGATGCCGGGAATCAGTCCCCTCGATCGCTGTATTCGAGTGGGGGCCGGGTCAGACCAGGACATGGATTTGCTGGCCAAAACGCTGCCAATCGCCCTCCAGGCAGCACAATAGCCTCCGGTTGAGCGTTTTTTCAGCAGGATTGCTTCATAATGGCACGGAATCGACGCGGATACTCATTAATTCAATCTATTTTTCCGCGTTAAGGGGTGGCGTTACGGCAAATGTGGCGGCAATATGTCAATGTCCGGAGCCGAGAGAGGTTCTCCAGGCCCCTTTCCCTCCGGACGCCCCTCTCTGAACTTGTCATGAATGACCCAATTGATTGCGCGTTTCGGCCCGTTTAATCTCCCGCCAATTGACGTGAGCAGGACACTCCATGGCACATCCCTTGAGCGGTGCGGATCTCGGCACCTTGGTCTCGGTCTTCCGGGCCGGAGGATGGCCTGAGCATTGGGGCAAGGCTCTGGGTATTTTGGGGGCCGCGATCGGGCGGGCGCCGTTCACCGCGCTTGAGCATGCGTTGTTGACCCCTGGCACGCCACGGCCGGAGGCGCTACAACCTCCGGTCTTCATCCTCGGCCATTGGCGGTCGGGCACCACTCATCTCTACAACGTCATGAGCCTGGGCGATTTCGGCTATGTGCCTCCGGTTGCCGTGGGCATGCCATGGGACATGCTCGGGCTCGCCCGCGCGGTGCGCCCGGTCTTGGAACGCCAACTGCCCGAGACCCGGTTCATCGACAATATCCCCGTCACACCGACCAGCCCGCAAGAGGATGAGATCGGGCTTGCGAATATGTCGCCCCTCTCCTTCTATCACGGCATCTATTTCCCCAAACGCTTTGATGCGCTGATCGACCGTGGGCTCTTCTTCGACGGCTGCAGCGAGCGCGAGATCGCCGCCTGGAAAGACCGCTTCCTGCTGTTCCTGCGCCGCCTGGCTCATGCCCAGGGTCAACCGCTCTTGATCAAGAACCCGGTCTACACAGCCCGCCCTGCCCTGCTGGCCAAGATCTTCCCAGGCGCCAAGTTTGTCCATATCCACCGCAACCCCTATGATGTCTTCCTCTCCATGCGGAACTTCTATGAAAAACTCCTCGCCGAACTGGCCCTGCAAAATCCGCCAGAGCTGGACCTCGACGCCACGATTACTCGGGTCTATGCCCGCATGATGACCCAATTCGAACTTGAGACCGAAGGCTGGCAGGCCCCCAGTTTCGTTGAGCTGCCCTATGAGCTGCTCGACACAAAGCCGATGGTCGCGCTGGAGCAAATCTACACAACCCTCGAGCTTCCGGGCTTTGCCGAGGCGGCGCCAAAATTCTCCGCCTATCTCGACACGGTGAAGACCTTTCAGAAGAACGCCTTCCGCGGCGATCAGGCGGCGATCGAGACGGTACGGGCCAGCTGCACCAAATGGATCGAGAAATGGGGCTACACCCAGCCGGAGCCCGCATGAAACGCTTCTTTGTTGTCCTAGTTCTTCTGCTTCTCATCGGGGCCGGCTATGGCGCCTGGGCACTCTTTCGCCCGATCGAGCCGGTCGAGGCGCGCATCGATATCACCCAATGCCGCAAGCTCACCCTGACCGATGCTGAGACGGGCGAGGAGATCAGCGGGATCGAGGATATCGCACGGCTGCCCGGCGGTATCCTGATCCTCTCCGCCCATGACCGCCTCGACCCGGAAGAGCCCGATGGCGGCGTCTACCAACTTCCATATGAAGGGGTCAGCGAGACCGAGGTTGCGCTCTCCTCGATCATTGATCCCGCCGATACCGGCGGCAGCCTACGCCCGCATGGCATCGCGCTGTCACCGCGCTCCGACCGGCTGGGGCTGATCAATCGCGGACGCGGCGGGGTCTTCAGCGTCGATATCTTCAAGAAACAGGCCGAGGGTTGGGTGCCCTTCGACCGCCGGGTCGAAGAGCGCTATTGCCGCGCCAATGATCTCGACTTCTCGCGCACCATGAAAGACCGGGTGATTGTCAGCATTGACCGCCAATCCTGTGGCCTTTCGTTTCACGACATGCTCGGCTTCTTCCCGACTGGCGCGATTGAGATGTTCGAGCCCGGCGTTCCCAGCGATGAGCCTTTTCTGATGCGCGGTCAGTACTATCCGAACGGCATAACCGACACATGGATTGCCGAGACCAGGGCAGATCGGATGAGCAATCCGATCATGCGTCGTGGCAGCCTGATCGGCCCGATCAATCTGCCCGGCGGGCCAGATAACATCACCCGCCTTGATCCGCGCACGGCCTTGGTTGCCTTGCATCCGTCGTTGATCCAACTCGCCGCCTACCGCTTTGGCTGGACAGACAAGGCGCCCAGCCGGATCGCGCAGGTCGGCCTTCAGGACGGCTCGGTCGAAGTGCTGTTCGACGACCCGGAAGGCGCGGTCTTCTCGGGCGCCACGGTCGCGATGCGCAGTGACGCCCGCCTGGTCATGGGCTCGGTCCGCGAGCCCGGCCTGATGGTCTGCGAGGGGCTGTGACCCGCGTCCTCATCACCGGTGCGGGCGGGTTTCTGGGCCGCCATTTGGTCAGGCTTCTGACCGAATATGGCAACCAAGTCACCGCCTTTGACACCTCTTTCGTGCCACCGCTTGAACCCGGGGCTGAGCCGATGATCGGCACTGTCACAGACGAGCGTGCGGTCAGGCGCGCGTTCATGGAGTGCGATGCGGTGATCCATTGCGCCGCTGTGACCGGCCTCTGGGCCTCGAACCCGAAGATCTTTGATGAGGTCAATGTCGAGGGCACCAAGATCGTTCTCGATGCGGCTTTCGCCGCCGAGATCACCCGCGTCGTCCATGTCTCGAGCTTTGTCACCCTGATCGGCGGCGGACGCGAGGCCGAGACCGAGACGGTTGATGAGCGCATGGAACTGCCGGTCGAGGCGATGGCGGGGCCCTATCCGCGCTCCAAACGCAAGGCCGAGCTTCTTTGCCGCGCGCACCCGGTCCAGCCCGTGATCGTCCAGCCAACCGCGCCGCTCGGGCCGGGTGACTATAACATGACCCCACCCAGCCAGATGTTCCAGGATATGGCGAACGGAGATCTCCCGGCTTTGATCAAAAGCACCTGGAACTTCGTCGATATCCGCGACCTGGCCGAAGGGGTGATCGCCGCGCTCGAGCTTGGCCAGGGCGGGCGGCGTTATTTGCTCGGTGGGACCAATATGACCACAGCCGAGATGGTGGAGCGGTTTGACCGCCTCTCCCCGCAACCGGCGCCTCGGATGCGCATTCCCTATGGCGTGGCGCTGAGCGCCGCTCGAGCGGAAGCCGCCCTTGGCTTTCTGAGCGCAGGCCCGCCAAAAGCGTCGCTGACTGGTGTCCGGCTCGCAGGCCCCCTGCGCGCCTTCGATACCAGCCGGGCAAGGGACGAGCTGGGCTACACAACCCGCGATCCGGAGGAGACCTTCCGCGACGCGCTCGCCTGGATGACCGAGACTCGCCGGATCGGGCGGGCGACAGCCTAGGGGAGTTGAGAGGATTCTCAGCCGACCACAGCTCAGGCGAGCTTGGCGGCAATCCACTTCCCGCGAACAACCAAGCCCAGGCCGAGCAGCGCACTCGAAATCGGTATCAACTGTCGTATCGCCGGTCCAGAAGACACTAAAACGATTGCTTGGGCAGGCGCGGCAGACAGCGCAGCGCTAACCACCATGGCGCACATGTGCGATAGACCATCAAGTCCACTCGCCTCACGGAACAGACTCAACCTGCGTGAGGGAGCGCGCATCATATCGATCGATCAACTCCAACATGCTGCACCAACTAAGGCAGTGTCACGTTTTTGGATAAACCCGGCCTTTCCACGCCCCGCCTGTGCCCTGCCGATGGTGCCAAGCGGAATCCAGCGTCATCGCCATATACAGCAGTGCAGCGAAAGGCAGGGCCAGGGCCTCCACTGGCATTAGGCGATAGAGGTTGGCCGTCGGCCAATAAGCCACCGCCGACAGCGCCCAGGCCACCGCACCCGCCGCCACCCAGGCGCTGCTCTCGATCACAAAGCCCAAGCCAAAGGTGACCGGCCCCGCGAGGTAAAGCACCGCCATCCCCATCATCGAGCCCGCGAGCAGCCAGGGCGAATACTGGAGTTGTGTATAGGCGGTCCGCGCCACCATGGTCCAAATCGCGTTAAGCGCACGATTGTCCCTGAGCGACAGCACCTCTTGATGCGCAAGCCCCAGCCAGATCGGATAGCCCGCGCCTTTGACCTTGGCGGCAAGCGCACAATCATCGATCAGCGCTGTTCGAATGGATGCGATCCCGCCAATTGCCTCCAACGCCTCGCGCTTCAGCAACACACAGCCCCCGGCCGCAGCAGCCATCTCCTTGGCCGGGTCATTGACCAGCGGGAAAGGGTAGAGCTTTTGGAAGAAGAAGACGAATGCCGGGATCAGAATGCGCCCCCAAATCCCGCGCCGGTCGAGCCTGGCCATCAGCGAGAGCAACCCCAGATCCTCGGCCTCGGCCTTGGCGACCAGATTGGCCAGCGTCTCCGGCCCATGCAGGATATCTGCATCCGTGAGCAAGACATAAGCCGCCCCAGGCGCCAGATCCGGGATCGCCTGGGTGCCCTGCTGCAAAGCCCATAGCTTGCCGGTCCACCCAGCCTCGATCTCTGGCGCCCCCAGCACATGGATCGCCCGCGTGCTCTGGACCCCGCGCGCAATCTCTTCCGTCCCGTCCGATGAGCTGTCATCGACCACGATCACCGAGAACTTACCGGGATACTGGCTTTTGCCATGGGCGCTCAGCACGGTCTCGATCGTCTCGGCCTCGTCGCGCGCCGGGATCACGGCCACCACCTCGGGCCATTGCGCGGGCGGCTTGCCCTCACCGAGCCGCTGATCGGCGCACCAGAACCCGCCCCAGAACAGCAAGAGGCCCAGCCAGATCAAAACCGACAGCATCGCCAAAATCAGCATCTCCCCTGATTACCCCGCCGCTCGGCCAATCACAACGACCTCGCGGCGCCGTGGCGCAATTGTGTTTGTCGGTTCGGCGCATTAGGTTCTCCGGGATTGAACAATGGGGCCCCGATGGCGGCAGAGAGCACACTTCCGGCGACCGAGGTCGAGGCGCCCTCCGGCAAAGGCGCGGGGGATGAGAATTTCCCCGTCGGCTCCCGCCTGATCGCGGCCCGGCTGCGTCCCCATGTGATGCGCTACTACGCCTTTGCGCGTGGAACGGATGACATCGCCGATGACCCGGACCTGAGCCCTCAGGAGAAGGTCCGGCGCCTTGATCTGTGCGATGCCGGGCTGGAGCCAGGCGCCACCGGGCCGGAGATCTCGACCCGTCTGCGCCACAGCCTGGCCGAGACCGGTGTTGACCGCTCCTGCGCCTCGGATCTTCTGATCGCCTTTCGCTGGGACGCGACCAAGCTGCGCTATGCGGATTGGGACGACCTTTTGGAATACTGCCGATACTCCGCCCATCCGGTCGGGCGATACCTGCTGCAACTCCATGGCGAGAGCCCCACAACCGCCCCCGCCGGAGATGCCCTTTGCGCCGCGTTGCAGGTCTTGAACCATTTGCAGGATCTCGGAGATGACCGCAGGAAGCTCGACCGTGTCTACTTGCCCCAGGATTGGATGGCGGAGGCTGGGATCGACGTGACCCATCTGGATACCGATCGCGAGAGCCCAGGCCTGCGCCAGGTCATCACCCGCTGCCTGGACGGCACTGATGCGCTGCTCGACCGTGCGGCACCACTTGCCAGCCAGATCCGCGACCGGAGACTGGCCGCTGAGACCGCCGTGATCCAACGCCTCGCCCGGCGCCTGGCAGCCCGCCTACGTCGTGAAGATCCGCTCGCAGGCCGCGTCAAACACTCGAAATGGGATCTGTTCCTTGGCCTCCTATCAGGCCTCTCCCGGTTTGCCCGAGGCGGCGCGTGAGCCTCGCCGTCGATCCATTGGGTCCGGGCCTCGATGCCTTGGCGCCGCTGCCCGCGATTGCGGGCACGGATCCCAAACATGTGGCGCGGATGATTACCGAACGCTCTGGCACCTCCTTCGGCCCGGGCATGAAAATCTTGCCGCAGAAAAGGCGCGAGGGGATGTGGGCGCTCTATGCCTTCTCCCGTGTGATCGACGAC
>JBCDAS010000125.1:0-11317 GCA_039185235.1 Pseudomonadota bacterium
AACTACCGCGTCACCGGCGCCCGGCGGCACACCACAATGACCCTGAAGACGGATGAATTTATTCGCCGGTTCCTCATCCACGTCTTACCCAAGGGCCAGCATCGCATCCGACACTACGGCTTCTTCGGAAACGGCAACCGCCGGGACAGGATCGCGATGATCCGGCGCTTGCTCGGCAGTGAGACAGAGCCGGATCAAGTGGCCGAAGAAGAGGCGTCCACCGGTGCTGGCGAAGAGGAGCAGCTTCAGCCTTGCCCGAAGTGCGGCAGCCCGATGCGTATCATCGAAACCTTCCTGCGCGGTCAATTCCCGCGATCCCGAGCACCGCCATGGGAGGAAGCCGCATGATCCAACCATCACTCCAGACCGTGCCACCCCCGAAGAGCCTGACCAATCGTTGCGGCCAGTTCATCAAAACCAGCGCGGCAATAGTATCTCCGCCACAGAGATAGAAGCCGACCGGTAAGATCCGACCAAACAGATCAGACGCTGCACATCGATGGGCGCGCAACGTATGCCAGATCTGCGTACCGAAAAACCAAGGCACTGCGCCACTATCCCCATAGCACCAAAAGCCGCCCGCGCTTTCCTCCTTGTCAGATTTATCGCCGCTGCAGCTCACGCTGACAGCAGCCACAAACCTTAGACGGAGCTGACGTTGGATCAAGTAATTTAAACGGCTGCTTTGATGGCTGTGCATTTCCGGGTTCACTTCATGGAAGGTGCTCTGGGACAAAGATCTCTAAAAAGCCGAACACCAAAAAAAGCGTCAAGAAACTCACCGCAACGTATCCGATAGCTTTTGCCCACTTTCGCCGTAACTCGGGAAAAATCTTACCTGCAATGAAACGACAAAAGGGGTGGTTCGCGCCATTTGGGTTGGCCAAGTCCTTCAACGTTATGGGCGAACAATCCCAGCCCGAACTTCCCAACACGGTGAAGATGACCCTTGCCTGCCAATAGAACACTACCCCGAACGCTATCAAGGCATTCGCAACCAGCAAAAGCAAGATGGAGAAAACAACATAAGACATAAAGTAGTCCTAGTGACCAACGACAAGTCGTTCAAGTCTAACTGCGGACATTGGTACATCATGCAGCATGGCGTTGGTATGGCTCGAATCGGATCTATGCTTCGTCTCTATCTAAAGTCCGTTGGAGGACTGATGAGATGAGCTACGGTTTATCTTGGTCTTTGCTGAGAATCGGTTTGGTCGCCGACAGCGGATAGGCTTGGTTGGGGTTCACATCGGCTAGGATCGGCGGTCGACGACGAAGCGGGCCGCGTCGATGAGCAGGTCCGCTCGATCGCCATAGGGGGAGAGGGCGTCTGCTGCTGCTTTGACCAGGTCTTCGGCCCGGTGGCGGGCGCCGTCGATGCCGAGGATATCGACAAAGGTCGCCTTGCCCGCGGTCGCATCCTTGCCGACGCGTTTGCCGGTTTCCTCCTCGGTCCCGGTGACATCGAGCAGGTCATCGGCGATCTGGAACGCCTCGCCCAGCGCATCCGCATAGGCGCGGATATTGGCGATGTCTGCGGGGCTCGCCTGGCCCAGGATCGCGCCTGCCTCGGCGGCATAGGAGATCAGGGCGCCGGTTTTCATCGCTTGCAGCTTGCGCACATCCTCAGCCGTGAACGGATCGTCAGAGGTTTCTGCCGCCAGATCAATGGCTTGCCCGCCGACCATGCCCGCCGGGCCCGAGGCCTGGGCCAGTCTGAGGCAAAGCTGCGCCCGGACCGACGCCTCGCCATGGGTGGCCGGATCGGCGACGATCTCAAAGGCCATGCATTGCAGCCCATCACCGGCCAGCACAGCCGTCGCCTCGTCCCATTTCTTGTGCACGGTCGGCTTGCCCCGGCGCAGATCGTCATCATCCATGCAGGGCATATCATCATGGACCAGCGAATAGGCGTGCAGACACTCCACCGAGGCCGCGGCCCGGTCGGCCCCTGCCGGATCCGCGCCAAAGACTTGTGCGACCTCCATGCAGAGAAAGGCGCGCAGGCGCTTGCCGCCACCCATCACCGCATAGCGCATGGCTTCATTGAGTTCGCATTCGCCCGGGCTGCCTTCTGCGCGTGGCAGGCAGTCGTCCAGCGCTGCTTCTGCGCGCGCAGCCGCGTCCACCAATGCCGTGGCAAAGCTGTCTGCGTTGGTCATGCTTCCCCCCAGGGACTTAGGTGGCTCGGGCCCTCGTTAGTCCGAGGTCTCCTCGTCAAAGATATCCGGCAGATCCTCGCTCGCGGCCTCACCCCGGATCAGCACATCGCGGCGCTGCAGATAGATCGAGCGGAGCGAGACATAGCTGTCGGCCGATTCATAGAGAATATCGTCCACCAGATCTGCGTTGCGGGCCCGTGCCTCGACCACCTCGAGCACGGTTGCGGCGGGCAGGGCGTAATCAACGATATCGCCATCCACAAAAAGACCGACATAGAAGGTCGGGCTGAGCGCTGTGCGATCGACAATGCTGCCGAGCGCATCGCGCGAGGTCGAAGGGCCAAGCAGCGGCAGGACCAGATAGGCGCCCTCACCAACCCCATATTTGCCCAGCGTGATGCCGAAATCCGTATCACCTTTGGGCAGCCCAAATTCAGTCGCGGGGTCGAGCAGACCAGCCGCCCCCAGAACCGTGTTCACGACGAAGCGGCCCAGCGAGACCATCGCGTTGTCGACATCCCCCTGCAGGACATAGTTCGCGAACTCTCCCGCCGTATCGATATGGTCGAACGCGTTGCCCAGCATATGCTGGATCGTGCGGGGCGTCGCGAAGTCATAGCCTTGGGCGACCGGGCGGATCAGGTTCTTGTCGAGGAACAGGTTGACTTCATGGAAGGTGCGGTTCGTGCTCTCATAGGGATCCCGCGCGGACATCTCGCCACCTGGCCCCGGGCTAGAACATGCGGAAATAACTCCTGTCAGCAATAGGATGCCGAACAGTCTTACCACCGAAGATGAAGTCATGAAGTGCTCCCACAAGACTTGTGAGATCGCGGGTTTGCAACAGATCATTGCCCACGATCGACCTTTGGCCGAAACCTAGACCGTTGACAGGCTGCGGCCAAGGGGTTTGCGATCAATTCGCGCCCAGAACGCAAATGCCGGGAGCTTAAGTTGCCAAATCGCAATCATCACGGGGATTTAGAGGGCAAATCTCAGCCAGGATTTGCGGAAATTTTAATCGGATTTGTGGTGAGTTGGGTGAAGAACCGGGCAGGTTTGGTGCTCGGCCTCTATGGATTGGCGCTGATCGCCTCGATTTGGGCCGCGACGGGGCTCGCGGTCGATACCGATTCGAGCAAGATGCTCTCTCCCGAGCTTTCGTTTCAATCCCGCGCTTTGGCCTTGCGAGAGGCGTTTCCCGATCAGAAAACCGCGATTGTGGTTGTGGTGAAGGCCGAGGATCCGGATGCCGCCGACATGACGGCAGTGCATCTGTCTGAGGCTTTGGCGGGAGGCGAGGGGATCCGCGAAGTGTTTGCTCCATCGGTCGATCCGTTCTTCCTCACCCATGGCGCGCTCTATCTCGAGACCGATGCGTTGGACCAGCAACTCAGCCGGATCAGCGGGTCGGCCAATCTGATCGCAGGATTGCGGGCGGATCAGAGCCTGCCCGGGTTTCTGGCAACGCTGGATCAGGCGGTGTCTTTGGCCGAGGGGGCGGGTGAGACGGATGATCTGGTGCCGGTCCTCGCCGAAGCCGAGGCGGTGTTTCGGGCGGCCGCTGCAGGGAAGCGCCAGGCTTTTGGCTGGAGCAGTGTCTTCTCTGGCACCACGGGCGCGGTTCTGAGAACGATCACGGTGCAGCCGGAGCTCGATTTCACAGCGCTGAACCCGGCGCGGCCTGCGCTCGCCTCGATCCGGCGCGAATTGGCAGCGTTTGAGGCGCCGGAGGGGGTTGAGATTGAGATCACTGGCGACCCGGCTCTGCGCCAGGAGGAGCTGCGCTCTGTCACCGCCAAGATCGGCTGGTCGTTGGGCCTCTCGCTGGTCTTCGTGGCGCTTGTTCTGTGGCTCGCGCTGAGGTCGCCGGGGCGGGTGATGCTGGGGCTGGGTGCGCTGGTCTCGACGCTGGTGCTGACGACGGGGGCGGCGGCGGTCGCGGTTGGCAGCCTGAACCTGATCTCGATCGCGTTTATCGTGTTGATGGTGGGGCTTGGCATCGACTTTGCGATCCACTTCCTGGCGCATTTGGATGAGAAGGCGAAGGCGGAGGCGCCTCTGGAGGCAACTGCCCGGTCGATCGGCCCGGCGCTTGCGCTGACCGCAGGCTCGACTTCGCTGGCGTTTCTGGCCTTCACGGTCACCGATTTCGTGGGCATGGCCCAGCTGGGATTGATTGGCGGGGTCGGGGTGTTGATCGCCTTTTTGGTCTCGATCACGCTGATCCCGGCTGTGGTCACCCTTTGCCCGGGCTTGGCCGAGGGGCGCGCCAGGGGAGGGGTGCCGCGCGGTCTCGCGGGCGCGCGCGCCTTTCCCTGGGTCATGGTGGCGGTCGGGCTTGGCGCTGCGGTGATGGCCACTGAGAGCCGGTTCGACGCTGATCCCATGGGTCTTCGTGACCCAGATGCGCCTTCGGTGCGGGCCTATAACTGGCTGGCGGAAGACCCCGATCGGTCTCCTCTGCGCGCGTCGGTGATCGTCCCGGACGCCAAAAGCGCCGAAACCTTGGCCGGACGAGCCAAGGAAATTGACGGCGTGCGCGGTGCCTCCTGGTTGGGTGCGCTGATCCCAGAGGATCAGGATACAAAGCTGGAGCTGGTCGACCTCGCCTGGCCCTCGCTGGAGTTTGCGGCCACTGCCACGCCGGAGACCCTGGCGGAGACATCAGTTCAGACGCCCGCAGACCTCGCCGTCCGGCTTTCGGGCATTGCTGAAGGGGCCGGGCTGGCGGAGGCTTTGACGCTCTATCAAGCGGCTCAGACGGGCGAGGGGGATGCGCGGCTGGAGGAGGATCTGTTTGTGTATTTCCCGCTCCTCACCGGGCGGCTCGAGGCGATGCTGGAGATGGATTATGTCGATGTGGAGACGCTGCCAGAGCCCTTGGCCCGGCAATTCCTCGCTAAGGGGCGCTATCGGGTCGATATCCTGCCGGAGGCGGATATCCGTGACCCACAGGCCCGGGCTGCTTTCGTCGCGGCGTTGAATGCCCAGATTCCTGGCCTGACCGGCGGCCCCGCGCAGATCGAGGGCGCGCGGGTTGCTGTTTCCAACGCCATGCTCCAGGCGGTTGCGATTGCGCTTTTCGGGGCGGGTATCCTGTCATTTCTCACCCTGCGCAGTGTGACCGCTACGCTGGCCATTCTGGTCCCCGTGGCGCTCGCAGGTGCGGTCTGTATGGCGGCGGGCGTCTTGCTTGGCCTGCCCTTCAACTACGCCAATGTGATCGTGCTGCCCCTGATGATCGGTATTGGCGTCGATAGCGGGATCCATCTGGCGCTTCGGGCGCGCAAGGCGGATCAGGTGTTTGCGACCTCGACCCCGATGGCGACCTTCTACTCGGCGCTGACCACGATTGCGGCCTTTGGGACACTTGGTCTCAGCGATCATCTTGGCACGGCCAGTATGGGGATCTTGCTTGCGATCGGTTTGACGGCAACAGTGCTGATGACTTTTGCGCTGACGCCTGGGCTGGCGCGCCTTGCGATCAAGCGCTCGTGAAGGGGTTGCGCGACGGTGGGGGGCGGCCCCACGTATAACCAAACCAAATCCCTGCGGAGCCGAATGATGCCCTGGAAACCCATTCTCGCCCTGGCCCTGATGCTCGGTCTCGCCCCAATGCTGGGGCAGGCGGCGGAGGAAGAGGCGTCACTCGACCGCGCCAATCAACTGGTCGAGGAGAGCTATGCGGCGATGACTGGTCCGGCAGAGGCGCGCAATGCGGCCCTGCGCATGGCGCTCGAGACCAGCTTTGCCTTTGATTTCTGGGAGAAATTTCTGATCCGCAAGCACAAGGACAGCTTCTCGGACACGCAGCTGACCGAGTTCCGCGACCTGCTGCCGGGGTTCCTGGCAAAGCTCTATGCCGATCAGTTCGGCAATGGGCTGGAGGCCAAGCCAGAGATCCGCGACACCCGCAAAGCGCGCAAGGATGTGCTGGTCCGCGCCGCCATCCCGCGGGCCAATGGCAAGACCCTTCCGGTCGATTGGCGGGTCCATGATTTCGAGGAGCGCGGCCATCTGGTGGTCGACTTCATGGTCGGCGGCACGAGCTTCCTGATCCTCAAGCGCGACGAGTTCACGGCGCTTTTGGACCAGGAAGGGCCCGAGGGGCTTCTTGCCTTTATGCGCAAAAACGCGGTCTGAAGGCCGGAATTGTGCACTGCAAGGGGTGGCAGATTGCCACCGCTTGGTGTATTCCGAGAGGCGAGGCACTAACTCCGCAAAAACAGAAATCCGCAAGGAGACCGGATCGTGGGCGTCCCATTGAGACAACAGCTGGCCGTCGGGGCCTATATTGCCAAACAAAAGCTCAAGGGAAACAAGCGCTATCCGCTGGTCCTGATGTTGGAGCCGCTCTTCAAATGCAACCTGGCCTGCCCCGGTTGCGGCAAGATCGACTATCCTGATCTGATCCTAAACCGCCGCCTCAGCCCCGAGCAGTGTTGGGAAGCTGCCGAGGAATGCGGTGCGCCCATGGTGGCGATCCCTGGCGGTGAGCCGCTGATCCACCGGGAGATCGGCGAGATCGTCAAAGGCTTGGTCGAGCGCAAGAAATACGTCTCGCTCTGCACCAATGCGCTGCTTCTGGAGAAAAAGCTGAAGCTGTTCGAGCCCTCGCCTTATCTGTTCTTCTCGGTCCATCTGGACGGGCTGAAGGAGCATCATGACAAGGCGGTTGATCAGAAGGGCGTGTTCGAGCGCGCCGTGAAGGCGATCAAGACCGCCCAGGACAAGGGTTTCGCGGTCAATGTGAACGCCACTGTCTTTGAGGGATATCCCGCGGATGAACTGGCGGATTACCTCGATTATTGCACCGAACTGGGCGTGAATATCTCGATCTCGCCGGGCTTCACTTACGAGCGCGCGCCGGATCAAGAAAACTTCCTAACCCGCCGTCGCACAAAGGAATTTTTCCGTGACGTGTGGCGGATTGGCAAGGAGCGGGGCACGGCCAAGGGCTGGTCGCTCAGCCATTCGCCGATGTTCCTCGACTTCCTCCTTGGCAATCAAGAGATGATGTGCACTCCCTGGGGCATGCCGACCCGCAACGTGTTTGGCTGGCAGAAACCGTGCTATCTGCTCGGCGAAGGTTACGCCAAGACCTATGCGCAGTTGATGGAGACCACCGACTGGGACAAATACGGCACCGGCAACTATGAGAAATGCGCCGATTGCATGGCCCATTGCGGCTATGAGCCGACGGCTGCCAATATCGCTTTTTCCAACCCGCTCAAGATGTTGAAGCTCGTCTTTACCGGTCTCAGGACTGAAGGAGACTTCGCCGCCGAGCCGGTCCTCTCGAACGCACGCGAAGCGGAAGAACACCACGAGCGCATCATTGCCGAGGAAATGGCGAAGATCAACAAGATCGCCGCCGAGTAACCGACCGACACGCCCCTTCAAACCGCCTCGATGCCCCGGCATCGCGGCGGTTTTGCATTTGGGATTTGGCGGGATTTCGAGCAACTTTCCTCGCGAATTGCGATGGTTAACAAAATCGGGAAAAATCGCGACAAAAGATCCCTGCCGCCCGATTTTTCGCGATAAACGCAGATCTCTGGCGATGTGCTCATCCGGCTGGAGCCGAAAAACGACGCCAAGACCAGAGCCAGCCTTCCTGCGGCGCGCAGAGAAGTTGTCAGGAGTTGAAGGCTTTTCGGCGCAGGTTATTGCGCGCGATTTCGGCAGGGATTGACTGTGGTCCGGGTTGACAAACCTCTCATGGAGGAAGCCAAGGGGTCTGGGTGCGGTCTATGGGAAAGAGTCTCGTCGGCCGGATATGTGCCTCTGACGGAAGCTTGGGTTTTGGTTTTTGAGATTGTGGGCCGACTAGGTCGGCGAGCGCCTTCGGCCTGCCTCGGGCGTGGCGCGCGCGCGGAAGCTCTCCCTGCCGGAACGTTTCGATGATGCGCATGGGTTTGCTGCAATCTGGGCAGGGCTCGCGCAGCGTGAGGGGGAGGGTATCGGCGTCGGAAGCATCTTCCAATGCTGCGGTGGTTTGAGCGCCGAGCTATGCACGGATCTTTCCGATCTTAGCCGTGTGCCGTGCTGAAGCCAGGAAGCCGTGATACCTGATGCAGCGCAAGCCATCAGGGAGAACGTGGGTTAGGAATCGGCGGATGAACTCGCGTGTGTCGAGCCGCATGACCTTCATCCGATCGCCGCGCTTGTTCCTGTAATCGTTCCAGCGGAAGGTCACGGTATTGGTGTCGGCCCTGACGATCCGGCTGTTTGCGATTGCGATCCGATGGTTGTAGCGGCTGAGATAAGCCATCACGGCGTCGGGTCCGACGCAGGGTTGCTTTGCGTAGACCATCCATTCGGTTTTAAGGAACGAGGCAAACCAACTCGCGAAAGCATGCGCCTCTGCAACCCATCGATACCGACGAAGAAGGCCAGTTTGCTAGCGCGGTGCAGCGCCACCAACCCGTCAGATAACAGCAACCGGAACGGTTGCGATAGAAACCGCACATGCCGGAAAATGCCTGGCTTGCAAGCTCCCAACGAGTCCCGTCGGGCACCAGCCTTTCACTGGGTACAATCATGTGCACCTGGGAATGGTGGGTCATTGCTGACCCAGAGGTGTGCCGGACGCTGTTCATGCCGAGGTGGGCGCCAAGGCAATTGGAATCGGCATCAATGGTCGCCATCGTCTGAGCCGACGCTCTGAACAGCAGACCGTAGACCGTGCGTTTGTTTCAATAGGCGACCTGCGCGATCTCGGCTGGCAATGTGAAGACCAGGTGGAAGTGTTCCACAGGTAGCAGGTCTTTGCCACGTGCCGCCCTCCAGTCCCGCGCGGCGTTCACCAATGCCTCTCGGACCATTGGCGTTCCTTTGGCTCATTCTAGCACTTCGGACAATGCCGGTTTTTACAGTTGTTATACGCGATAGGTTGATGGTTACACTTGGTGTAGGCGGGCCTAATACCGTCCGAGATGAAGCGGCTGCGTGAGCTGGAGCAAGAGAATGCGGAGCTGAAGAAGATCGTGGCGGACCTGGCCCTCGACAAGGAGATGCTGCAGGACGCCATCAATCGAAAGCTCTGAGGGCTGGCCGGAAACGGACGCTGGTCGACGAGATCTGCGCGGACTGGAAGGTGTCGATCCGCAGCGCCTGAAGGCTTATCCGGTTCGACCCGACGACCTACCGGTACAAATCTCGTCGGCTCGGTCAGCCAGCTTTGGAGCAGCGGATAAAGGAGATATGCGAGGTGAGCCTTATCGCGCCATTGGTCCGAGCGACAATGGCGAGCGACTTCGTGCACGACCAACTCGCGGCAGGCCGGAAATTGAGTGTGTTGACCGTCGTGGATACGTACTCTCGCTACGTCCCGGCCCTGGACGCAAGGTTCAGCTATCGAGGTGAAAACATCGAGGCGACCCTGGACCGGGTGTGCAGCCAGATCGGCTATCCCAAGACGATCCGCGTCGACCAGGGAAGTCAGTTCATCTCCCGCGATATGGACCTCTGGGCCTATCGGAACGGCATGGTGCTGGTTCGCCGCGGCGCTCGGACCAGTGGCGCGCTTCGCGGCTCACTCTAACGGCCAGGGAAACCGACAGACAAGGCATTCATTGAGGTGTTCGATTGAAGGTTCCGTGCGGAGCGCCTGAACGCAAATTGGTTCCTCAGCCTTGCGGATGCCGCCCTAAAACTGGAGATTTGGCGCAGAGACTACAACGAATAACGCCCACACAGCGCGATCGGGAACAAAGTCCCTGCAGCGCTCATGAAATCAGCACATGCAGCCAGCCTGTGTGTCTGATCAGAGGCGGAAAACTCTAGCCCGTCACGAGGGCAACTTCGGTCGCAGAGCACGCGCGCATGGAGTTTACATTGCAGAGCGGGTTGTCGTGGATGCGGTTTGCGCGACTTGACCTTGGTCAGAAGACGCCGGACGAGAACACCATCCGGCTCTCCAGAAGCAAACTCACCGAAATCGGTGTGTTGAAGCGGGTGATGAAGGCGTTCGACTGGCAGTTGAAGAAGATGGGCAACCTGCCAATGTCTGGCCAGGTCGTGGACGCGTCCTTGGTACCCGCGCTGAAGCAGCGCAATACTGACGCCGAGAAGGACGCCATCAAGGTGGGCAAGACCGCCGACGAGATCTGGCCCGATAAGCCGAACAAGGCATGCCACAAAGACGTGAATGCCCGCTGGACACTGAAAAACCGGCGGCAAGACCAGGTATCGCACTGAGCGGCATGCCAGTCCCCCAGATCGCGCCGTCGATACCCGTATGGAAGTGGTATATCTCAATCGGCCGAGGATACAGGTTCATCCGCCAGGAGGTTGTGACAAGTGCGTCAGAGGCCGATGGCCGGATGCTCAAGCACCTTATCATCAAGGAAAATACCTCGTCCGAGATCTGGGCGAATAGCGCCTATCGCTCGAAAAAAAGAAGGAGTGCTGGCTTGCAAGAAGCGATCTGACCAGTCGCATCCATATGCGAAAGCCAAAGGGTCGCCCGATGTCGGAGGCCACGTCACATGCCGATGCTCGAAAATCGTCGCTCCGTGCCCGCGTCGAACATGTCTTCGCGCATCAGAAGAACCGCTTCCGGCTATTCATTAGAACAATAGGCCTGGCACGAGCCGAGGCGAAGCTAACCCTGGCCAACCTTGCCTGCAATTTTAGGCAATCTGATCTTCCATGAACGCAAAATAGCCATTGGATGCGTCTGGCCGGAACCACGGAAACCTACATGCTCGACACAAAACCGGGCCAATGGAGCACGACAGAGCATCACTACAGATGCGATCGCGACCAAACGAGCAGTGTAATGCGGGTTTAGTGCTACAGCAGCGACAAATCTGACGCTGAGGAAAGCGCGGGCAGACATCCCGACGCTATCGGGATCGTGGCTAGGGCTCGGTCCGCCGATGCGTCCAATTGCTGATCCTGAGAGACCGACCAGCGCGGATCCTGTGGTATTTCTGGTCGCTTTTCACCGGTCGATCCTTTTTCCGTCTCCATGGATATGTTGCCGCGCTGGTTCAGGTGCTATAGCCGCGCGTGAAGACTTCGATGACGCGCATCGAGCGGCCGCATTTCGGGCAAGGCTGTCGTGCGTTCGGGTCGTCAAAGTTGTCGGTTGTACCCTGATCCAGTGTCTGCCCTGGCGCTGGCTCGGCGTTGAGCAAGCACCT
>JBCDAS010000126.1:0-11298 GCA_039185235.1 Pseudomonadota bacterium
GCATGGCCACCGAACTTCACGACGATGGTCTTTCCGTCATAGCGCTGCAGGTAGGGCAGCGCCTCGGACAGCGTGCGGGCAGTGGCTAGCCAGTCGCGATTCATCGCCTTTTGGATCTCCATGACATCCCCCGTTCTGGGCTCATTTAGCAGGCGCCTCATTGAACGGGGGCTGTCATAGCGCGGTTTCCGGTTCGGAACTAGGCCTTGATCAATTGGTTGTCTTTTGAGTGCGAGCCTCGGCATTTTCGCTGTCTGCTGAACCAAAGAGGGATGAGAAGAAACCGGTGGAGGTTTCTGATTTGCCTGCTTTGGCCCGGGACTCGGCCAGTTCGGCACGAAGTCTTTCGCGTTGCTCCGATCCGCCATTGCCTTTGGCGATGGCTTCGGCGGCGCCGAATGTGAGGGTTGCGAGTGTTATGGCGGTCAGTAATTTTTGCATTAGTCAGATCTCCTGGGCTTGGGCCCGTTCCTTCGTCTTCGACGTCAAAGGATTCGGCCAACAGAAGAGATCTGGGAGGTGGACGGTCACGAAACCATGGTCGCATTGGCAACTGATCGTGAGGGTGGCGTGAGCAGCATCGCCTCTGCGCAGTGGCCCTGCGCGCTGGGGCGCGCTAACGGAGGGCAAGCCCTCCGCGCTCCGGACGTTATCCGGAGCCAGGGCCACCAGCGCCCCGCACAGATTACCGCGCGAAGAGGCCCGCGATGACGGCGCGCAGCGGAGCGATACCGGCCTTGGTCTCCGACGATGTCGTCAAAATCTCGGGATAGGCCGTTGGGTGGCGAGCCAGATCTTCCCTGACTTGGCTTAGGGTCTTTGTGAGTACGCCAGATTTTGGTTTGTCAGTTTTGGTCAGAACAGCCTGGAAACTCACAGCCGCCTTGTCGAGCAGGTCCATGATTTCGTGGTCGACAGGTTTCACCCCGTGGCGGCTGTCGATCAGAACAAAGGCGCGGGCGAGCGTCACGCGCCCTGCCAGATAGCTTTTCAGCAAACGCTGCCACTGATCGACCTTGGCCACTGGCGCTTCAGCAAATCCATAGCCGGGCAGATCGACCAGATAGCCGGATGGACCCAGGGCGAAATAGTTGATCTCCTGAGTTCGGCCGGGCGTGTTGGAGGCCCGTGCAAGACCTTTGCGGTTGGTGAGCGCGTTGAGCAGCGAGCTTTTGCCGACATTCGAGCGCCCGGCAACGCAGATCTCTGGCCGGTCCGCAGCAGGCAGGCCGTCCATCGCCACAACCCCTTTCACAAAGTCGCAAGGCCCGGCGAAGAGGAGCCGACCTTGTTCGACCTCTTCGGGCGACTGCTCTGGATCGATCGTGAATGGGATCATGCGGCAGGTGAGACCGGATCGCCTACCCGAAGCGTCCCCCCCTCGATCACTTGGGCATAGACGCCGAAATCCATGTGGTCCCAGCGCTCCTCCAAAAGGCGCGGCAGGTCGATGTCCCGCCGCCCTGTCGCCGGGTTCGCCGTGGTGGCGTTACAGCGTAGGATTCGATCCGTGACTTTGATGCGGACTGGGCCGAGTTGGATCTCTTTGTCGAGCCAGTCGAACTCCTCCCAAGGCGCGAGGCCGTCGATCCAGATATTGCCACGAAAGCGGCGTGGTGAGAGGGACTGCCCGCTGGCATCCTCCAACACTGCGAGAGTCCGGGTCGAGTTGATCGCAAGATGCGTGTCCGGGAAGTCGGTGAGCCCACTTTCGGGCAGGCGAGCCATGCGATAAGGGCCTGGGCGCATGTCACCCGCCAGTGGCTCGAGCCAATCGCAAAGACGGTGGCCTTCGGTCTCGGGGTTCAGGGTAATCGGCTCGGCATTGGGATGCTTGAGCGTCAGAGCACCGCTTCTCTCATCGTACTGCATCTCGATCTGGGCAAGGCTGGGGACAAACGTCTGGGTTACGAAGTTCCTCGAGCGCACCCATTCGGGCTGTTCTGTGTCGAACGCGCTCGCCCCATGACAAACCGCCCAAACGCGGTCCCAGGGCATGTGTTTGCCAGCGGTAAGTACAACCTCCTCCAACCGCTCCTCGCCAAGGCTCTTCACCGGGTGGCGGCAGAGAAAGGCGACGCTAGCGGTCACTTCTTACCTCCCCCATCCGCTGTCTTTCGCTTTTTGAAGCTCGCAGCAACATTGCCGAAGAAATCGACATTTACACCCTGACTTCGCATGATCGCGTATTGCTGGATGAAGGTGATTGTGTTGTTCGCGACCCAGTAGATCACCAATCCGCTGGAGAATGTGCCCAACATGAACATGAAGACCCAGGGCATCCAGGCAAAGACCATGGCCTGGGTTGGGTCGGTCGGTGCGGGGTTCAGCTTTTGCTGCATCCACATGGTGATGCCCATCAGGATCGGATAGATCCCGATCGAGAAGAGCCCCAACAGCCCCACGCCTGGCTCCGGCACATCATAGGGCAGCGCGCCGAAGAGGTTCATCCACGAGCTCGGATCCGGCGCTGAAAGATCCTTGATCCAGCCGATGAAGGGCGCATGGCGCATCTCGATCGCGACGAAGAAAACCTTGTAGAGCGAGAAGAAGATCGGGATCTGCAGCAGGATCGGCAAACAGCCAGCGGCGGGGTTCACCTTCTCCTTCTTGTAGAGCTCCATCATCTCGACTTGCATCTTTTGCTTGTCGTCGCCGACGCGCTCTTTGATCTTCTCCATTTCGGGTTGAAGCTGCTTCATCCGGCTCATCGCCACATAGGATTTGTAGGCGAGCGGGAGGAGCACTGCTTTGACAAGGAAGGTCAGGCCGATGATTGCCCAGCCCATATTCCCGATGATCCCGTTGACCCAAAGCAGCAGGCGGAAGAGCGGTTTTGTGAGAAAGTAGAACCAACCCCAATCGATCGCCATGTGGAAGTCGACGATGCCTTTGCTCGTTTCGTATTCGTCGAGGGTCACGTACTCCTTCGCGCCGGCGAAATACATGGTTTCGATGCTCGCACTCGCCCCAGCATCGACTGTGACCAGCGGGAGACGCATCTCGGCGCGGTATTCGACCCGCCGGGTCGTGTTGCCGGGAATGTATTTGTAGACGGAGTCAAATGAGGTGCCTGGTGTTGGGATGAGCGCGGTCAACCAATACTTGTCGGTCAGTCCAACCCAGCCGTTGTTCTGTACTGCAATCGCCTCGGCATTGCCGCCCTCCAGCGCATTGGCAGGAAGGTCTTCGAAACTCGAGTAGGTGTGCAAGATCAGCTCGTCATCAACCTTGCCGACGGCACCTTCATGCAGGATCCAGAGTTGTTGCAGATCGGGAAGATCGCGCCTGGCAACATAGCCGTAAGGTGCGAGTGTAACCGGCTCACCTGTTGTGTTCTCCAACGACTGGGTCACGGTGAACATGTATTTGTCATCAATGCCATAGGTGCGGCGGAAGATCAGGCCGGTGTCGTTCTCCCATTTCAAAGTAATGTCTGATCCAGGGCTGAGAACCGTCCCGCTCTCCAACTCCCATTCCGTGTTGGGGTTGGGCAGTTTGCCGGTGTTTCCGTCGGCGGTTCTCAGCCAGCCATAAGTGGCGTAATAGGGGTGTGGTCCACCAGTTGGATTGAGCAAGGTGACCGTGTCTGACCCGGGGTCGAGGGTCTCGCGATAATCAGACAGGTGGAGGTCATCCAATCTGCCGCCTTTGAGCGATATTGAGCCCCAAACCGACGCGTTCTCGACCTTGATGCGTTCATTCTGGGCAAGTGCACCGTCGCGATCAAGCGCGAGCGCGGGCTGATCATCCGGCAAGTTAAGCTGCACCGAAGGGTCACCGCCCGTTGCGGTTGAGCCAGTCTGCTGAACCGTTGTAGGCTCAGGTGGTGGTGGTGCAAAGAACAATTGCCACGCGAAGATAACCGCCATCGACAAGGCGATGGCCATGATCATGTTCCGGGTATCTTCAGAGTTCATCAACTGCTCCGCTCAAGCTCAACGACGGGGTTGAACCGGGTAAGCGGGCTCAGGTCAAGGAGTTTCCGCCAGAAGCGGCGTTAAGCTTCGAGGTCGAGTTTGCAGCCTGTGGTCCTGAGAATGGTTTCCAGATCCGAAAACGGCATCGGCCGGGCGAGGCCAAAGCCTTGCACTGTGTCGCACCCCATCTCGCGGAGGTAGGAGATATGGCGCATCGTCTCCACCCCCTCGGCAGTCACGCCGATCCCAAGTGAGCGACCAATATTCACGATTGCGGCAAGGAGCTTGCGCCGGGATTCGTCATCCGCAATCGGGATCACAAGCTGCCGGTCGATCTTCATACGCTTTGGTTTGACCCGCGTTAGGCCCACAATCGAGGCACGGCCACTGCCAAAGTCATCGATCTCGATATCGATCCCACGCTCTTGGAGCTGATCTATCGTCCAATCGTAGTCGTCGTTTTGGTCATCGAGAAAGATCGTCTCTAGCAGCTCGAACGACACTTTGAGGCCCCGTGTTTCGAGCCGATCAATCGACTCCAAAAGGTTCGGGTCGCTCAGACGCTTGAGGCTAATGTTCACGCTCAGCCGGGGGGGATCAATGCCGCCATCGGCAAGACCTCGCATATCAGCAACGGCTTTTTCGAACATTTGACTATCGATGTCGCTTAGAACGTTCATTTCTTCGGCGATATCAAGAAACACGTTTGGGGCAAGCACCCCTCGGTTTGGATGTTGCCATCGCGCCAGTGCTTCAACGCCGACGATCTCGAGCGTTTCTGCATCGAACTGTGGTTGATAGACGGGGAAGAACGCGCCGTTCTCAAGCCCGTCTAGAATATCGTCCGCAGTGCGCTTTTTCTCTTCGATCTCGCGGGTGATCTCTCGCGAGAAAACCTGGAGCTGGCCGCGTCCATGCTGTTGCGCTCGGTTCAACGCCACATCTGCGTCGAGCAGAAGTTCTGTCGCGCTTTTCGTCTCGTCGCGTTCAAACGCGATGCCAACGCATGCGCTGATCCTGCAAAGCCGCTCTTGATATGAGATGGGTTGGGAGATTGCACGTATGATCTTGTCCCCAAGGTCTCTGTCAGGTCGATCTTGCCGATATGCCTCGCGGACAAGGACAAACTCGTCCCCTCCCAACCTGGCGAGGCGAGCACCGTCATTGACGAATGGAAGAAGAGCTTCGACGACTTGGCAGAGGACATGGTCGCCGGCGCTGTAGCCCATCGTGTCATTGATCTGTTTGAAGCTATCAAGGTTGATCAAGATCACCATCAGCCGTGTCTCTCGCTTGATGGCGAGGCGTTCTGTCAGATGTTGCTCCAAGCCCCGATTGTTCATTAGCCCGGTCAAGTCATCGGTCAGCGCTTTGCGCTCAACGGCCGCATTCGTCGCCTCCAAGAGGGCGGTTGAGCGTTCGAGCTCCTGCTGATGCTGCTTGATTTCGGTGACATCGATGCGTAGGCCAACGCGTTCGCCATTTGGCAGCCTGCGGTCGTTGCGCTGGAGCCATCGCCCATCGCTCAGCTGCACAAGATAGCTGGCCTGGCCATCGGTGCGGTGGCTCTCGAGAATGCCCTCGCTCCAGTCTTTGGGGTCCTGACCGTCGATCTTCCACAGCCCCGTCTCAATCCCGCGACGAGTGATCTCTTCGAATGTGATCCCTGGAGAGATTTCGTCGCGAAACGTGTCGTGCATGGACAGGAAGGCCTCATTCGCGATCACCAAACGATCGTCCTTGTCATAGAGCACGAAACCATCGGGGAGCGTCTCAAGCGCATGCCAGAACCTGGTCTTCGCAATTTCGGCTGCTTGGAGGGCCTCGGTCAGATCCGTCTTGAGGGCGGTTTGACTAGCAAGGACTTCCTTTGCAGCGACCTCCCGGGCGCGGAGATCTGTAATATCTCGTTGGAAGAAGACCCAGAAGGCGATCTGACCTTTCTCATCCTTAGCCGCGTGGACATCAAGCTCGACCCAGATGGATGTCCCGTCCTTGCGATAACTCAAGAGTTCTGCCCGCACTTGCCTTTTTGCAGAGAGCTCCTGCGAGATGTGGTGCCGCGTCTCTTGAGAGGTTCCCGCACCGTAAAGGATGCTGGGTGCTTGCCCAACAATATCTAACAGCGAGTATCCAGTAAGTGTGCAAAACGCGTCATTACACCAGAGAATGTGATCTTGCTCTGTGCCCGTTTTCAGCGCGTCAGTAATGAATACGGCGTCCCGTGTGAATTCCCCGAGTTTGGAAACCAGCGTATCGATTTTCATGGCGTCGATAGGTCCTCGGCGCTTGATTTCCGTAATCGATGAGCGGTGATCGCGGCGGTGCGTCGGCCGAGATCTGCCCTAAGGTCGAAGCTCTAAAGAGAAATTGTTAAGCAACTGATAGCGCGGTCGTATCAAACTGATAGGATCGCCACGTGCATCCCAGGACCAGCTGTGGCAAGGAGGCGGGGTGTCTATTCAGCCTGAGAGTCCGCGATGCCTAAATCTGTGATCATCACCTGTGCGCCAACCGGTGGCATCCACACACCGACCATGTCACCGCATCTGCCGGTTACCCCTGCCGAGATCGCACGCGCCAGTATCGAAGCCGCCGAAGCAGGCGCGGCCATCATCCACCTCCATGCGCGCCATCCAGACCCTGGCGATCTCTATGGCAAGCCTGATCACCGGCCCGAGACTTTCATGCAGTTCTTACCGACCATCAAGCAGTCCACCGATGCCGTGGTGAATGTCTCGACGGGCGCGGGCCTTGGCATGAGCATGGACCAGCGGCTTGCAGCTGCGACCGGCGCAAGTCCAGAGATGGCATCGCTCAACATGGGCTCGATGAATTTTGGTATCTTCCCTCTGTTGGAGAAATTCGAGACCTGGAACAAACCCTGGGAGCCGGAGTTCCTGGGCATGACCAAGGACTTCATCTTTCCGAACACCTTCGCGACGATTGAATATGCACTGAAGAACCTGGGCGAGGCGCATAGCACGAAGTTCGAGTTTGAATGCTACGACCTAGGCCATCTCTACAACTTGGCATATTTTGTTGATAAAAGAATGATTAAGCCGCCGTTCTTCATCCAAATGGTGTTTGGCATACTCGGCGGTATGGGAGCGGAGCTGGACCATATGTTCCATCTCCACCGCACGGCAGAGAGGTTATTTGGCGACGCGCACGAGTGGTCGGTTTTGGCCGCTGGCAAGAACCAGATGAAGTTTGCAACCCAGGCGGCAATGCTGGGGGGCAATCTTCGTGTCGGGCTCGAAGACAGCCTCTATATCGGTAAGGGAGAGCTGGCGACATCGAACGCGCAACAGGTCTCCCGCATCCGATCCATCGTGGAAAACCTCGGCCTGACGGTTGCAACCCCGGCAGAGGCGCGCACGCGTCTAGGGCTGAAAGGCGGCGATCAGGTGGGGTTCTAGGGATGAGCGAGCGCTCTGCCCATGATGCCGATGAGGACGCAAGGAACGAAGACCTTCTAATCTATGTCGATGGAGACCTCGTTCCTAAAAAAGATGCGAAGGTCTCGGTCTATGATTCCGGCTTTATGCTGGGGGATGGCGTTTGGGAGGGGTTGCGGGTTCACAATGGAAAGCTCGCCTTTCTCGCGGCGCATCTCGACCGGCTCTACGAAGCGGCCTATGCCATCGATCTTGATATAGGGATGGCTCGTGCGGCGCTGACCGATGCGCTCTACCGAACCCTTGATGCCAATGCGATGCGCGACGACGCTCATGTTCGGCTGATGGTCACCCGGGGTCGCAAAGAGAAACCCTTCCAAGACCCCCGCCTGTCGATCTTTGGATCAACCATCGTTATCATTGCGGAGCATTCGAGAGCCTCCGAGGACACAATTCGCCGGGGCCTGCGACTGATGACCGTGCCCCAGCATCGGGGCTTGCCCTTGACTCAAGATCCGAAGCTGAACTCACATTCCAAGCTGAATTGCATCCTTGCGCTTGTTCACGCGCTGAAGGCAGGTGCGGATGAGGCGCTGATGCTTGACCCGGACGGCTGGGTGAACACGACCAACGCCTGCAACTTCTTCGTCGTTCGGGCTGGTGAGGTTTGGACCTCGACCGGCGACTACTGCATGAACGGGATCACACGCGGGCATGTCATCGACCTCTGCCGATCTAACGGGATCATCTGCCGCGAAAAGAACTTCTCGCTGCTCGAAACTTACGGCGCCGACGAAGCCTTCATTACCGGTACGTTTGGCGCGCAGACGCCGGTTTTCGAAATCGATGGACGCCAGATCGGAGCAGGGGAGCCGGGGCCTGTCTTCACCCGCATCCGATCGCTCTACAAAGAGCTGATCGCGACTGATTGTGGTGTCGCCATCGCGTGATGCTCTCCGCCCGTCTTTGGAGACTGAAGCCGTTTTGGTGCTTCACAACCAAGATATCGCCAGCCCAAAGCAGTACCAAGCCTAACTTGGAAAGTTTCGGCTGAAAACTTCACTAAGGCGTGATAGCCTGTTTCACACACCAAGTTGTGAAATGAGGCGCTGCAGCTGCACTCTTATATTCACATTGACCAAAGTTGAAGTTCAACGAGTCGCGATTTGGGAGAGAGCCATGACCAACATCTATCACCTTCGCGGAGGTGTCGATTGCAGGGGAGTTCCAATTTCCTATGCGGATCAGTCCGCGATTGCGGGGCTCGAACGCGCCCATCATTGCGCGCTGGTCTTCAGAGGGGATGCAATCTCCGAGATCGATAAGGTCTTGGAGGAGCATCCGGGCTTCATCATGGGCCATATCTTCCGCGCGGCTTGGATGACGCAAGCCATGGAGACGCGGATCTATGACGAAATGGTGCGGAGTTTTGAGAACGCGGCCGCCTTGTCAGGCCGGGCCAATAATCGGGAATTGGGCCATCTCGCCGCTGTGAAGAAATGGATCAATGGCGATTTCTATGGTGCGGTTCAAACCTGGGAAGATGTGCTGACCCGCTACCCGCTGGATCTGATGGCACTGCAACTGGCACATCTCTCCCAAGTTCTCTTGGGCGATGTGGTTGGCCAACGCGACACGGTTGCCCGGATCTTTGCGCTCTGGGACGAGACGGTGCCTGGATACGACTTCGTACTCGGCTTCTACTCTTTTGGGCTTGAGGAGAACGGCGATTATCTGCGGGCCGAGCAGTTTGGCCGAGAAGCTCTGGCGATCCGCCCGGACAACCCTTACGCAGTCCATGCCGTCTCCCATGTCATGGAGATGAAAGGCCGCCAACATGGCGGGATCCGCTTTATGGAGGACTATCTGCACCATTGGGGAAGCTCAAACTTCGCCAACCACCTCTGGTGGCATACTGGCCTCTACCACATTGATGTCGGAGATGTGCCGAGCGTGCTGGACATCTATGACAATCACCTGCGTTCGGACAATATCTCGGGTGACAAATACGAAGAACTGGACAGTTCTGCGCTGCTTTGGCGTCTCAAGCTCCTGAATGTGGATTTGAACGGACGCTGGGCGGAGCTTGCCGAGAAATGGGCACCTTCGGCGACCGACACGCTTTATGCGTTCAACGATGTGCATGCGATGATGGCCTTTGTCTCGGCAGACCGGAAAGACGAACAAAAAGCGCTTCTCAGTGCCAATGAGCGCTATCTCGAAAGCGCGAGCGATGCCAACGCGGCCATGAGCCGGGAGATTGGTATGCCCTTCTGCCTCGCGATCCAGGATTTCCAGGAAGAGCGATACGGCGACTGTGTCGATCGTCTCGTGCCGGTGCGTTACATGACCCATCGACTGGGCGGCAGCTTCGCTCAGCGCGATGTGATTGGCTGGACGCTGCTGGAGGCGTCGCTCAGGGCGCGACGGTTCGATCTCGCACTTGCGCTCGCGAACGAGCGTTGCGCGCTCAAACCCACATCTGCGCAAAATTGGGACTATGTCGCGCGTGCCTTCCGAGGCCTTGGTGACCGCTCACGCGCTGACCGTGCTTCGGCCCGGGCGCAGTCCTTGATGGCCGCTTGAGACCTTGACCTTCCTGCGCTGGCTGGTGAGGGTGCCTCGTTCTTGAGAGGGAGGCACCTATGGCCGAAGACATCCTGTTGCGCGAGGATGCGGACAAAATCGCTACTCTAACGCTCAATCGGCCTCAGGCGCTGAACGCGCTCTCAACCGAATTGCTTTCGGCTCTGCAGGCCGAGCTCGATCGGCTCGCGGCCGATCGCGTCGTCAAAGCTGTGATCCTACGCGGTGCGGGCCGGGCGTTTTGCGCCGGGCACGATCTGAAGCAGATGACCGCCGCGCGCCAGTCGCCGGATGGCGGGAGAGAGGCCTTCGCAAGCCTGTTTGCCCAATGCGCCCGGATGATGACCTCGATCCGCCAGCTCCCGCAACCGGTTATCGCCGAGGTCCATGGCATCGCCACCGCCGCCGGCTGTCAATTGGTCGCCACCGCCGATATGGCGGTGACAGCCGAGAGCACACGGTTCGGCGTGAATGGTGTAAATATCGGCCTTTTTTGTTCCACACCGATGGTGGCGCTCAGCCGAAACATCCCGATGAAGCAAGCTTTTGAGATGCTGACGACCGGTGATCTGATCGCCGCTGATAGAGCCCGAGAAATCGGCCTCGTGAACCGGGTTGTCGCCGATACCGAATTAGCCGACGCAAGCCGCGCATTGGCGAGCCAAGTCGCCGAGAAGCTTGCCTCGGCCGTTCGCATCGGTAAGCGTGCATTCTACGAACAGGCGGAGATGACCCTCGATGCAGCTTATGCCCATACCGGTCGCGTGATCACCGAGAATATGCTTCAGCGCGACACAGCCGAAGGTGTGGCAGCATTCCTCGAAAAACGCCCCCCCGATTGGCCAGATTGAGCTGAGTTAGGGAGATACCTGCCACCTGCTCGATCTGTAACCAAGCCTTCATAGCATGAAATCCGGTGCATCGTCGGGGCTATCTAGCTGATTTTCGGTGCCAGGACTTGGACCTGCGGATGGAGGAAAGTCGGGTGCGCTCTCAAAAGGCGGCGGCGCCTCATACTCCACCAGTAACTCTGCCGGTGGAGTGCTGCCATCAGGGTATTCCGCAAAGTAAACCGTATCTCCATCTGCGTCGTAATAGGTTTGGCGGATCAACCAGGGATCGTCATCTGCGTAGTCTATCTTCCGCTTTTCCGTCCGCACTCCTTCCGAAAAGACGATCACGTCGACATCGCCGTCATCGTATTCGGTGAGCCGTTCGACCACGTTTCCTTCGTCGTCATAGGTGATTTTCTTTGCGCTCCAGGGAAAAAGCGATCCTTGAGGTGGTGGGCTGCCGAAGCTCGGGACGTCTCCGGGAGCATTGTCACTCCGAGAGTCGTCGTAGAGATGTTTTTCCGTCAGATTGCCATCCTCGTAGACCTTGGTCTTGAC
>JBCDAS010000127.1:0-11107 GCA_039185235.1 Pseudomonadota bacterium
CGCAAAAAATCCTTGTCCGAGATCACCCCGGTCTGGCGCATGGTGTCGAGTTTCTCGAGTTCATCAGCAAGCGACATGATCTTCCCCCGTTTCACATCGAATTATGTGGGAATTGCCGGGCGGGATGCAAGAAGCGGCGTTTTGGCGGGGAGGCTGGCTGGATGACCGTGCTCTCCGATCCAGTGCGCGTGAGCTGTGATTGCGGAGCGGTTGAACCCTCGGTCGTGCTGGGCAATGCGTTGGATCATCTGTGGCATCGCGACGGCTCGAGGCGGCGGGCGCCCTGCGCCTCGGTTCCAGAGGAGGCGATCACGGTGATCAAGTGCAAAACGCTGAGGTGCGCTCGGGTCGGGACCCGTGTGGCGGAGTATTCCGTCTGCTCGGACTGCGAGGGTCATACCCGTAACGCGCCGACTTGGTCCGGGATCGACGCGGACGCGATCGTGCGCTTGCATCCACGCGACGTGACGGCCGATGGCCGGGCGGAGGCTGTGTGATGGCGTATTTCTCAGGTTTGCTCGCAGCCATTTGCGGAGTGATCGTGCTCTTACTCCTGCCCGGATACCTGGTGCTGCTGGCCTTAGGCCTGGCTTTGGTGGGACCTTTGGGAGGTGACGGCGGCTTTTGGGGCGCATTTGCGACCGAGTTGGAACGGCTGCCTGCCTGGGTATGGGCGGCGGTCATCGTGTCGGCACTCTACTGCATATGGTTCACCTGTTGGGATCTGATCCCGGGGAGAAAGGGCTGATGGCAAACCTCGCCCGCATCCGCAATCTGGACCGCGATGGAAATCGTCGCGCGGCCCCAACTTGGAGTTGGGAGTAGCGATGTCGCCATCACAGTCAATTCGACACGGTGTGATGCTGTCCTGCGTGTTTGCCGGTTTTGCTCTGCTGATGTTTGGGGGCGGTTTGGCAGTGGTTGGAGCCAGCGCGGCCCATCACCAGGGTTTGCACGGTGCGGATTTTCAAGACGCTGTGGGCGCTGCCGCGATAGGAGTGGGCTTGTCTGGGATCGGCATGGCCGTGGCACTTTGGTCTTGGTATCAGATCCGGGCCAGGCGCCACCTATGACAGGGAAACGACAGCATAGCTCGGGTCTGAATGACTTGACGTCGAATGGGTGCGCTTTGGAAGCGCAGACCACATTGGGAGGAAGAAGAACAGATGTTTTACCGCGAAGCTGGTGAGTTCAAAACATCCTACGTAGCTGATCAGGCGACGTTTCCGATCCGGTTTGACCTTTGGCGGTTTTGGCTGGTGGTGGGTGTGGCCTTTCTGATCGTGCCGATGTTCATCAACTCCTATTGGGAGAAGGCGATCCTGTTGCCGTTCCTGATCTATGGGATGGCGGCTTTGGGGCTGAATATCCTGACCGGGTATTGCGGGCAGGTGAGCCTGGGGACCGGGGGATTTATGGCCGTTGGGGCTTATGCCTCCTATAAGCTGATGACCGGCATGCCGTGGCTGGATATGACGGTGGTGATCCTGCTTTCGGGCTTTATCACGGCGGGGGTTGGGATCCTGTTTGGGCTGCCGAGTTTGCGGATTAAGGGCTTCTATCTGGCGGTGGCGACGCTTGCGGCGCAGTTCTTCTTGGTCTGGCTCTTCAACAAGTGGGAGTGGGCCTATAACTACTCGCCGACCGGGCAGATTACGGCGCCGCCGCGCACGGCCTTTGGGATCGAGGTGACGGGGCCCGAAACGGCGCCTTGGGCAACCTATATGTTCTGCCTGCTGTTCCTCTTTGTCTTCGGTTGGGCCGCGACGAACCTGGTGCGCGGGCGGATTGGGCGGTCTTGGATGGCGATCCGGGATATGGATATCGCGGCTGAGATCATCGGGGTGAACCCGCTGATGGCGAAACTGTCGGCTTTCGCGATCTCGAGCTTCTATATCGGGATCGCCGGCGCGCTCTATTTCGCGGTCTGGAATGGGGCGGCGGAGCCCACCGAGAGTTTCGCGATCGACAAATCCTTTGATGTGCTCTTCATGATCATTCTGGGCGGGCTCGGCTCGATCTTTGGGAGCTTGGTGGGGGCGGCGTTCATCGTGCTCTTGCCGGTCTTCTTCAAGAACGTGCTGGTGGGGGCGTTCGGCTGGCCGACCGATATTGCCGAGCACTTCCAAATCGTCATCGTGGGCGGGTTGATCATTTTCTTTTTGATCAAGGAGCCCCATGGGCTGGCGGCATATTGGCGATTGGCAAAAGAGAAATTGCGCCTTTGGCCATTCCCGCACTAAGGTAGCCCCAATCAACGAAAATCCCGGTTGAACGGGAAGCAACACATGCTTGAAAACCTAGGGAGGAGAACAGCATGAAATCTTTGAAACTGGCTTTGGCTGCTGCTGCATCGATTGCGGTTGCAGCGCCTGCGGCGGCGGATCTTGTGTTCCCGCTGCTAAGCTATCGCACTGGGCCTTATGCGCCAAATGGCATTCCGTATGCGGATGGCTTCACCGACTATATGACGCTGTTGAACGAGCGCGATGGCGGCATCGGTGGGGTTCCGGTGAACGTGCTGGAATGTGAGACCGGCTATAACACGGAGAAGGGTGTTGAGTGCTATGAGTCGACCAAGGGTCAAGGCTCGCTGGTCTATTTCCCGCTCTCGACCGGGATCACCTATCAGCTGATCCCAAAGACCACCGCCGATGACATCCCGATGCACACCATGGGCTATGGCCGGACCTCGGCTGCCGATGGCTCGGTGTTCAGTCACACGTTCAACTTCCCGGGCACTTACTGGGACGCAGCCTCGATCATCGTGAAGCATATGATGGATGTCGAAGGCGGCAGCCTGGACGGCAAGAAGATCGCGCTGGTCTATCACAACTCCGCCTATGGCAAGGAGCCGATCCGGACCTTGGAGGAGCTGTCGAAGAAGCATGGCTTTGAGCTGGTGCTGCTGCCGGTCGACCACCCGGGTCAGGAGCAGAAAGGCACTTGGCTGCAGGTCCGCAAGGAGCGTCCGGATTTCGTGACCATGTGGGGCTGGGGCGTGATGAACCAGGTGGCGATCAAGGAAGCTGCCTCGATCCGCTTCCCGATGGATCGTTTCATCGGTGTCTGGTGGTCCGCCTCTGAGAACGATGTGCTGCCCTCGGGCGATGCGGCAAATGGCTATAAGGCGATTGCGCTGCATAACACGGGCACGGGCTTTGGGATCTATGAGGACCTGAAGAAGCACGTCTGGGACACGGGCAAAGCGGCTGGTGCGGGCGATCAGGCGGGTACGGTGCTCTATAACCGGGGCCTCTTGCAGGCGGCCTTGCTGGCCGAGGCTGCGGCGAATGCACAGAAAGTCTCGGGCAATGCAGAGATCTCGCCCGCCGATATGCGCATGGGCATGGAGAGCCTCAAGATCGATCAGGCCCGCTGGGGCGCGATGGGTCTGGAGAACTTCACCGTCGATATCAGCGTGAGCTGTGCCAACCATGGCGGCCCGGGCCTGGGTGCGATCCAGCAATGGGATGCGAGCACGCAGACCTGGTCGCTGATCACCGGCTTCGTGGGTGCTGATCGGGAGATCGTCGATGCGCTGATCGCTGAAGATGCGGCGGCCTATGCGGCGGAAAGCGGTGTGACCCCACGCTCCTGCTAAGACCAACCGGCGGCGCCGCAGAGGCGCCGCCCCCTCCATTCGTTTGATGTTTTTTGCGATCAACGCGTCAGGACGGACAGGGCATATGGACGAGATCTCGATTGCGGGCCTTTTGGTCCTGACCTTCAAGCTGGGGGTTTTCGCGCTTCTGGTGCTGCATGCCCGCCAGGCGCGGCATATGGCCGATGAGGCGCGGGCAGAGGAGGCCGCGCGGGCCGAGGCGGCGCGCCAAGCGTCGAAGCCAAAGCTGTTGCCAGCCCCAATGCGCGAGGCTGCCTAATGCTGGATGAAGCCGTCAGCACGGATGCGAAGACCGAAACCCTGCTCGATGTGAACAATGTCGAGGTGATCTATAACCATGTGATCCTGGTTCTGAAGGGTGTCAGCCTGCAGGTGCCAAAAGGGGGGATCACCGCGCTTTTGGGTGGCAATGGCGCGGGCAAGACGACAACGCTCAAGGCTGTGTCGAACCTTTTGCACTCGGAACGCGGTGAGGTGACGAAGGGTACGATCTCCTATCGCGGGCAGTTGATTGCGGAGCTGAACCCGGCCGAACTGGTCAAACGCGGCGTGATCCAAGTGATGGAAGGCCGGCATTGCTTTGAGCACCTGACGGTGGAAGAGAACCTGATGACCGGCGCCTATACGCGAACAGACGGGCGCGGCGCGATCGCGGCGGATCTGGAGAAGGTCTACACCTATTTCCCGCGCCTGCGCGAGCGGCGTAAATCTCAGGCGGGCTATACCTCGGGCGGTGAGCAGCAGATGACCGCGATTGGCCGCGCGCTGATGTCAGCGCCGGAGACGATCTTGCTGGACGAGCCCTCGATGGGCCTGGCGCCGCAGCTGGTGGAAGAGATCTTCGAGATCGTGAAATCCTTGAATGAGCAGGAGGGGGTGAGCTTCCTCCTCGCCGAGCAGAACACCAATGTGGCGCTGCGCTATGCCCATTACGGCTATATCCTCGAGAGCGGCCGTGTTGTGATGGACGGCCCCGCGACGGAGCTGCGCGAGAACCCGGATGTGAAGGAATTCTACCTCGGCATGTCCGACCAGGGCCGCAAAAGCTTCCGCGAAGTCCGCTCCTACCGCCGCAGAAAGCGCTGGCTGAGCTAGAGCAAAACCGGATCTGACTGAGGCAGTCAGATCGTAGGATTGTGCACAAGCATTTGAAGCTGGCCAAAATCCTTTTCAACCTGATTCAGGTTGGAAAGGATTTGCTCTAGGGGCTCAGATCACCGTGATGTCGATGGCAAACCAGAGCGCGAGATAGATCACATAGAGCTGGGCGATGAGGCCCAGCAAGCTGAAAAAGCGGCGCTCGACAAAGAGCGTGGGTGTGATCGTGATTTTCCAATCTGCGAGCCGGTCTGCAAGCTCCTCGATCAAGGCTTGGTCGGAGTAGTAATAGTTGTGCTGCATGGTCCCATTGCGCCATGCGGCAGGCAGGAAGACGTTTCGGATCTCGGCCTGTTCACCGCCAAGCCGGTCGACGCGGATGCGGCTGGCGATCGTCCACGAAGGCGCCTCGCCACCGAAGGAAACCCAGCTCCGGCGCAAGAACCACGGAAAGTAGATGCAAACCGGAGCGATCAGTGCAGTGATCAGCACCAGGGTTAATATGGTCGTTCCCCCATAGGCAAACGCATTCAAACCCAGCTCATCGACGAACTGCTTGGGGACCGGCTGGCCATAGATGAATGAGGCGAGGGGTTGGAAGACCTCGTAGCGCAACCAAAGATCGGTCTCTGCGAAGTAACCCCAAACAAAGATGAGCTCGTAGAAAAAGACTGCGAGGATCAGGCCAAACAAGACCCCCGCCGCATTGATCACCGCGGCAAAGGCGGTGTTGGCGATCCAGGTCGGAACGCTCCAAAACCTGAGCAACAGCCCGGCCTCATCAAACCTCGCATGGTAGTTGAGATAGGGCACGGGCGAGACGCGATGAGGATCAAACTCTTGGCAAAGCTCGTCGCGAATATCGGTCAGGTAGTCGATCTTGTGCTCCAGCCAGGTATCGATCGCGCCGATCTGGCGCCCGATCCATTTGTGGAACAGAAACAGGACCGCCGCACCGCCTTGGGTAAGACCAAGAAGCGCGATAAAGAAGATCAGCAGCGCAATCCGCCAACTTGTGAGCAGGATGATCATCACCAGATCGACGGGTCGCGGTTCGAAGCGCACGAAAGGTGAGCCGAAGGTGATCACCCCGGTCGGATCGACGGTGCAAGGCTCGGTGTTCACGGCGAGCCGGGCGACCGTGCCACCATGGCTGTGGCCGATAAGAAAGAGCCCGTCGCGGCAGACCGGCCTGCCCTCATGCGATTGGATCTCCTCGTTCAATGCTATGGCCGCCTCACGCCTTGCGCCGTGGCTGTTCTCGCCACTCCAATTGAAGCTGGAGAAGGTTGGATCGACCCCGCGATCCTGGAGCAAAGCGCGGAGCTGGCCGACAAAGGGCCCGTCGCCCTTGTAGATATTATGCTCCTCGTCCCTCTCTTCCTCGCAATCGTCCCAATTGGTCATGTTTGCGAAAGTGCCGTGGACAAGGAGGACTTTGATCTTCTTCATGCTGCTATCTTAAGCCGGTGTTTGGAGGGCCAACTGTGAGAAAGCTCGCAGAAGGCGATCTCTCCAGAGGGGGGTGTGCGGGAAAAGACCGTAAATCACGGTTCAAATAGGTCAAATTCTCAGGTAGCCTTTTGTCAGACAAAATACGACCAGAAGGGAGATCACTATGGCGGCCACGCGTAAGTCTACGGGCCCAAGGGCTAAGAACACGGCATCCAAGGCGGCAGCGACCGCAAATGAAGCGATGGCTTGCTGCGGCCCTGGCTATGCGTCGCCGCAAGAAGCTATGAAGGCAGAGCGTGAGAAGGTCCTCTACACCATTGGGATCTACACGGGCACAGGGATCGAGGCGCCGGATTACCTGGCGACGATCGAGGCCAATCCACGCTCGCGCAACTATGGCAAGGTGATCCATCGCCTGGAGATGCCGGGGATTGGCGATGAGCTGCACCATATGGGCTGGAACGCATGCTCCTCATGCCATGGCGATGCGGATATGGCGCGGCAATATCTGATCTTGCCGGGCGTGCGGACGACGAACCTGCACATCGTCGACACGGCCACCAATCCGAAAAAGCCAAAGCTGCATATGACGATCTCGGGCGATGAGATTAAGGAGAAGACCAATCTCTCCGCCCCGCACACGGTTCACTGTTTGGGGTCTGACATCATAATCTCGATGCTGGGTGACGCGGATGGCAACGGGCCGGGCGGGTTCCTGCATCTGGACAAGGACTTCAACATTGTCGGGCGCTGGGAGAAAGATCTCGGCGATATGAAGTACAACTATGACTTCTGGTATCAGCCGCGGCACAACATCATGGTCAGCTCGGAATGGGGCTCGCCCAATACCTTCATGCCGGGCTTTGATCTGGAAGATGTCGCCAAGGGCAAATATGGCCGTCAGATCCACTTCTGGAACTTCAAGAAGAAGCGGGTCAAGGAGACGGTTGATCTGGGTGAAGAGGGGATGATCCCGCTCGAGGTGCGCTATCTGCATGATCCGGATTCAAGCCATGGGTTTGTGGGCGCGACGCTCTCGTCCAACATGTTCCACTTCTACAAGAAGGGCAAAAAGAACGTAGTCGAGAAGGTGATCGACATCCCGCCGGTGGATGTGATCGGGCTGCCGTTCCAACTGCCCTCGCTGATCACCGACTATCTGATCTCGATGGATGATCAGTGGCTCTATCTCTGCAACTGGCTGCACGGCGATGTCCGGCAGTACAACATCTCGGATCCGTCCAATCCAAAGTTCACGGGCCAGATCTGGATGGGCGGTCTGTTGGGTCGGGCGCCAGAGGTGAATGGGCGCCCCATCCAAGGTGGCCCGCAGATGATCCAATGCTCGTTGGATGGCAAACGGCTCTATGTGACGACCAGCCTGTTCTCAACCTGGGACAATCAGTTCTACCCGGCGATGAAAGAGACAGGTGGCTGCATGGTGATGCTGAACTGCGATACCGAGGAGGGCGGGCTCTCGATCGATCCGAAGTTCTTCGTGGACTTCAAGGATGAACCCAATGGGCCAGCGCGGGCGCATGAGACGCGCTATCCTGGGGGCGATTGCACCTCTGATATCTGGATCTGAGAGCCCCGGGAGGTCTCGGATCAGACGGGGAAGGGCGGCCGTTTGGCCGCCCTGTCCATTTTAGCCCATCAGGCCGACGACAATCGCAGTCAATACGACGGTGGCCGAGGCCAATGCGAGAGCGTATCCGGTCACTTTGGCGCCCATCATGTAGAACGGGTCTGCTTTCATCGCGGCAACCGCTTCGTTGCGGTTCTGGTGGAAGAGGTCCTCTTTCTCCCGCCGGGTTGCTTCGACCGCGCCATAGCTCTGCGGTGTTACGACCACCTCGGCCGCAGGGATGTTGCTGAAGTCTTCGTGCCGTGTCATCTGCGTTTCCTCACAAGTGGTTGGGTCCACACGCCGATCTGGTCTGGCAGACGATGGTTTCAAATCCCAACGGATGATTTTCCGATGCGCGGAAGTCTTCCCGAAATCAGCCTATAAATCAGCGCAGACGCAGGCCCATCGCATCGCTGCCAGAGGCAGTGTTGAACATCATCAGAAGTGCCGAGACGCGGGCACGACGCTCCGCCTGGGACAGCGAGGACAGCCGGATCTCGGCCATGTCTTGTGCCCGGAAAGCCGCGTCAAGACGGCGGAAGGTGGTCTGATCCCCCTCCGCCGTCACACCTGCAGGGCGCGCGATGCCAAGAGCGAGAAGTATGCAGATGGTAACTACGATCTTCTTCATGCGGACCCGCTCCAAGTACAACGCCGACAAAACACGCCAAGTATTTGCCCAAGCGATCTGTGGAAATCGCTCGGGGATGACCTTTCTGGTCGAGCAGATTTCTCAGAACTTCTTTCTGGATCTGGACGGGCTCGATTTAACGATGAATCGGTAAAGGAACGCATAATTTAAGCGCGTCGGGCAGCCACCCCCCCCACCCCCCGGCCCCCCCCCCCCCCCCCCCCAACCCCCCTCCCCTCGTGCTGTTTCTGTGTGTTGGGGGGGGGGGGGGGCCCGGGGTGGGGGGTGGCGATCCACGAGCAATCATAACCTTTGCAAGGCAGTCCAAACCGGGTACTCCGCTCGCCAAGGAGAAGCCCGATGCTGAAAACCCGCGTGATCCCCTGCCTGGACGTCAAAGACGGCCGAGTGGTCAAAGGCGTGAATTTCGTCGACCTGATCGATGCTGGCGATCCAGTGGAGCAAGCCCGCGTCTATGATGCAGCGGGGGCGGATGAGCTTTGTTTTCTCGATATCACGGCGAGCTCCGAGAACCGTGGCACAATCCTCGACGTTGCACGGCGCACGGCGGAGCAGTGTTTTATGCCGCTCACCATCGGCGGCGGCGTCAGGACGTTGGAGAATATCCGGGACCTGTTACTGGCGGGTGCCGATAAGGTTTCGATCAACACCGCCGCGGTGAAGAACCCAGACTTCGTGGCCCGGGCGGCGGAGAAGTTCGGCAGCCAATGCATCGTTGTGGCGATTGACGCGAAGTCCGGAGGCGCGACGGCGTCAGGTTATGAGATCTTCACCCATGGCGGGCGGGAGCCGACGGGCATTGATGCCGTTGACTTCGCCCGCCTGGTCGAGGCGAAGGGTGCGGGCGAGATCCTGCTGACCTCGATGGATCGCGACGGTACGCGGGCGGGGTTCAACCTGCCGCTGACGCGCGCGATTGCCGATGCGGTCTCGATCCCGGTGATCGCCTCGGGTGGGGTCGGCACGCTGGATCATCTGGTGGAGGGCGTGACCGAGGGCCATGCCTCCGCCGTGCTCGCCGCCTCGATCTTCCATTTTGGCGAGCACACGATTGCCGAGGCGAAGCAACACATGGCCAATGCGGGCCTGGCGGTGCGGCTATGACCGGCGTGCTGGAGCGTTTGGCAGAGACGATTGCCGCGCGCAAAGGCGCGGATCCGGAGAGCTCGCACACAGCAAAGCTGCTGGCCAAGGGCCCGGAGAAATGCGCCGAGAAATTCGGTGAGGAGGCCATCGAGGCGATCATCGAGGCGGTGAAAAACGACCCCCCAGCGTTGACCCGCGAGGCAGCGGATGTGCTCTACCACATGCTGGTGATGCTTGCCGCCCGCGACGTCACATTGGCCGACGTTTTGGCGGAGTTAGAACGGCGCGAAGGCACCTCCGGCATTGCCGAGAAGGCCTCACGGGAGAGTTAGTTCAGCCTTGCGGCGATAAACCGGCCCGCATTGGTCACAGCGCTTTCGGCGGCTCGGAGTTTTCCGAGCAGGAGGGGCCAGGCGTGGGGGAGGCCGGGCCAGATCTCGAGTTGGACATCCCCGCCTGCTTTGCGCAGGCACTCGGCCATTATGGTGGCGTTGTCGGCCAGCATCTCGGAGGTGGAGGCCATGATCAGGCTGGGGGGCGGGGCAGTGAAGGCGCCGAAGATGGGCGAGGCCAGCGGGTCGCGGGGATCGTGGCCCGCGAGATAGTAGTCCACCACTTCGCTGGCCCGGTTGGGGGGCAGCATCACCTCGCGCCTTGCGTTGCGCTTGAGGCTCGGCGCTGAGAGCGTGAAGTCGCAGAACGGCGAAAACGTGGCGACTGCGGCGGGGGGTGGCAGGCCCTCGGCTTGGGCCGCGAGCAGGAGGCAGAAGGTCAGCCCGCCGCCTGCGCTGTCTCCCGCGACGGCGATCCTCTCGGGCGGATAGCTCGCGAGCAGATGGCGATAGGCGGTTAGCGCATCTTCGAGCGCCGCAGGGAACGGATCCTCGGGCGCGAGACGGTAGTCGGGGAGCAGCGTGCGTGCATCTGTGGCTCCGGCCAAGCGTGCGGCCAGGTGGCGATGGGTGTTGGGCGAGCCTGCGACAAAGGCCCCGCCATGGAGATAGAGGATCACTTTGGTCCGATCCGGGCGGCCCAGACTGGCCCATAGCGCTGGCATCAGTGAGCCGTCGGGCCTGCGGATCGCATCGCGACCATAGTTGGCGCCTTTGGGATCACGGAAGACGATCTTGGCATCGCGCTCGAAGCGTGCGCGAAACGCCTGAGGGGTTTTGATCCACCCAAGCGGCCACCGCACGAAGACCCTGAGTGCCGCGTTGACGACCCAAGGCGGCAGGGTCATGCGCGCCTGGCCTCGATCGCGTCCCAGATCAGGCCCGCGACATTGGTGCCGTCGAAGCGCTCCATCTCTTGGATGCCGGTGGGCGAGGTTACGTTGATCTCGGTCAGATAGTCGCCAATCACATCGATGCCGGTGAAGATCAGACCGTATTTCTTGAGCGTCGGGCCGAGGCGGGCGCAGATCTCGCGGTCACGGTCGGAGAGCGCGATCTTCTCCGGCCGCCCGCCGACATGCATGTTCGAGCGGGTCTCGCCCTTTTGCGGCACGCGGTTGATGGCGCCGACCACCTCGCCATCGACCAGGATCACGCGCTTGTCGCCC
>JBCDAS010000128.1:0-10997 GCA_039185235.1 Pseudomonadota bacterium
ATATGCTGTCGATCTGATCTGCGACACGATCCGCACGGGCACGATGAATTACGACGACCCGCATCAGGTCGAAGAGGTGTTGGAAAAGCGGCTTGAGGGGATGCATCACCACGCCGCGCATTCAAGCCACGCATTGCAAACCATGGCGGATGGTCTTCCAGCCTTGGGGATTGTCGCGGCCGTCCTTGGTGTCATTAAAACCATGGGATCGATCGATCAGCCGCCTGAGGTTCTAGGTAAGCTGATCGGCGGCGCTTTGGTCGGGACCTTCTTGGGGGTCTTCCTTTCCTATGGAATCGTTGGACCCTTTGCGACTCGGGTCATGGCGGTTGTTGATGAGGAGCATCAGTTTTATTGCCTGATCCGTGATGTTCTGGTCGCAAGTCTGCACAATCACCCGCCCGATATCTGTGTTGAAGTTGGTCGGCAGAACACGCCTTCCAGCAAACGCCCCAGCTTCGGAGATTTGAACGACGCGCTGCGTGAGGTGAAAGCGGCTGCATGAGGATGCTGATTTTGAGCCTGGGTTTGGTCCTGATCGCGGCGGTGCCTGCGGCTGCCCAACAGGTGCGCCTGAGGGCGATCGAACAGCCGACGCTCAGCCGCCTCAGCTTGCCCTTGAACGGGGCGGAGTTCGACTTGTCTAAAGTCGCGCCCCGACAGTTTGAGCTCCTGCTGAACCAAACCGGTATCCGCTTTGACACCCGCCAGGTCTTTCCCGATCGCTTGGTCAGCCGCGTGATCTCGGCTCGGCAGGTCAAGGATCCGAACGGCTCGCGCCTGCGCTTCATTCTCAACTGCGATTGCGCCGCGGAAACCCGTGTCGCCCGAGGTGCACTGTTGATCGAATTCTATGATTCAGACGCTTCGGAGGAGGAAGGGACAGCCAATCGATCCGAGCTAAGCCGCGAAGAACCCGACCAAAGCCGCGAGCAATCAGACCTGAATGAAGCAGAGGTTGAACGCGCAGCCGGAAGCGCATATGAAGCCGAAGCGGAATTTAATGGTCAGGTCGAAACCGCAGCAGAAGCCCCGGAAGAGGACCAATCACAAGAGCTTCCAGTCGAGGATCCTGTCCTCGACACGGCCACGGCACCCCTTCGGGCGCCAACGCCGATCAAAAAGCCGCCTCAGGCAGTGGTTACGAACACAGCATCGGAAGAACTGCCCGATGTTGTACAACAGGACGCTGGGGCCAGTGTCGATCTCGCGGATACAGCGGATGAGGCAATCGCCGAGCTTTTGGAAGCGGAGCCTGATCCCGAGCAGGACGAGGAACTGCGCATCGCTCGGGACAAGTTGCTGGAGCAACTGACCCGCGCGGCCGAGCAAGGTCTCTTGGAATTTGCGTCACCCGAAGGAGAGGCATCTCCGCTGGGCGAAGGTGCTAACCTAGGTTTGCTCGCTGGACCAGAGGCGTTTTCGGGCGAGGCGGAATTCGCGGGCCCAGATCCAGCTGAAACCTCCGGCAAGTCTGCGCCAGGGAGTTCAGATGGGCCGCGTCCACTCCTGGAGTTGCCTGTCAGGGCGCGAACTTCGATCGATCGTGACTTCGTAGCTGCGCGCCGTGACACCATCGTCCCGGTCGATGTCTGTGAGGCAAATGACCTCTTGTCGCGGGTAACCTGGCTCGACCCGAAAGACCCTGCGCGGGCGCTTGCTGCCCTTCGTGGTGAGATTTTGGGGGAGTTCGATCAACCGCGACCAGAGATCATCGAACGGCTGGTCACGCTCTACATCTCAATCGGCTTCGGGATTGAGGCGCGTCGACTGCTCGAGCTCTACGGAGAAGCGTTGCCAGGTCGCGGAGTCTATCAAGATCTCGCATCGATTGTCGATGGCGATCCGGTTGTTTGGGGGGAAGGGGTTGCCGCCAATGGGCCATGTTCCGGGTCGGTCGCGCTTTGGCTGGCAGCGGCTGGTCTGCGTGACTTGGACGAGTACAAGACCGATGAAACCGATGCCGAGCTTCTCGATGCATTCGCATTGATGCCGCTGGGAATGCGCAAGCTTTTGGGCCCGCGGATCCTTACGAATGCGGTGGATGAGGGCAATCTCGAGCTTGCTCGCAAGATCGATCAATTGCTGCAGCGCTCAGGGGGGGAACTTGGGCCTGCTCTGAACCTGGCGCTTGGTCGGCTGATCTCACTCGACGGGCGCCCCGAAGCGGCTGAGGCGATCTTCACGCGAATTGCCGCATCCCGCGGAGAATTGGCAACGGAGGCGCTGTTGCGTCTGGTCGAAAGCAAGCTTAAGCGCGGTGCGCCGATCTCCGAGATTGAGCGCCAGGAGCTTGCCTTCGCAGCCTATATCTACCGAGGAGACCCCGAGGGTCGCTTTCTTCAACTGACCGAGTTGCAAGCGCGGGCCGGTGGCGCTGGGCTGCCAGAAGTTCTCTCCGAGCTGAAACGTCATCTGAACGAGGCGCCGGAGGAGGCCGCCGAATACCGAGATATCGGTCATCTCCTGCTTGAAGAATCCGATCGCGACAGTGTTGGAGATGCGGCCTATACGCAGGCGGTTCTCGCCTATGCGGATGAGATCTCACCGACCGCCGCCGGGGACGCCGCGCGGGCGCGGATCGCGCGCGAGCTTACCGGGGCAGGGCTCGCCAATCTCGCGCTTGATCTGCTGCAAGTTGCCCTCGTGCGGGCTGCGCCAGAGGTTCGGCTCGCTGCAGGTGAAGCCCTTGTCGCCCTGTTCCGCGGTGAGGAGGCGCTGGCCCAGCTTGAAGGCGTCGAACTGCCCGAGGCCCAAGCGATCCGGGTTCGGGCCCACAAACTGCAAGCCGCGCATGCCGAAGCGTTGGAACTGGCGGCGCAGAGTGCCGATGACGCACAGGAAATCGACGTTGCCGATCTCGCCTGGCGGGCCGGTGAATGGGAAACGGCCGCTGATCAAGGACCAGAGGCGCGCCGGCTGCTCGCAGCCTTTATGGCGGGTCAGGATGCGGCCGAGGCTCAGATCGACCCTGATCGCGATCAGGCTTTTCTAGCCCCGCCCGAACTGCCAGCGCAGGCTTCGCTGAAAAGCTCGAAGGAAGTGCTCGACGGCTCCGCCACTGTTAGAGAAATCATTGAGGAGGCATTGGGCGATGGATAATCCAGGCTATGTGACCCTCTCGCGTCAGTCGGCGCTCGCCGCGAAAATGGACGCGATTGCCAACAATATTGCGAATATCTCAACCGATGGGTTTCGGCGTGAGAGCATGGTGTTTGCCGAGGTGGTCGATGCTCTGACGGTCGAAGGTGGCAGTCTCTCGCAATCGGCGGCCCGGGTGCGGATGACCGACTTCTCGCAAGGACCGCTGCGCCAGACCGGCGGCACCTTCGATCTCGCGATCGAAGGCGACGGGTTCTTCATGATCGAGGATAACGAACAAGTCGCGCTCTCCCGAGCGGGCAGTTTCGCACGGAACGAGGTCGGCGAACTGGTGACCGCTGAAGGGCGCCGGGTTCTCGACATCGGTGAGGCGCCGATCCTGATCCCGGCAGAAGTGCGGAGCGTCAGTGTTGGCACCGATGGCACGATCTCGGCCGATGGCGCGCCGATCGCGCAGCTGGGCCTAGTGACCGTTCCCGACATGACCCAGCTCACGCGTCAGGAATCAGGCCTGATGGTCAGCGATCAACAGCTCGAACCGGCCGAGAATGCCTCGGTATTCCAGGGCTTTATCGAACAATCGAATGTTAATCCGGTGTGGGAGATCACCGAAATGATCAAAGTGCAGCGCGCCTATGAAATGGGCCAGGCATTCCTGCAATCCGAGGATGAACGGATCCGTCAGTTCATCCGGACGGCTGGCGCTCAAACCTAATCTAGAAGGAGAACCCAATGCGAGCTTTGGACATCGCTGCAACCGGAATGGATGCACAGCAGACGCGCGTCGAGGTGATCTCGAACAACCTCGCGAATATGAACACGACCGCCTACAACCCCCGCCGGGCCGAGTTTGCGGATCTCCATTACCAACAAGTCCGCCAACCAGGGACGATCAATGCCTCCGATGGGACGGTGCTGCCAACCGGTGTGCAGATCGGCCTCGGCGTCGCAACGGTTGCGGTCGCCATGGAGGTCGAACAGGGTGCGTTGCGCCAAACTGGCGGCGAGTTGGATGTGGCGATCGAGGGGTCGGGTTTTCTCGAAGTGACATTGCCCAACGGTCTTGCGGCCTATACCCGCGATGGCGGCTTGAAACGCACCGGCGATGGGCTGATCGTCACCTCCGAGGGTTATCCCGTCGTGCCCGACATCACGATCCCCGACGAAGTGCGCAGCATCGAGATCAACGCGGATGGCGATGTTATCGCAACATTTGCTGATCAGGTTGCGACCCAGGTGCTGGGGCGCTTCACCCTTGCAAGTTTCGCAAATGACAAAGGGCTCGAGGCGATCGGCGGCAATCTCTTTGTCGAGACTGCAGCCTCCGGGCCTCCGAATATCGGCGATGCGGGATTGGATGGCCGCGGCTTCTTCCGAAATGGTTTCTTGGAAGAAAGCTCGGTCGATCCGGTGCGTGAGATCACCGAATTGATCGAAGCTCAGCGTGGCTATGAGATGAACGCCAAGGTCATCACAGCAGCCGATCAGATGCTGGGCGCGACGGTTCAGATCCGATGACGCGCGTTGGTCTCATAAGTGCCATCGCAGTGTTGGCCCTCGCGGCCGACGCTGTTGCGGGCAGCGTCGTGAGCACCCGAATGCTCACCCGGGGGACGGTCATCGCACCCAGCGATATCGAAGTCTCGGAGACAGAGTTTGGTGGTGCGCTGCGCGATCTCAACGCAGCCATCGGGATGGAGACGCGGCGGACCATCTATGCCGGCCGCCCTTTGATCGCCGCAGATCTAACAGCTCCTGCCGAAGTCCGGCGCAACGAAAATGTCGAGCTGCGCTTTCTGCGCGGGCCCTTGCGGATCACGACCGAGGGGCGCGCGCTGGACCGTGGCGCCCGCGGCGAAAGGGTCTCGGTTATGAATCTAAACTCCCGCGCCATCGTCTATGGACGCATTGTTGCGCCCGGGGTCGTTGAGGTCGGCCAATGAGATCATCCATAACTGTCAGCTCTGTTCTCCTGGTCCTGGCTGCGGCTGGCTGCGAGCGCCTGTCGCATGTGGGCCGCCCGCCGCCCTTCTCGCCCAGCGGGGAACTGATCGCCGAACCGATCCCGCTCAGGCCCGAACGCGTGGCCGTTGCGGAACCGGCTCCTCTGGAGCCGCAGATCATCGCTCCGCAACAGGTGCCGGTACAATCAGCCTCTCTTTGGCGATCTGGCCCCTCGTCGCTCTTTGGCGATCGGCGCGCGCAAGGGCGCGGCGATCTCTTGACGGTCGTCATCAATATCGACGAAGAGGCCGCGATCTCGAACACCACCGATCGCAGCCGCCAGGCGAGCGAGGATCTCTCGATCTCGGCCTTGTTTGGTCTTCAGCAATATCTGTTGAACACCGCCAATATCGATCTCAACAACGCCGCCCAACTCGGCTCGCAATCGCGCAGCGTCGGCGATGGCTCGGTCGAACGCAGCGAGGAGATCACCTTGCGCTTGGCAGCCACCGTCACTGACGTCCTTCCAAACGGACATTTCGTGATTGTTGGCAACCAGGAAATCAGGGTCAATTTCGAACTCCGCGATCTCAAGATCCAAGGCATCATTCGGCCTGAAGACATCTCTCGCGCGAACGAGATCACCTACGACAAAATCGCCGATGCGCGTATCAGCTATGGCGGCCGTGGTCAGATCACCGACCTACAACAACCCAGATACGGCCAACAGGTGGCCGATATCCTTCTTCCGTTCTGACCCGATGGCGGCATGATGAAGCTTCTTCCGATCATTCTCGCAATAGTTGGCCTCGGCGCTGGTCTGGGTGCCGGGGGTGCTTTGGCGCCCAAAGCGGAGAAACCCAAGGAGATGGTCGAGGGCGAGGATGCGAAGTCGGAGGAGGAGACGGCCACGAAATGGCCTGACGAGGAAGAAGAACTCGCAAATCTCGATGAGAATGTCGACTATGTTCGCCTGAACAACCAGTTCGTCGTCCCAATCGTTGATCAGGACCGTGTCTCATCGCTGATCGTTATGTCTCTTGCCTTAGAGACCGAGGCGGGCGCAACGGATCTGGTCTTTCAAAGAGAGCCGAAGCTTCGCGACGAATTCCTCAGCGTTCTCTTCACCCATGCACGATCAGGCGGTTTCACTGGGTCTTTCACCGATGCCCACCTGATGCGCGATCTGCGGACCGCGCTGCTGCGTTCGGCGCAAAAGATCCTGGGGAAACAGATCAAGAATGTCTTGCTGATCGAAATTGTTCGCCAGGATCTGTAATCCTGGCGAAACAGTGTGCAGCGAAAAGTTGGAAGTGTTTAGGAGCCTGATCTTACCGACTGAATCTCGGTAATGCTGATCTCGTCCTGGCCATCAAGCACCAGTTGAACATCGTCAGAACCGAGTTGAACTTCGGTGACTTCGGCAAAGCCGGAGGGGACTTCGATTGGCAGGCGCGCTCCGCCGGAAAAGCGCTCCAACTGGAATCTGTAGAGGCCCGGATCAGCCGTCTCACCAGAGCCAAGCGTGCCATCCCAGGTGATTTCCGTCGCGTTCGGGTCCACCGGGATTTGCCCCAATGGAACACCGGCGAGGTTCGTGATCACCAGTCGCGCTTCATCGGCCTGCGAATTGGGTTGCGTGGTCAGTTGGATCGGCTCGCCTTTGAAGGCGAGCGCCGATTGCGCCTCGACTTGACGGCCGAGCCATTGGCTCAGTTCAGCAGTCGCGGTCGCATCCAACTTCTCGAGCATCTGCGAGAGCGCGTCATTGGTTGCGATCTGCTGTTCGACACTCGAGAACTGGGCGAGCTGCGCAACAAACTCGGTCGATTCCAGGGGTTCCAGCGGATCCTGGTTTTCCAACTGCGCCGTCAGCAAGTTAAGGAATGTCTCGAAATCCGAGGCGAGCGCCGTCGTGCTGTTCTGGGAACTGCTCTCGGGGATCGCCTGCGAGATGTTCGGTGTTGATATGCTGCTCGTTGGAATGACGTCGGTCATGGGGATTAAACTCTCAGATCAAGGCCGGAGCCTGTGTAACTCGAACGCTGGGTGACGGCGTCAACGGTGTCTTGTGTCTCGGGCCGGGATCCGTCGCCCGATGACTGACCCGGGTCGCGCATCGCGCCCCCCTGCTGCTGAAATCCGAAATCAAGCGAGATATTGCGAAACCCGGCATTGGTGAGTTCGCGATGCAGCATATCGTTGTGACGTCTCAGCATCTCACCGATCTCGGGTCGGTCACTGGCCACTTGGGCCGAGACGCTGTCCCCCGTGGTCGAGAGCGTCACAGTCACGCGCCCAAGCTCAGGCGGATCGAGGGAGATCTCGAAACGACCACTCTCTTGGGCCCGAACCACCTGCGTGATCTGGGCTGCGATGGACTGGCTCATCGCGCGTTCCTGACGGGGCAGTGGTAGATCGGCTTGGACCCCATCGCGTGTGCGTGTTGGGCCTTCCTGCGATCCAACAGCACTGGTTTCGACCGCACTAGGCGCAGTGAGGTCAATGACCGAAACGGCCGATCTGAACGTTGTTTCGGATTGTGACCTGGCCAAGTTCTGCGTGGGCGGAGCGATACTGGTTGGTGCGGGCGTCTCAGGCGCCTGAAGGGCTTTAGGCGCCGCTGTCTCAGCCGCACTATCCGATGCCGCCGACAATATCGGCCCGGAGGCCGCACTCGATCTGAGATCGGGCTTTGTCGCAGCAACTTGTTGTATCGCTTGCGGGAGTGGAACCGCAGCCGGTGCGGCGGTGTTCACGGGCGCCTTTACCTGCGGTGCTGGAATGTCGAGCTCCGGCACGGCTTCAGACGGATCAACCGTCCCATCGGTCGCAGTGGCGGGCACAGTGTTTAGCTGAGGCACGGCTGTCGCCGGGGCGTCGGGTTTAGCCGGCTGCGAGGCGACCTGTGTCAGCTGTATCTCTGGCGCGCGCTCCGCGTTACCTGGGATCGGGGCTGCGAGCAGAACTGGCTCAACCGAAGCCTCGAGATCGACATCTTCGATCAGGCTTGTCGCTTTCAAGAACGAGGACTCGAAAGACTGCCCCGACGTGGTCTCACCCTTCGGATCGCCTGGGTTCTGAGCTGCCTGACCGGTCGCCGGCGTGCTGCTGGTTGCCTGAGATCCGGGCTTTGCTGGACCACTGGCGGGCGGGCTCGCTGCCGCTTGGGTTGAAAGTGTCACGAACGCCTCCTGGCTGTTTCTCGCGGCACTATCTATCTGAATAATTACGTTTTTTTTAACCGAGAAAGCGCATCTCTAAGGAGCGACTCTTTTAAGGAGATCCTTGTGGACCTGCATAGTCTTCCAACTGTCCGCCCGATCGGCTCCGCCGCTCAGCCATCTGATCAGGTGGCGCATAAGACCGAGATGGAGCGTGCCGCGATTGAGTTCGAAGCCGTTTTCCTGGCCGAGATGCTGCGCCATTCGGGCCTGGGGCAGGCTCGCGACGCTTTTGGTGGCGGCGCTGGGGAGGAGGCGTTCTCCGGCATGATGACCCGCGAATGGGCCCGCAGCCTGGCGGAGAAGGGCGGAATTGGCCTTGCCGAGCGATTGCTGCAGGATCTGCAAACCCAGGGAGGCGTGAATGCTCGGCGGGAGTAAATGGCGCAACCGGTTGGCGCGGATTGAGAAAGTCCTCGGCCTCGAGCGCAGGCTCCTTCGCGATGGCCGGATCGACGAACTGGCCGCACTGACCCATGATCGCGAACGCATCTCGCTCTGGCTGACCGATTTGCCCGATAGCGGACCGCCAGAATATCGCCGTCACTTGGAGCATTTACGCCAAAAAGCGAGACAGAACGGTGCGCTCCTGCGTGCCTATATCGAGGGCGCCCGATCGGCGTTGTCGACGGTGACGGTGATCGAGGAAGAGCAAGCCAATCTGGGCGCCTATGCGCGCGATGGCACACGGATCGATACGCCCAAACCGTCATCGACCACGCGCACCCGCGCCTGATCTAAAGCGACGGCCGGAAGTTCGACAGGACGATGTTCTGGAGACTGACCGGGCCGACCCCCCCAGAAGATACGCCGAGCAATGTCAGTGCCGCAAAGCCCGGTGTTGTGGGGCTGGGGCCATTGTTCAATGTCTCACGCAGCAAGAAACGCTCGATGATCTGGTTGACCTTGGTCGGATCTTGGAAAACCGCCAGCGAAGTGTCGTCGAAATACTTTTGGTTGAGATCCCTCAGCGTGTCGCGCTGCAGATCGATATCGATTTGGCCAAAGGATGATGGCAGACCAAAAGCGCCTTCAAAGACGGTGCGGACCGGAACATCCCCCATGGCTGAGAACCATGCGTTCCCATTCGGATCACTAGCGGTGGCGTAACGCTCGATCTCCCGGCGGAAGTTCAGCGCCAGGCGCAGCGAATCGTCTTGCTCGCCCACCGCAATCTCGAACTGGCGCTCCGTGTAGGCCGCAGTGATTTCGTCTGCAAATCCAGGCCTCGCGGTTTGGGATCCGATCAGGTTCCCAAACCCAAACGCTTCGGCGATCCTGGTAAACCGAGGATCGACAAAGCGGGTGGCAAAGGCCGTGCTGCTCTCGGTGCCCTCTTCCAAGATCCGGCGCATGAAGGCGCCTTTGTTGAGCTGGTCATCCATGCCAAACGCGCCCAGTGCGACGCGCAACAGGCGTCGATCGGCGACCAATTCGGCAGCGGTAGACACATTGGCGATGTTTTCGCGGAAATAGGCCGTATCACGCGCAATCTCGGGCCTGCGGTCATAGATTGCCCGCTGCGTGGCCTCCGTCTGCTCCAGCAGACGAAAGCCGAGCACGCCCGAGGTTGGGAGGATCGGCTCAAAGGTCATGACATATGCGCCATCGACATGAGATGATCTTCAACCGGCATCAGGGCGCGCAGGCTCCGAAGCGCTTGGTAGAAGCTGTCTTTGTCGAGCGCGTCCCGGGCGCGTTCCAGATGCCCTCGCGATTGGAGGTCGGTGAAGACGCTGGCCAATTGCGACAAACCGGTTTCCAACTGAACCCGCGCCTCATCTGGGTCGGCCTCGCCGGCGACGACCATTTGCGCGATGTAGCACACCCGGCGCACGGGCGTGTTCGCTTGATCGGGATTGATCGCATCGCGCAAGCGCAGGACATTCGATCCCGGTGTCAGGATGTTCAACTGGGTCCGCTTGGCACCGTTTTCGAGCGCAGCTCCATTGACCAGGAACCGCTCATTCGGGCGGAGTTTGAGGATCAGACCGGGCATGGGGCAGCATCCTGTTGTTGGCTGAGGCCGCGCATGATGGACATGTTCACCTCGATCAGGGCATCCGGGGTCTCGCTTCCCTTCAGAACCTTGCGGGTGTGATCGCGCGTGAACTCGGAGAGGTAAAACAACCGGGCCCGCAGCAATTCAGGCAGTTCATTGTTCTCGCCAACGACTTCGGCGGTGATGATCGCCCAAAGGCGCGTGTTTTGGTGCAGAGCTTCCGCAAGTCTTGGGAAATCTTCGTCACGGCGTTGCGCCGCTTGCCGAAGGTCCTTCGTAATTCTTGCAAAGGCCTGATACTCAATCTGGCGTGGGGTCTTGGTCGATGATTGAGCATCACCGTAATTGGCATAGGCGCGGCGGGCCGGGTCCATGGGATTTTCCTCAGGCTTGTCGAATAGAGACGGAAAAGAACACAACGCGACCTAAGTCGCGGGATCCGGAGCCGGGGAAACCCGGCTCCGGAGAAGATCTTACCGGAACAGCGCCAGGATCGACTGCGGTGCCTGGTTCGCAATCGACAGCGCCTGGGTACCCAGCTGCTGCTGGACCTGCAGCGACTGCAGACGTGCCGAAGCTTCCTCGAGATCGGCATCCACAAGAGTACCGATACCCGACTTAAAGCTGTCGATCAGGGTGCTCATGAATTCGTTCTGGATTTCCAGACGATTCTCTGCCGTCCCAAAGACTGCCTGGGCGTCAATCACCGAGTCGATCATGCCTTC
>JBCDAS010000129.1:0-10996 GCA_039185235.1 Pseudomonadota bacterium
CAGAGCCTTCTCAGCCCCCATTTGCGCGTCCACCGCCTTGGCATCCGCCATCGAGCAGGCAACGCCCGAGGGCAGGCCGAGCCAGTTGATGATCTGGGCGGAGCCTGCATTCATCACAGCGCTCTCCCCGCCGCCGCCCGAGAAGGCGCCGGTGCGCAGATCGATCACCAGCGGCCAGTTGGAGAAGATCATCGGGTAGCCGCGCTGGGTCACATTCACCATTGCCAGTGTCGCCAAGGTCTCGGCGAGGGACTGCGCCAAGAACCCCGCGGGCGTAGCAGGCGCTGTCGCGCCCGATTGCGCCGCGATGATCCCGTTGATCGGGACGCCATGGGCGATGCAGGCCTCGGTCACGGCAACCGCGTCCTCGCCAAAGCGCATCGGCGATATGACCGGCGAGATATGCGCCTTGCAGAAGGGCCGCGCGCGGAACCGGCCTTCGCCGCCCAAGGCCATGTCGAACATCTCGACGATGGGTGCGACGGTCTCGGCTACGGTGAACGACGTGCCGACCGGTTTCGTGGTGCCGCGCAAGAGCGCATAGGCCGTGTTGATGTCCAGTGCCTCGATCGTCTCCATATCACCTGCGACACAGCAGCGGGTGAACCAACTGACATTGGTGAGCCGGTCGATCAGCCGGGTGAAATCATAGAGGTCGCGCAAGGTCGAGGGGCGATAGCTGCCGGTATTCAGATCCAAGGTCTGCACCGCCGCCCCGCCCGTGCCGAAATAGACGCGGTCGCCACCGATCTCGATGTCATGGGCCGGGTCGCGCCCATGGAACACGAAACCCTTTGAGGCGCCATCGATGATGTCTTCGATCATTGCGCGCGGAAAGCACAGCCGGTCGCCCTTCCTCTCCGCCCCTTGCGCGATCGCCCGTTCCGCGAGACCGGGCGGGGTCTCGCCCATGCCAAGCTCTGCCAAAAGCCGCAGGGCTGTTTGGTAGATCTCGACCATCTGCGCTTCGGTGAGCGGCTGATACTGCCCGCCAATCTGGCCGGGCGGGCAGGGATTGGGCTGCACCGCATCGGGGGCGCGTGCGCTGAGGCGGGCCTTGCGGCCCCTTGTCTTGCGATTGCTCATGGCGTTCAGCATCCGCGATGCGGGCGTCGAGACAAGGCCGCGCGCCATGCTTTGAATTTTCCGACGCAAAGCTTTAAGAAATTCCGATGAGCGATCCGGATGAGAAACCCTTGACCCTGCGCGGCATCGAGATGTTCGTCGCCGCGGTCGAGGAAGCCTCGGTCGGCGGAGGGGCGCGGCGGTTGGGGGCGTCTGCCTCCGCCGTTTCGCAACAGATCTCGAACCTCGAAGCCGCCCTGGGCGCGACCCTGATCGACCGAGCGGCGCGACCCTTTGCGCTAACGCCATCGGGGCAGCTGTTCCACACACGCGCGCTGGCGATCCTGGATGAGACCGCACGGGCCCGGGCCGATCTGGCGCGAGTGGAGCGGCGGACATTCCGGCGCCTGCGCCTGGCCGTGGTCGATGAGGCGGAGACCGAGATCCTGCCCGCGCTTCTGGCCCGGCTTGCCAAGATCTATCCCGATTGCAGCTTCGTCATCCGCTCGGGCCTCAGCCATGAGAACTTGGCGGCTTTGGAGAGCCGTTCTGTTGACCTGGTGATCTCGGCCGATTCCGACCTGCCGGGCGAGGAACTGGTCCGCCATCCGGTGCTGCGCGATCCGTTTCTGCTGGTCTCGGCCCCGGGTCTCCTGGTCCGCGACGCGGCGGTTGAGACGCTGATGCGCCATCCCATGGTCCGCTATGGCCAGGCGCAGATATTGGGGCGGATGATCGAGGCGCATCTGCGCCGTCTGAAACTCGCGCCACCGCGCCGGTTCGAGGTCTCGACCAATGCGGGGGTTCTGTCCTCGGTCGCGGCGGTGGAGGGCTGGGCGGTGACCACTGCACTGGCCTTCGCATCCTGTCCTGGTATCTCGGAGAAGCTGGAGATCCGGCCGCTTCCCTCGGGCGTTGCCCGCTCGCTCTCGGTCTATGCAAGAGCCGAGGTGATGGGGACCGTGCCGGGGGAGGTTGCGGCCGCTCTGCGCTATCTTCTCAGCCTGAAAGTCCGCCAAATGGTCACCGATCATCCCTGGATCGAACCGGAGTTTCGGGTCCTTGAGGCCGAAGGTTGAAGTCGGCTTCTCGAAACGCCCATTTCAGGTTTTCCGCAGGTCTCTTGACCGCCGCCCCGATCCATCCGTGAGTGCGTCAGGAAATCACGGAGGCTGGCGATGAAGACTCAAACGCGCGTTGTGGTGATCGGGGGTGGGATTGGTGGATGCTCGGCGCTCTATCATTTGACCGAGGAAGGGATCTCTGATTGCGTCTTGATCGAGCGCGATGAACTGACCTCCGGCACCACCTGGCACTCCGCCGCGCAAGTGACGAATTTTGGCGGCATCCAGGTAATGGTTGGGCTGAAGACCCATTCGATCAAGCTCTACCAGGACCTCGCGAACGACCCGGAACATCCGATCAACTATCACCATGGGACGGGTGGTCTGCGTCTGGCCTCGGAGCAGTGGCACTGGGACGGATACCAGCATTTCGTCTCGATGGCGGCAGGCATGGGGGTCGAGTTCGAACTGCTCGACCCGGCGGAGTGTGGGCGGCGGCATCCGCTGATCACCACCGACAACCTGATTGGCGCCCTCTGGGACCCGATGGATGGTGATATTGACCCCGCCCAGCTCTGCCAGGCGCTGGTCCGCCGGGCGCGCAAGGCGGGCGCCGAGGTTTATCGCCACACGCCGGTGACCGGGCTGACCCAGACCTCTGACGGCTGGATCGTCCACACCGAGAAAGGCGATATCCGCTGTGAGCATGTGGTGAACGCGGGCGGCTATCGCTGCAACGAGGTCGCCGCGATGATGGGCACCCAGCTGCCCGTCGTCTCGATGGAGCACCAATACTTCCTCACCGACCCGATCCCGGAGATCGAGGCGCTGGATTTCCGCGTCCCCCTGATCCGCTGCCCTACAGATGACTTCTACCAAAGGCAGGAGAAAAACGGCCTCCTGGTCGGGTTCTACGAACAAGATTGCCGGACCTGGGGGCGGGGCGGGATTGATCCCGGCTTCACCAACGCGCTTTGCCCGGACGACCTCGACCGGATCACCGACACGATCGAGGGCGCCTGCCGCCGCCTGCCGGTGTTGGAGCGCACGGGCATCCACACGGTGATCAACGGGCCAATCACCTACACGCCCGACGGGGTGCCCGTGGTGGGCCGCATCCCGGGCAAGCGCAACGCCTGGTGCATCACGGGGCTGCGCGCAGGCCTCGGCGAGGGCGGCGGCCATGGCTGGCTGCTCGCGCAGATGATCGCCCATGGCGAGGCGTGCTACGACACTTGGGCGCTCGACCCGCGCCGGTTCGGGCGCTGGGCGTCGGAGGATTACACAGTGCAGAAGTCGATCGAGGATTACCAGAACGAGTTCCGCTTCCACCGCCCGCACGAGCATCGCCCGGCGGGCCGGAACGCGCGTACGACGCCCCTGACGCCGGTGCTCAAGGCCAAGGGCGCCGAGATGGGCGTGGTGAACGGGTGGGAACGCTCGCTCTTCTTCAAACCCAGCCCCGATTTCGTTGACGAGCATGAGTTCCGCTTCACCCCAACCAAGGAGGTCGTCGCCGCCGAGGTCGCGCGCGTTCAAACCGGCGTCGGCCTGATGGAGGTGAACGGCTTCAACCGGATCGAGATCGCAGGCGCAGGCGCCGCCGGCTGGCTCGCGGGTCTCTTCACCGGGCGTATCCCGCAGCGGGTCGGCAAAGTCGGCCTCGGCTATTTCCTCTCGGATCACGGCAACGTGCTTGGTGAGGCGACGCTGGCTAAGCTCTCCGATGACCGGTTCTGGTGGGGCTCGGCCGCCGCCGCAGAAGAACACGACTGGGACTGGCTGAACGACCAAAGGCCCGAGGGCGTTACGCTCACGCGCCTGACCGAAACCCACTCGATCCTCGTCATCGCGGGACCGAAATCCCGCGAGGTGCTCCAGGCCGTGGCACCCTTCGATGACTGGAGCAAGGAGGCCTTCCCCTGGCTCTCGGTCCGCGAGGTCACGATCGGCCAATGGCCCGTCACGGCGATGTCGGTCAGCTTCTCCGGCGAGTTGGCCTGGGAGCTTCACGTGCCCATGGCCTCGCTGATCGGGGTCTACGAGGCCCTGCTCTCCGCTGGCGCGCCACACGGGATCGGCCCCTTCGGCCTCTACGCCACCGAGAGCATGCGGATCGAGAAAGGCTATCGCCACTGGAAGGCCGATCTTATCACCGAGTTCGATATGGAAGAGAGCAACCTCTCCCGCTTCGTGCGCCTCGATCATGCCTTCCCGGGCCGCCAGGCGATGGAGGCGCGCAACGCGCTCCGCCGTCGGTTCGTGAGCCTGGAGGTCGGCACCGACCATGCACCTGCCCATCCCGGCGACAGCCTCTACCAGAACGGCCATGTGATCGGCACCATCACGTCGGCGGCTTGGGGCCACCGGGTCGGCAAGAACCTCGCCATGGGGTTTGTGGAGCCCGAGTTCGGCGAGGAGGGCGCCGAGATGGAAATCAGTTTGCTTGGACAGCGCTTCCCGGTAAGGGTGATCCCCCCTTGCCAATACGACCCAATGAACGAGCGCGTCCGCCGATGATCACCTATCTTAAAGAAGCCCCGAAAACCTCTGCCACCGATAGCGGCGAGACCCGCAAGATCGTCCAGGACATGCTGGATGCGATCGAGGCGGGCGGCGAGGAGAAAGCACGGGCTTATGCGGAGAACCTCGACAAATGGACCGGCGAGATCGTGGTCAGCGCCGAAGACATGGCGGGAGCTGCGGCCAAGGTGCCGCAGAAGCTGAAGGATGACATCCAGTTCGCCCATGACAATGTGCGCCGGTTCGCCGAGGCGCAGCTCGCCTCGACCCAGGATTTCGAGATGGAAGTCACGCCGGGCCTGATCGCCGGGCAAAAGCAGATCCCGGTCACGGCAGCGGGCTGCTACGTGCCGGGCGGGCGCTACAGCCATGTCGCCTCGGCAGTGATGACGGTGACAACCGCCAAAGTGGCGGGCGTGCAAGACATCACGGCCTGTTCGCCGACGATCCCGGGCGTGGGCATCCCGCCGGCGATCCTCTACACGCTTGACCTTTGTGGCGCGGACCGGGTGCTGAACCTCGGCGGCGTGCAAGGGGTGGCCGCCATGTGCTTCGGCCTTTTCGGCGCCAAGCCTGCGGATATCCTGGTGGGCCCTGGCAATCAATTCGTGGCTGAAGCCAAGCGGATCCTCTTTGGCCGCGTCGGCATCGACATGTTCGCAGGACCCACGGACTCGCTGATCCTCGCTGACGATAAAGCAGACCCCGAAGTCGTCGCCGTCGATCTGGTGAGCCAGGCGGAGCATGGCTATAACTCGCCGGTCTGGCTTGCGACCACCTCGCGCGCCTTGGCCGAGACGGTGATGGCCCGCGTGCCCGAACTGATCGCCGATCTGCCGGAGCTGAACTCAAAGAACGCCGAGGCCGCCTGGCGCGATTATGCCGAGATCATGGTCTGCGACACCCGCGAGGAAGTCGCCGACTGCGCCGACCGGATCAGCGCTGAACATCTCAGCGTTCAGGCCGAGGATCTCGACTGGTGGCTGGGGCGCCTGCGCTCCTATGGCTCGCTGTTTTTGGGAGAAGAGACGACGGTGACCTATGGCGACAAATGCTCGGGCACCAACCATGTGCTGCCGACCTCGGGGGCTGCGCGCTACACCGGCGGTCTCTCGGTCCACAAATACATGAAGACAGTCACCTGGCAGCGCGCCACCCGTGAGGCCAACCGGGCGATCGGCCCGGCGGCCGCCCGGATCTCGCGCCTCGAGCGGATGGAGGGCCATGCCCGCGCTGCCGATGTCAGGATCGCGAAATACTTCCCCGGTGAGAATTTCGACCTCAGCATTGAGGAATAGGCGCTAGTTCGCGTTCAAACGCTCGGCCACGAGGATTGAGACATCGTCGGTGAATTGAGCGCCGTGTTCCTCGGCCATCTTGGTGATCAGCGCCTGGGGGGCGGTGCTGAGTGGCGCGAGGGCGAGTTCGGCGGCGCCTGCGGCCACCCGTTCGGCGCCGGTTTCCGCGTTCAACGCCGCGCAGGCGTCCGACAACCCGTCCGAGAACATCACGATCCGCCCGCCAGGGGGCAGCTTGAACTCCATGCTCTGATAGCGCCGGTCCGGCAAAAGGCCGATCGGGGGGCCGGGCTCGCCCAATGGGATTGCCATGCCGTGATGGGGCAGGAGCAGCGGCAGGGGATGCCCCGCCATTGCGATCCGACCGATCCCGTTGCGCCGATCGACGAGGGCGAGGGCCGCGGTCAAATAGAGCTCGCGCTCATTGGCGGGCGCGAAGAGGCGATTTAGCTCGCTCAGGATCTCGGCCGGGTCGCGGACCTCGGTCCGTCCGCTCACGCCCTTCTTGAGCGCCAAGTTCCGCCCGGGGATCGTGCCGGAGAGATGGGCGACCAAGTTCATGCACATCAAGCCAGCGGCCACCCCCTTGCCCGAGACATCGGCGGCGTAAAGCCCAATAATATCGCGCCCTACGGTGAAACTGCCGACCACATCGCCGCAGACATCCCCCTCCGCAAGGCTCAAGGAGGCGATCCCGAAGCCGTTTCTTTGGTAATGCCCGGGCGCCTGAAGGCCGTTTTGAATCCGCGCGGTGAGGGCCTCATCGGCCTTGCGTTCTTCCTCCAGATCCCTAAGGCGCTGATCAGCGGTGTGACTGCGCAGCTGTTCATCCTGCATCGCCTCGCGGCGTTTGAACCAGCTCTCAGCCACCACGAGGCGGATCGCAAGCTCGGCCGCGCTGACCGGATGGCGCAGGACATCGTCGATGCCGAGGCGCATATTGTCGGCGACTTTCTCCCGCTCCGCCCGCTCGGCGATCAGCAGAATGTAGACCCGGCCCGCCAGATCCGAGTTGCGCACCGCATCGCAGAGCCTACGCGTCCCATCCTCGGGCAAAGCACTGTCGCAGATCATAATCGCGGCATCTTCTTCGCGCAGAAGATCGAGGGCCGTTCCCGGATCGGGCGCGGGCGCAACCACATAGCCATGAGCGGCCAGATGACGCGTCAATCGACGCCTGCCGGACATCTTGTCATGGACGATGACAACGCGCCGCCCGGACTGCATCCCGGGATGACTGTTCCAGATGCCATCAGACACCCGCGGATTCGCTTGGCTCTCCATCAGCGACACAGTGCGGACCGCCCCTTAACCGAGGGTTGATTTCCGACCCTTCGCTTGGGGTTTTCTTAACGCCTGACGCGATAGTTTCGGCCCATCCCAGCCAACGGGGAGGAAAGCCGATGCTGATCGAACAGGGCCATGCCGATGGTCTGCTCCGGGTCGCCTATCACCGCGACCGTCTGGACTCGGTCGTGGCAGAGGCGTTTCGCGCCCATCTCGATGGCATAATGGACCGGGGCGAGCAGCAGATCTTGCTGGATCTGAGCCGCGTCGAATTCGTCGACAGTGCGGGTCTGGGCGCTTTGATTGGTCTGACCAAGCGCGCCAAGCAAGACGGCCGGTTCGAGCTGACCGGCTTACGCCCCCGGGTGACCCATCTGCTGTCGCTGACGCGGATGGATGAGGTGCTGGCGATACGGGAAAACGCCTGAGATGGAAGGTTCGGTGCCCATGCCGATGGTGCGCAGTTTCGAACCTGCATTCGCCGTGGAGCTGTCCAGCGAATACACCGCGATCGCGCCTGCATTGGAACAGATACGCGCCTCGATCCGTCCAATCCTGGCTTTGAAGCAGCAATCGGACGCGGCGTTGGACGCGCTCGACAGCGTTTTGGTCGAGCTGGTCAACAATATCATCCGCCACGCCTATCTCGGCCGTCCGGGCCAGCCGATCCATATCGGCTTCTGGCATCAGAAGGACCGGGTCTTTCTGGGGGTTTGGGATCAGGGGCGCCCCTTCTCTTTCGCGGCCGTGCCTCCTCCGAGCACCGCGGCGCCCAGCTTGGAGGCCGCACCGGAGAACGGGTTTGGCTGGGTGATCATCCGCGGTTCGGTCGATGACGTTGCGTATGAACGGGTTCTGGAATGGAACATTTTGATCTTAGAGAAACGGCTGTAACGGCCGAGGCCGCGCCGGTTCGGCGAAGCTCTCTGGACACGGCATCGCGCCGGTTGGATCCGGCGATCATCGGTTTGGTCGCGCTCACTTGGATCTCGGCCGGGGCCATTTTTCTGTTTGGTTTCTGGACCATGGGTGTTGCGATCGCCGCGGCCACAACGGCGCTGGTGCTTTTGCGCAGGCGCGCCCGCAGGCCGACGGTTGCGGCCAGCACTGGGATTGACGAAATCATCGATGTTATGAGCCAGGGGCTCATGGTCCTCGACAGCACAGGCCGGATCGAGACCACAAACACGCGCCTGCGGGAAGTCTTGGGCTGGCCCGAAGGGTGGAACCCGGTTGGACAGCAATTCTCGGACTTTATCGCCGCCAGCCGTTCGCGTGGGGACTATGGCCCACGCGAGGTCGTGCCATTGCAGTTCCTGCGCGACATGACCGATGCCAATCTGCGCGAGCAGGTCTATCACGAGACACCGGCGGGCCGACAGGTCAATGTCGCGACCAAACCCCGGCAAAAAGGCGGCTGGGTTCTCACCTTCACCGATTTCACGCAATCCAAGGCCGATGCGCGAAATTTGGTTGCGGCCCGGACCGAGGCAAAAGCCCAGGCCGAGCGGGCGCAGGTTTTCGCCGAAACCGCTGCCGAGGCGAACCAGGCGAAATCGGCCTTTCTCGCGCGGATGAGCCACGAGATCCGCACGCCCATGAATGGCATCATTGGCATGAGCGATGTGCTGAGCGAAGGGGATCTGAGCGCGGAGCAGCAGCTCTCGATCGACACGATCCGGCATTCTGCCGAAGCCCTCGTGATGCTGATCAACGATATCCTGGATCTCTCAAAGATCGAGGCGGGCCGGTTGGAGTTGATCCGCGGGCCCTTCGACCTCGCCTATCTCTGCAATGACGTGCAGCGTCTGGCGGAGCCATTGGCGCGCCGGAAGAGCTTGGCCTTGCATGTGGACTATCCCCCGGATCTGCCGCGCCGCTTTGAAGGGGATGCGCTGCGCCTGCGTCAGGTGCTGACGAACTTGGTCGGCAATGCGGTGAAATTCACCGATGCGGGTGCGGTAAGGGTGGATGTGAAAGGTCATCGTAGGTCCGAGGCTCAGATGGCGCTGACCCTCACGATCTCTGACACAGGGATCGGCATTCCAGCGAGCCGGATCGCAACCATCTTTGACGATTTTGTTCAAGTCAGCGCACGGGATGGTCATCGCGATCAGGGCACGGGTTTGGGCCTTGCCATCACGGCGCGGCTGGTGCGGATGATGGGCGGCGAGATCACGGTCGAGAGCCGCCAAAGTGTTGGAAGCCGCTTCACCGTGACCCTGCGTCTGCCGATCGCGGCCGAGATTGATGAGAGCGCAACTGAACAGCTTGGATCTGCCCCGGCAACCCGTCCGCTGAAGATCCTGATGGCCGAGGATAACCGGGTGAACCGCTTGGTCTTTGAGAAATATCTCGAACCGACCCAGCACAGCCTCACCCTGGTTGAGAACGGCCAAGAGGCAATTGACGCCTTCTCAAACGAGCCGCCCGATCTGATCCTAATGGATCTCTCCATGCCATTGGTAGATGGTTGGGAGGCAACCGAGAAGATCCGTGGGCTCGAGGCCCGCGAGAACCGCCAGCCCGTGCCAATTATCGCGCTGACCGCTCATGCGATGGAGGAGACACGCCAGGCATGTTTGGCCGCGGGCATGACCGACTACCTGACCAAACCCGTGCGCAAAGACGTTCTGTTGGAGATGCTCGCCCGCCATGGCGGCCAGCCCCCGACGGATCACTTGGCATAGGTGAGCGCTGCGATCCGGTCCATCTGCCCGGCCAACGCGATGTCCTTGTCAGACAATCCACCAGTGTCATGGGTGGTCAATGTGACCTCGACGCGATTGTAGACGTTGAACCATTCGGGATGGTGATCGGCCGCCTCGGCCTCAAAGGCCACCCGGCTCATCCAGGCCATGGCATCGCGGAAGTTGCGAAACCGGAAAGTCTTGGCGATCGCCTTGCCCTCCTGCGTGCTTTCCCAGCCGCTGGCCTGAAGCTCTGCTGTCAGTTCCGTCATTCCGCCGTCTCCCGTGCTTTGTTCACCCGCTCCCGCCAGACGATCAGAATGCCGCCGGCGATGATGAAGATAACTCCCGGGAACAACTCCTCCACCGGGCTCTCGCCAAAGAACATGTAGCCAATGACAAAGGCGAATAGGATGCCGAAATAGTCAAACGGGCTGAGATTGCTGGGCTCGGTCATCCGATAGGCGAAGATCAGCAATAAAACGCCCGAGCCGCCGACCAGCCCCATGGCGACCATCAGCCCCAGATCGGTGGCACTGGCAATCGGCACCCAGCCAGAGGTTGTGCTGGTAAGGACAATCGCGCCGATCAGCGCCGAGATCCCGGTCCAAAGATTGATCGCCGCCGTCGGCACCGATTTCGGGAACAAAGGCGAGGTCACCGCCGTCGCCGCATAGCCAACGGCGGCCAGGACTGGCAGGAACGCCCAGATTGTGAAGGTCTCGCTGCCCGGGCGCAGGATCAGCATGATCCCGCCGAACCCGGTCAGAACCGCGCTCCACCGCCAAATCCCGATCTTATGGCCCAACAGAGGTGCCGAGAAGGCGGTAGTGAAAAGCGACATGGTGAAGGTCAGGGCGGAGGCGGTCGCGAAGGGCATGAAGCTCAGCGAGAAATAGAACGACACCTGCGCGATGGTGATAAAGACCCCGCGCAACAGCCCCAGCTGCCAGAGCGGGATGATCATCTGATCCCAGCGCCAGCGCCATCCGGGCGTCAGCGACAGCAAGAGGATCGCAGGCAGCATGGCAAACGCGTTGCGATAAACCGCCAATTGCGGGGCCGGGTA
>JBCDAS010000130.1:0-10954 GCA_039185235.1 Pseudomonadota bacterium
CCTGGGTCGGAGCCCGCATCCGGCTCGGTCAGGCCGAAACAGCCAACCAGATCACCCGCGGCCAGACCGGGGAGGTATTTCTGGCGCTGCTCCTCCGAGCCATAGGCATAGATCGGGTACATCACCAAGGAAGACTGGACCGACATCATCGAGCGATACCCCGAATCGACCCGCTCCACCTCGCGCGCCAGGAGGCCATAGGCGACATAGCCCGCACCGAGGCCACCATATTCCTCCGGAATGTTCACACCCAAGAGCCCGACATCCCCCATCTCTTTGATCAGGCCGGGATCGGACGTCTCGTTGGCGAAGGCATCAACCACTTTGGGCGCGAGCACATCGGCCGCGAATTGCGCCGCGCTGTCACGGAGCATCCGCTCCTCCTCCGTCAACTGCGTCTCGATCAGGAATGGATCGGCCCAGTCAAACTTGGCGGGCGTAATCGGGCTTGGCGCGTTCATGGGGCATCCTCCGGTTGTTCGGCGCAACCATACCGGCGCGAGATTTCAGGTACAATGCGTAAACGGCTGCACCGCCTGTGACGTCTCGGTGATCGCACCCGGCAATGGATGCGGGGCGATGTGGGTCGCTCCGTCTGCGATCTTGTGGGCCCAAGTCGCCGGTCCAACTGGGCCTTTAGCATCAAGATGCCACTCGGGCCCCGCGGAAAGCCCACAAGCGTCGCCCTATGAGCGATCTTGCAGCCGACTTGAGATGTGAGGGGATGCGTAGCGCAGAAGCCTGAGGTCGGAGTGGTATTTCAGCAAAGCCTCGCAGATGGAGACCTCAGATGTCGCAACCCCAGCTGACCCTGCGAGCTCGGAGAGCGAGTGTTTGCGAGAAACGCAGAGAAGCTCGGCTTCGAGACCAGAGTATCTGTGCCATTCATCGCTCGTAGTCGATTTGGTTCTCGGGACGCGCTTTTGCGAAAGCAGGCAGGACCACACATCTGGCCTCAATCTCGCGAAGATTTGGGAAATCTGAGAGGTCAAAATTGAAGCGCCTTGCGTTAGCAAGCTGCGGAACGAGCGCGATATCTGCATAAGTTGGGAAATCGGCGAAGGAGAACTGGCGCACGCTTGGTCTGTTTGCGAGACATTCCTCCAAAGCTGACAATGTGATCCGCGTCCAATGACTGTACCAAGCATCCAGGTCTGACGTTTCGGCCTTAAGATCTGCGGCTAAGTGTTTTCTGACTCTTCTTACCGTAAGCGCGTGAAGCTCCGCGCAAATTGCCAATGCAAAACTACGAGAACGCGCTTTCAGAATTGGGTCTTCAGGGAGCAGCGCAGGATTGGGAAACTGCTCTTCCAAGAATTCTATCGCCGCAAGTGACTGGGCAATGTAGATGCCATCGACTTCCAACGTCGGAATGAGGGCTTGCGGGTTCTTTCGCCGATAACGTGAGCAGCGAGTAGACGCAACTGGTACATACTCGAAGTCTAGACCTTTGAGATTGAGCGCGATTCGAACGCGCTCACCTGCCGAGTTTTGTGCCGCAGTATGTAGTCTGATTTTCATGCTGGCAGTCTGTGACTGTCGGCGCTCCCACGCAAGCAGCTCAATGACCGCGTCGTCCGCGCCCCCGCTATGGGGCAGCGTTGCGTCAAGGTCAGCCCGGTTGAAAGAAACTTTTGGTCCTGACTCTTAAGATTGAGCAAAATCCTAGGTTCTGACCGCTTCAGTCAGATCCGGTTTTGTTCTTGAACCCAAACAGATAGCTTTGATCCCGGTTTACGCAATTTACCGACCTGTACATGAGATTACCGGCTCACACGACCGAGCCCACCAGCACAGACCATTCGATTCGGGACTTCTCCAACGCCGGTAACGCTTTCAGATTGCGTGGGTTGCGGCTGCGAGCTAGTGTCCCCGCCCATGACGGAAACGAAGCCTGCCCCTGAGACAAAAGCCGAGATGCCCCGGATCGGTCAGCTCTTCTACGCCATGGTGATGACCCCCCTGGCGTGGTCGGGTGTGGTGGCTCTGATTATTTTCATTATCGGCGGCTCGACCGAGCGGGACTTCGCCTCGACGCTCAATTACACGCTCGACAATATGATGATCCTGTTTCCGTTCTTTTTCGCCTTCACAGCGACCTTGGGCGTGCTTGGGGTCTGGATCCTGCGTCTGTTGGATCAACGAAGCTCGGCCGCCTGGGCGATGATGGGCGGGCTGATGGGCGCGGTTGTGGCAGCGATCAACGCCTTTGTCTTTCCCGCGCAGCTCAACAATGGCGCGATGATCTTTTTCGTGGTGATGGGCTGGGCGATCTTCCTCACGATCCGTTGGCTGGCGAAGATCCGGGCAGGCTGATCCCGCCTTCGCGCCGCCAAATCGGATGGATGCCGGGATCCTTGGCGAAGCCTGCGGTGAGCAGGCTTTGATAGTCCACATGGCTGAGCACCCCGATCGTGTCGATGATCTGCTCGGCCCCTTCTGCGCCAGCGGGGATCTGGAGCGTTTGGCCGAACTCATCCTTAAAGCGCCAGTCGAGGCCGCTGGCCTGCTCGAAGCCGATGATCAGATCGACCTGGACCAAGGCATCAAGGGCGACAAACCCGCCGCCCTCGGGACCGAAATAGCCGATGCGCCCCTCTTGGATGGTGACAATCCCGGGTCCCCCGGGCCGGTCCGGTCCAACCGTTCTGCGCCTGAGGATAAAGCGCATCACTGTGACCGCGCACCAAAGGCCCGCAAACACCGCCCCAACCAGAGTAAGGATCGAGGTCGGGCTCGCATTGAGATAAGCGAGATAGGTCTCGCGCAAGAGCCAGAGCGCCGCCGTCCCGGTCAGCACAATCTCGGCCCAGCGCAGGGTCAAGGCCACCGCCTCGGGTCTAAAACCGCTCATTGCCAATCCCCTAGCACCGATTGCCAAAGCGCGAGTGCCGCCACCGCCGCCGTATCCGCGCGCAGGATCCTTGGCCCGAGGCTGACCGCATGGGCATCCTCGCGCGCCCTGAGCCGGGCGGCCTCTTCTTCGCTGAACCCGCCTTCGGGCCCCGTTAGGATCACCCAAGGGCCCGCCCCGGCCTCGGCCAAGACATCACGCGCGGGCGCCCCGGTGCCGCTCTCATCGCAGAACAAGATCTGACGCTCGGAGAGCCCAGCCAAGAACCGCTCCAACGAGATCGGCTCGGCAATCTCAGGTATGCTGAGAAGCCCGCATTGCTCCGCCGCCTCCACCGCATGGGCCTGGAGACGCGCGCGGTTCACCCGTTCGGAATTCGTGTGGCGCGTGAAGACGGGGATCACCCGGCGACAGCCCATCTCACAGGCTTTCTCGGCAATGAAATCCGTCCGCGCCTTTTTGATCGGAGCAAAGGCGAGCCAGAGATCGGGCGGTGCGGTTTGTTTGCGCAACGGCTCGAGGCAGATCAGCCGCGCCGCGCGCTTGTCGATCTCGGCAATCTCAGCACGCCATTCGCCGTCGCGGCCATTGAAGACTGCCAGCCGATCGCCCAGGCCGCGCCGCATCACAGCACTCAGATAATGCGCCTGATCGCGGCTGAGCGCGATTTCCGCGTCCGCACACAAGCCTGCGTCGACGAAGAGCCTTATTTTCTCGCCCATCTGTGGCATATCTCTCCCTATGGATGGAGCGAGAGATAGCAGCGCCAAGGGCGGTGAGGGAAGGGTTCAAGACGCAACCGCGCTGAACTGGGTCGACCGGTTCGCGCCCGAACCCGCGCGGCCCTATCTGAGGCTCTCTCGGGCGGACCGGCCAATCGGGACCTGGCTGCTCTTGATCCCCTGCTTTTGGGGCATCGCTCTGGCAGCCATGGCAACCGGATGGAGGCTGGTTGATCTCTGGTTGATCCCAGCCTGCACACTGGGCGCATTGCTGATGCGCGGCGCCGGCTGCACCTGGAACGATATCCAAGACCGCGACATCGATGCCGAGGTCGACCGCACCCGCTCGCGCCCCCTGCCCGCCGGTCAAGTCACCGGTGCTCAGGCCGCGTTCTGGTTGGTCGGCCAAGCGCTCATGGCCTTCTTGATTCTGATCACCTTCAACTGGACAGCGATCCTTCTGGGCGTGATCTCGCTGATCCCGGTGGCCGTTTACCCGTTCGCCAAACGCTTCACCTATTGGCCGCAAGCCTTCCTGGGCATCGCCTTTAACTGGGGCGTCCTCTTGATGTATGCGGCCCATACAGGATCGATCAGCTTCTCGGCACTCTACATGTATGGCGCCGGGATCGCCTGGACGCTGCATTACGACACGATCTATGCTCATCAAGACCGCGAGGATGACGCCTTGATCGGTGTGAAATCCACGGCGCGGCTGTTCGGGCAGGAGACCACGCAATTCCTCTGGATGTTCACCGGCGCCTTCTTTGGGCTGGCGGCAACCGCTGTCCTCTTCGCCGGAGGGGGTCTCTTAGGCCTCGGCGGGGTGCTCGCCATGGCGCTCTTCATGTGCTGGCAGACCCGAGCAACCGATATCGATGACCCGGAGCAATGCCTCTACATCTTCCGCGCCACCCGTTGGGGCGGCCTGTTCCTGACAACTGGCCTCGTGCTCGACACGGTCTTCTAAGGACCTAAGCCACTTTTTTTGGCAGGGCGGGCGGGCCGATCTGCGCTTTAGCGCAGGAGGGAAAACCCGCCCGCTCGGCCGCTCAAGTATCCCCCGCCACAAAGCGCCTGCGCACGGCACGCGCAGCCAGCCAAATCGCCAGGATCAAGGGAATAGCAACAGCGGCCAAAAGCGTATTCTTATCGAACCCCAGTGGCTCGGCCAGAGGTGCAACCAGATAACCAATCAGGCTGACCGCATAATAGCTGATCGCCACCACCGAGAGCCCTTCGACCGTGCGTTGCAGGCGCAATTGCAAATCCGCCCGCGCATCCATCGAGCGGAGCAATTGCTGATTCTGCGCCTGCACCTCAACATCAACCCGGGTGCGCAGCAATTCGGCAATCCGGCTCGCCCGTGTCGAGAGCGCCTCAAGACGCGCTTGGGTCGAATGGCATGTCTGCATCGCGGGCTCAAACCGGCGCAGCATGAACTCGCGGAACATCTGCCGCCCCTCGATCCGCGCCTCGCGCAACATCGTAATGCGGTCGCGGATAATCCGCTCATAGGCCTCCGCCGCCCCAAATCGAAAAGCGCTCGTCGCCGAGAGGGTTTCAATCTCAGCCGAGAGCGCCGAGAGAGACTTCAAGATATCCGCCGCCGCCGTCCCCTCGGCCTTCGAGACTTGGCCGACCAGATCCGCGAGATCCAACTCGATCAGATTGAGCCTCTGCGCCGTGTCCCGCGCGATCGGCAAGGCCAGAAGCGCCAGCGTCTTATACGTCTCAATCTCAATCAGCCGCTGAACCGTTCGCCCAATGCGCCTCGGCCCCCGGGTCGAGTGGAGCACCAAGGCACATCGGGTAAACCCGCCCTCATGGATCCTGAAATCAGACAACGCCATCGCGCCCTGATCCAAAACGGAGGCAATCGCCAAACCCTCGACATTGAAATACTTCAGGACCGATGTGTCGATCAGCTCCCGTGCAGCCTCCGCGCCATCGGCTTGCAAGATCTCGATATCGATGGCCGCGATGATCTTGCCCGGCGCCTCGGCCATCCAACTCGCCTCCGCCAGTGCCATCAATTCATGCTTGAACAACGCCTCCTCAGGGACGGGCGTGTAGATCGTATAGGTCACGAACTCCGTATGCTGCTCCCATTTCAGCCGGAAGCGCCCGAAATCATGTGTGTAATGCGTTGCATTCTCGGCCGGATGCGGGCCGCCATGGCGATCCAGAAAATCAATCAGATGGGCAAAGTCTCGCATCCGATCTCGCTCGGACGCATTCACTGGCTCCTTGAAGGCGAGATGCAAGATCCGCCCCGGCGCTTCATAGGGCTGGAAGGGCCGCGCATGCAGCTCATGGGTCAGCGGATAGCGCCGCGGATGCATCATCTCGGGGGGTAGCTGCATGCTCTGTCCTCGTCTCAGGCGCATCATACGGGATCCGCCCATCACAACCTCATCCGAAATTCTTTCGAGGCTTTAAGCCGGAAAGCGTAAATCAGCGATTGCCGCGCGCCATTTGCTGCAACAGGATAGGGCGAATTTTGGATCAGGATAGGATCGATGCTGAACTCCTGGCGAACAGAGCTTTCAACGGTCTCTCCCAGCGGCCGTCCGATCGCCATGCCACCCGCCTTCTACCGCGCCCAAGACGTGCTCGAGGCCGAGATCGAACGCGTCTTCTTGCCAGGCTGGATCTGCCTCTGCCGCGCCGACGAGATCGCCGAGATCGGTGATTTCCTGGCACTCGAAATCCTTGACGAGCCCTTGATCGTCACGCGCAGCAAGACCGGACTCCGGGTTCTCAGCAATGTCTGCCGCCACCGTGGCAGCCGCTTGGCCGAGGGTCAGGGGAGGACCAAACGCTTCACCTGTCCCTATCACGCCTGGACTTACAATCTCGACGGGCGCCTGGTGCGCGCACCGCTCCTCGACGACCAGCCGGGATTTGAGAAATCCGATTGTGGCCTGCCAAGCTTTCCAGTTGCTGAATGGATGGGCTGGGTCTTTGTCAATCTCGATGCGGGCGCTGAGCCGCTCCTGGCGCAATTGGAAGAACTTAATCCTCTGGTGGCCAACTACCACGCCGAGGAGATGCGCACAGCCCATGCCGAAACCGAAGTCTGGCAGGTAAACTGGAAGGGCCTCGCCGAGAACTTCATGGAAGGCTATCACCTGAGCCAAGTGCATATGAAGACGCTGCACCCGATGACACCGACCCGGCTCTGCCGCAAAGGGCCCGATGGCCCGGCCTTCACAACCTATAAAGCGCATTACGACCCGAACTATCAGGGCCGGACCGAGACCCATGCCGATATGACCGAGGAAGAGCGCGCGCTTTCGATGATGGTCTGGATTTATCCGGGCTTCGTTGCGGCGATCTCACCCAATTCAGCGGTCTATATGACACTGACGCCAGCGGGCCCCGAAGCGGTGCAAACCCGCTGGGGCGTCATTGCCCGCGAGGCCACATTCCAAGGCGATGAAGCCGAGGCACGGGCCGCTTTTGCCGCGGCCTTCAATGCCGAAGACAAGGCCCGGCTTCTGGATATGCAAAAAGGCCTGCGCAGCCGGTTTGCCACCGGCGGTCCTCTGGCACCCGCCGATTACGAGGGCACGATCTGGGACTTCTATGGTTATCTGAAAGCCCGTCTGCTGGGGTGACAGCAAACAAAGCTACCAAGCGGAGTCGGACCAAGGGCCCGACACGATTTTACCCTCGATCCGTCGCTTCGCTGGATCGAGGAATTGGCGCCCAGACGAAGCGTTGACCTTAGGATCGATGCGCCCACGCGTTTTGCCACTGCAAAACGCCAAGTTTAGCCGCATGCCCGGCCTTGGCCGGGCATTCCGCTTGGTTCGTTACATATTGGGGTAGTTCGGACCGTCGCCGCCTTGCGGTGTCACCCAGGTGATGTTCTGGCTCGGATCTTTGATGTCACAGGTTTTGCAGTGGACGCAGTTCTGGAAATTGATCTGGAACTTTGGGTTCGAGCCATCGTCTTCGCGCACCACCTCATAGACCCCTGCCGGGCAGTAGCGTTGCGCCGGTTCTGCATAGATCGGCAGGTTCTTATCGATCGGGATATCCGCGTTGCGCAGAGTGAGGTGGGCCGGCTGGCTCTCCTCGTGATTGGTGAAGCTATAGGCCACATTGGTCAGCCGGTCGAAGCTGATCACCCCATCGGGCTTTGGATACTCAATCGGTGCGAAATCCTTCGCCTTCCCTGTGGCTTTTGCATCGGTCTTGATATGGCGCATGGTCCCCAGCGGGTTCCAACCGGTCAGGTTTGCCACCCACATATCGACCGCCCCCAGCGAGAGCGACGCCATCAGGCCCATCTGGCTCCAGAGCGGTTTGACATTGCGCACGGGCTTCAGGTCCTTGGCGATATCGCCCGTGCGGACATCCGCCTCATAGGCCACAAGTTCATCACTGGCGCGGCCTTCTCCGATTGCCGCGAACGCGGCCTCGGCCGCAGCAATGCCTGAGAGCATCGCGTTATGGTTGCCCTTAATCCGGGGCACATTGACCATGCCAGCCGCACAGCCCAGCAGCACACCGCCCGGGAAGGTCAGCTTTGGCATCGCCTGCCACCCGCCCTCGGTGATCGCCCGCGCGCCATAGGCGATCCGTTTGCCGCCTTTCAAAAGCTCCGCGACGACAGGATGATGCTTGAAGCGCTGGAACTCCATATAGGGAAAGAGATGCGGGTTCTCGTAGTTCAGGTGGACCACGAAGCCCACATAGACCTGGTTGTTCTCGAGATGGTAGATAAAGCTTCCGCCGCCTGCATTGCCGCCCAAAGGCCAGCCCATGGTGTGCGTGACCGTCCCGGCCTTGTGCTTGGCGGGATCGATCTCCCAAAGCTCTTTCATCCCGATGCCGTATTTCTGCGGCTCCTTGCCATCGGCCAGATTGAACTTCTTGATCGCTTCTTTCGACAAAGACCCCCGCACACCTTCGGCCAGCATCACATATTTGCCATGGAGCTCCATGCCTGGCTCATAGCCATCGCCGGGGCTGCCATCGGGGTTCTTGCCGAACTCACCCGCGACCACACCTTTCACGCCGCCATCCTCGTGATAGACCAGCTCCGAGCAGGCCATGCCCGGGAAGATCTCGACACCCATCTCTTCGGCCTGCTCCGCCATCCAACGGCAGACATTGCCCATCGAGACAATATAAGTGCCATGGTTCGACATCAGCGGCGGCATGGCCCAGACGGGCAGGCTGAGATCGCCATTCGGTCCGAGAATTTTAAACTGGTCGGTCGTCACCGGCGTGTTCAGCGGCGCGCCTTTTTCCTTCCAATCCGGGATCAGCTTGTCGAGGCCCGCCGGGTCCAACACAGCACCTGAAAGGATGTGCGCGCCCACCTCCGAGCCTTTCTCCAGAACGACGACCGAGATGTCATCGCCGCCCAGTTGTTTCAACCGGATCGCAGCGCTCAGACCCGATGGTCCGGCGCCTACGATCACCACATCATATTCCATTGCTTCGCGGTCGAAGTCGCTCATCGCGCGCTCCCTTGGCTATCGCCCGAAAATCCGTTCTCTATCGATACCCATCCCATCCCGTCAATCGCGACCCAGCGTCACGTGGCCGGGGGGCCTCGCCAAGCTCACTCTTGGCCATAGTAGAGGGCCTGAACATGCTCTGCCTCGGCAAAGAAGAGCCAACGCAGCGCCATGACGCCGGAGATATGGCAAATCAGCGCCAAGACCAGCACCCAACTGGTTGTGATCAACGCGATGATAGCCAGGATCAGAGGCAGAACAAACCCCGCCAGCGCGCCAAACCGGCGGAGCTCATAGGCGCGCTTGCGTCCAACTTTGAAAGCCATCTCGTCGAGCAGATAGTTGCTGCCGGTATGCGGCCCTTCGAAGAGGCGAACCTGGCCTTGTCGCCCGAGCCCGGTGGCAGACGCGATGGTCGAGCCAGTCGCGGTCCGCCCCGCACCTGCCGCCTGGGTGGTCCACCAAATGCTGGCGCCGGCCGCAACCGCAATCGCCAGCGGCACATGCCAGAGTGTGGCGCTATCACCAAAGATCCCCTGGAGCATCCGGCAAGTCACTATCCCACCGGTGATCGAGAGGATCAGGAACAAGGCCGGTGTTGGGGTGACAGACCAACTCGGCACTGTCTTGAGCTGCGCATAGATCATGGCCGTTGCATAAACGGTCGAGAGCGCCAGAACCGCCGCCAGATATCCAAGACCCCACCAACGCTCGCCCGTCACAACCCATAACAGCGCGTAGACGGCAAAAAGCCCCAACGTGGCAAGCATCAAACAGGCCTCGCGGCTCAGCCAGGAGGAGCGCCACTGGCTAAAGGCCCGCCAGGCATTCTTTGGATTTGCCAGATGAAGAACCGAAAGCGACCCGCCCAGCCCGGTGACCCCTAGGGCCAGGAAGGAAGCGACCAGGGCAAAGACCTGCTCCTTCGGCCCATAGCCGAACCCAAGCGATATGATCAGCCCAAGGCCAAGACCGCTCAGAACCGTGAAGAAGACGAGAGACGGTGCGGGATGCATCAGCCGATCCTCTCGAGCGTGCGGTCAAGCCAGCCAAGGAACCCGGTCACCTCGGGCTCCGCCAGTTCAGCCAGATTGACAGGGCCCGCCTCATGAGCATCCCGCGCCCGCGGCGGCAGGTAGCGGTTCACGGGCTTAGTGCCCTGTTCGATCATCGGGGCAAATCCGCCACGCTCAGCGACCATCTCGGAAACCGCGCTCTCCGGATCCCCCAGATCGCCGAAATGCCGGGCGCCAGCGGGGCAGGAGCGGACACAGGCCGGGACACGGTCCTCCTCGGGCAGGTTCTCATTATAGATCCGATCGACGCAGAGGGTGCATTTCTTCATAACCCCCGCCTGGGCATCCATCTCCCGCGCGCCATAGGGACAGGCCCAGGCGCAGAGACCGCAGCCCATGCAGGCGTCTTCATTGACCAACACGATGCCATCCGCCTCGCGCTTATAAGAAGCCCCCGTGGGACAGACCGTCACACAGGGCGCATCCTCGCAATGGAGGCAGGATTTCGGGAAATGGATGATCTGGGCCGGGCCCTGATCGGGCGTCACCTCATAGGAATGGATCCGGTTGAGCCAGGTCCCCGTCGCCTCCGCCCCATAGGCGTCCTGGTCCGAGAGCGCAGCGCCATACCCGCCCGTGTTCCATTCCTTGCAGTTCACGGCACAGGCATGACACCCAACACAAATATCGAGATCGATCACCAGGCCGAGCTTTTTCTCGGTGCTATCCGGGAGCGTGGTCACAATGCGTTCCCCTTGGCTTTGTCTTCATCCGGGCTTGCGCGACCGATCCGCCGCGCGCCGGCTAGACGTCCCGAGTTACCAAGGTATTCATACCCATACTGGAACTGAGTGTTTGTCTGTCGTACTACACAGTCATCGA